>CAJADF010000100.1 GCA_903938485.1 uncultured Methylococcaceae bacterium
ACTTCGATACGGTTAAGATTTGAATAAGGTAAATCTAAATGTGCATCGGCACGATTAAGATTTTGATAAGTTAAATTCAAATGTGCATCGGCACGATTAAGATTTTGATAAGCTAATTTCAAATGTGCATCGGCACGATTAATATTTTGATAAGCTAATTTCAAATGTGCATCGGCACGATTAAGATTTTGATAAGCTAATTTCAAATTTGCATCAGCCCGATTAAGGTTTGGGCCAGGGCAATTCAAATCTTGATCGTGCCGATACAATGTCTATGTTTTGATAAAGAAGAGTAGTGCTCAAAAATAAGAATTGAAATAACTACTCTTAAATCAGTTCAGCATACCCCAACTTATAATCTGGATATTTAAACTCATAGCCTAAGGCTTTTAATCTTTGGTTGTTACAGCGTTTATTTAATTGTGGCAGATCTTCAATTAATTTAACTGTTGGCGGTTCACATTGCATTTGTGAGGCTAACCATGAGACGACCTCCCATAATGGAGCAGGATCATTATCACTGGCCACATAATATTGCTCTAAGTCCACGCCCGCTAAACTTTGCTCTAACAAATACACTAAGACCCCAACACAATCAGCTTGATGAATTCTATTGGTGTAATAAGGCGGCTGTTGCTGAACCGCACTCACCTGCTGAGCCATTCTTATTAAGTATTCTCGACCTGGCCCATATATCCCAGAAAAACGCACCACGATATTCTGCGAATTTAATAAGCTTAACTGCTGTTCCGCTTGTCTAATGTAGCGACTGGTGATGTTTTCTGGTTCAGTGATACTCGATTCATCCACCCATTCACCTTGGGTTTGGCCATACACGCTGGTTGATGACACCAATATCCACTGTGGATTAACATGAGCCAACTTAAAAATATTCAATAAGTTATTAAGTCCCTGTTCATACACCGCTTGATAACTGTCTGGGTTACGACCATCAGGTGACACGATAAAATACACCACATCAAAATCTGTGGGTAAGTCTTTCAATTGTTTTTTTAACGCTATATCAGCGGCAAAAAAGTTAATATTCGATAATGCATCAGTCGGTGGCGTTCTTTTAAGCCCTGTGACTCTATGGCCTTTTGCACTCAGTTCTTCTGCCAACTGCAAACCTATTGAGCCACAGCCCACAATTAAGATATTAGCCATGGCCTTTATAACTTATTAATCAACTGCATTTCTTGTGGATACGGCGACATATAATAAGATTCTTCTATATAGGTGTCTGGCGACTTTCTAAAATGATGTTTAAGCAAGGTAATGGGCACAATTAACGGAATCTCACCCTGCCGATAACGCTCGATAATCTCACACATCTCCGCTTTATCATCAGACGCTAATTCTTTTTTTAGATAACCCTGAATATGCTGTAACACATTTACATGCTGACCCCGATTAACTACCGATTTAAGCAGGGGCATTAAGATGGCAATATATTGCTCCGCTACTTCTTGGACATTTTCTTTAGTCACTGTCGCCAATAACTGACCCAGTTCTCGATAATCACCGTGACTCATAATAATTAATTTATGCCGCGCATGAAAATGGGTTAGTTTTTGCGGGGTAAGTCCCTCGGCTAATAAGGCTTTCCAACGATGTAACACATAAACACGTTGAATAAAATTCTCACGCAAACCAGCATCACCCAAGCGCCCCTCTTCTTCAACGGGCATTAAGGGATTATTACGCATCATTTCTTGAGCATAAATGCCAAAGCCTTCTCTATTCGGTTGATGATTACCAGAGAATACTTTAACGCGCACCATACCGCAGCTAGGCGAATCCTTTTTTAAGATATAGCCACAGAGTTCGGCATGACTCTCTTTTAAACTGGCCGCATATTGGGTTAAGGGTTCTGTGACATCTAGATCGGGATTTTTAATACCCACACAACGAATCTCTTCGTTTTTTTTAACCAAGTGGATAGTAGGACGAGGAATCCCCAAACCTATAGCCACTTCTGGGCAATAGGATTTAAACTCAAAATACTGGCTTAAAGTACCGTTGATATAAGAATCACGTTTATGAGAACCATCAAAGCGAACGAGTTCGCCTAATAAACAACTACTAATACCAATAGGGATTTTTTTCATATTTCGGCTTCTGTATCAACTTCTTCGATCACGATTGTTTTAGATTGTCCTGCTAAGGTTTGATCGGCTGAAGAATCTACTTTAACTACTTTAATCTTGCGTGTTGTAGGAATCATCATTTTAGTAAATTTACGATTTTTAAACCAGACCGCTAGTCTAAATCCCAACAATAAAACTAAGATAAGTAAATAAAATAAAGGCTCTGCCATATTGCCTTTAAGTTGCCAATAGTAATGGATAATAACGGCTATAGAAGCGATATAAATATTGCGATGCAATTTTTTCCAATTTCTACCCAGCCGTTTAACCATCACCTTGGGTGTGGTAATTGCCAATGCCAACACAATGACAAACGCCGATACCCCAAACCAAATATAAGAACTCTCAATAATATCGGTGGCAATAGCACCCCATGCCAAACCTTGATCTAACCATAAATATACAATGACATGTAGACTGGCATAAAAGAAAGTATACAAACCCAGCAGCTTTCTATATTGCGCCATACCCCGCCATTGCGTCATCTTTTGTATAGGGGTAACGCACAAGGTTAGCCATAACAGACGTAATGACCAATCGCCTAAGCGGATGTGTAAGGCTTGAATAGGATCAGGTCCTAAATTATCGAATATCATATCGATAACAATGCCCAATAAGGGTAATAAGCAGACGCTAAAACAAACGATATACGGCTTTAAAAAACGATCCAACATCAGAAGAAATGTCGCAAATCCATGTTACTGTACAAAGCAGCGACTTCATCAGCGTAACCATTAAATAATTCTGTTTTACGGCGTGGCGTAAAAAAACCCGCACCTAAAACACGTTCGCTACTTTGACTCCAGCGTGGATGGGGTACCTCTGGATTTACATTGGCATAAAAACCATAATCATTCGGCGCGGATTTACTCCACGTGCTTAAAGGCGCTCTTTTAAGCAATTCAATTTTTACAACAGCTTTTATACTTTTAAAGCCATATTTCCAAGGCACCACTAATCTTAAAGGCGCTCCATTTTGTTTAGGTAAAGCCTCTCCATACATACCCGTCGCTAAGATTGTTAAGGGATGCATGGCTTCATCTATTCTTAGACCTTCGACATACGGCCATTCCAATAGTCGACTATCGGCTTGATTTGGCATACTCTTCGGGTCAAGCAGGGTGGTAAATTTTACAAATTGCGCGGTCGATAAGGGGCGTACTTTATTTAATAAACTCGCTAAAGGAAAGCCTATCCAAGGCACGACCATTGACCACGCTTCTACACAGCGAAATCGATAGATATATTCTTGTAACGTTTGTTGGCTTAATAAATCTTCTAAATGATAAACGCCCGGTTTCTCAACTTCGCCAATAATCTCAACCGACCAAGGATCAATTGGTAATGCCTGGGCTAAAGCAGTCGAATCAGTTTTGTTATAACTAAACTCATAATAATTAGTATGGTTTTTAACGATATCAGCCGACGTAGCGTTTAAGGCTGCTTTGGGCTGATAGCCTTTAGGCAAATTCTGCCATTTAGCTTCGCTTGCATTAGAAAAATCCGAATACATCGCAGAGCCAGTTATGCCTAAAGCTAACATGGCTTTTATTAACTGCCGACGCTGTTTAAAAACAACGGGATCGGTAATCTCAGAATTAGGAATACTTTTATGCGTTTTGATGATCATTTAGACTTGCCTTTTGGGATTCTGCCTAAGAGTTTTCTAAGCTTAACTTCAGTGATAAAAGCCAAAGAGAATAATTGAATAAAATTGTCCGCTTGGATAATATCTAAACCGATATGCTCAGGCACTAATTCTTTGCGCGTACCAAATAATCTATCCCAAAAAGAAAATACAATGCCATAATTGCTGTCATGTTCTGAACGCTTTTTAGAATGATGCGTTCTATGCAATGATGGTGTGATAAAAACGTTAGAGATTTTATCTTCATTAGGTACTTGAATATTGGCATGATGAAATAAGATAAAAAATAATTCAACAATTTCAATGGATAATACCAGATAGGCATCCACTCCAATCACCACAACAAATACACATTTGTAAACTATCTCTATCAATAGATCGAATACATGAAACCTAAAACCCGTAGAGACATTAAAGCCCTTATCACTGTGATGGACTTTATGAAAACGCCACAAATATTCAGATTTATGACTCACAAAATGCCAAACATAGATTGCTAAATCAAAAAGAGCAAAGGCCAACACCCACTTGATGGGGCCATTGTCTAGTCCACTGAGTAATCCATGTGAAGCAAATTGCTGAGCCACTAAAAATAATGAAGAAGCACTGAGCGTACTCAGTATCAAATTATTAACTAGGAATGCGGTGGTATTGGTAGAAAAAGATTCTTTAAAAATCTTGGCTGGAAACTCTCGAAACGGATGCTTCTTTTCCATAACCACCAGCACAATAAAGGCAACGATGGCCAAACCAAATAAAGCCTCGTTAAAATACAAGCCACCATTTGTCGAAACGGTTTCTACTTCAGTCGCATTCATTTGCGTATCACTCTCATCAAGGTATAGTTTTATTTTGCACCGATAGCACTTAACAAGGCATTGAGTTCTTTAATTTCATTATTAGAGTCAACTTGCTGCGTAATGTCATATTGCACACCCAGATAATAAATAACTCGGTTTTTCTTATCAAATAAGGGTGTTATTTTTAAGCGATTATGAAATAAAGTCCCATCTTTCTTATAATTTCTTAGGGTAACTTCTACACCCTCATCTTTCTTCATGGCTTCTGAAATAATATATCTAGCCGCTTGATCCCTATCTTCTCCCTGCAAAAATCGACAATTTAAGCCGATAATATCTTCTTGCCCATAACCCGTTAAACGCTCGAAGGCTTTATTCGCATAAATAATAGGCGCATCTTCTAAATCCGGATCGGCTAAGGTGACTCCGTTCACACACTCATCTAAAATGGCTGATAGGACTTGTGGTATCAATCCGCTATCTTTTTCGACAATAAAAGGCATTTATAACTCCAATTCTTTAGTATTTATTCTTAGTAACTCACTTAATATGCTTAAGCGACCATCAAATTTTTAATATTTTCTACCGTGTTCTCAGCGCCTTCTTCAATAGAGGCCCGAATCAATTTTTGAAAAGGTCTCATAAAGACCTCTATCTCAGATAATTCAAATCGAAAAGTTAACTCTGTAGAATCTGACTCATCGATAGATTGCAGAAAGTATTCATGTTTATAAGGCTCATCGATGCCTTTAAACGTTAAGTTAACCACTGGCTCGTAATCAGTAATTTCAAATACTGATTCTACTAGGGCGCCTTGATCAGCTCTAACTTGTTTAGTTTTGGCTCCCACAAACAGTTGTTCACCATCTAAAGGTTCTAGCTCAACAACTTCTGGCGCCCATTTTGGATAATTTTCGTAGAATCTTTCTCCAATAAAAGAAAACACATCAGAGATGGATCTATTAATTTTAATAGAGGCCTCACCCGATATAGGTGAAGATGAATCAAAAGGAAATTTAATCTGCACTACGGTACCTCTCCCAGTTGAGGGTAACTCAACTTAAATTCGCCTTGTATAGACATACAGTTCTGTTGCAGTCTTTGACGATTATAATTATGAAATCTAAACTAAGATAAATGTAACCTCAGCGCTAATGTAACTCAAATTTGCTAACTAGCAAATTAAAATTGCCTAAGCCTCCTTTAACCACACTATAAATATGGAATTAAATTCAAGCACTTATTTATTAAATTGCATTTGACTCTTTTAAAATTTATGGAAAATTAATCTCTGATTTTTTTTTAAATAATGATCAGTGGTACATTCTTATGACTTTAAAAATATTTTTTTATATGCTTTTTATGTCGCTTAGCGGCGCCAGTCATGCAGATACCATTGCGAAGAAACTGTTACCCCCTTGCCAAGAAATTCCTAACTGTTTAACCAGTGAAACGGTTGAAAGCAAACATTACATTCAACCCTTTAAGATTAAAGCTGAGTCTGATAAAGCATGGTCCAGTTTAAAAGATTCTTTACGTCAGCAAAGCCGTATGGTTATCACCCATGATAGCGCTGACAATATACATGCTGAGGTGACCAGCTTAATTTTTAAGTTTGTTGATGACATTGACTTTTGTTTGGATAAAGAAAACAATGCTATCCATGTCCGGACCGCCTCTCGAACAGGACACATTGATTTTGGAATTAATCACAAACGCATTGAAGCCCTACGTGCACAATTACAAAAAGCTAATTTAATTAGCTAAAAGGATCGCTTAATGCTGTTGTTCACTACATCCTAAATGCCGACTTATTCAACATCTTTTTTTATCTTTCGGCGTGATTTGCGTTTACAAGACAACACAGGCCTTAATCTAGCGCTTAAGCAATCAGACCACGTACTCTGTGGTTTTATATTCGATCCTAAGCAAATCAACGACCATCCCTACCAAAGCAAACCGGGTCTACAATTTATGTTGGAGTCTTTAAAAGATCTTCAGCAACAAATGACTGATATCAATGCAGAATTAGGTTTATACCATGACACGCCTGAAAACGTTTTAAAGCAGTTAATTAAAGAGCATGGTATACAGGCCGTGTTTATTAATCGTGATTACACGCCCTATAGCCGACAACGTGACTATCAACTTGAATTCAACTGCAACCAACTGGGTCTTAAACTCCATGGGGTTGCCGATGCCTTGTTAACGGAACCTGAACAAGCGCTTAAACAAGATCAAACTGCTTATAAAGTATTTACGGCTTTTTACAATAATGCTTCTCGATTTCCAGTTCCCTTACCTGAAGTACTCTCTAAACAAAACGTGTTACCCCCCAAAAGCAGTATTAATTTAGCCGATCTAAATTTTCCAAAGAGTACTTGTGAAACAGCCACTATTATGGGGGGTCGCCAACAAGCACTATCAATTTTAGAAAATATAGACGCGCAAGCCGATTACCCCCATACCCGAGACTTCCCTAAGCTTAATAGCACCAGCAAATTATCTGCACATTTAAAGTTTGGTACGTGTTCAGTGAGAGAAGCTTATTACGCGATTGTTGAAGCACTGGGTTCAGAGCATCCTTTATTACGCCAACTTTATTGGCGAGACTTTTTTACCCATATTGCCTATCACTTTCCTAAAGTATTTGGACATGCCTTTATTGATAAGTTTGACCACTTACCATGGCAAAACAATATTGAACATTTTAAAGCTTGGGCAGAAGGTAGAACGGGCTTTCCTATTGTGGATGCGGGTATGAGAGAACTCAATCAAACCGGCTTTATGCATAACCGAGTCAGAATGATTGTGGCATCATTTTTAGTTAAAGATTTACATATCAGTTGGCGTTGGGGCGAGCGTTATTTTGCCCAACATTTAGTCGATTACGATCCTTGTGTTAATAACGGCAATTGGCAGTGGGCCGCCTCGACAGGTTGCGATGCTCAGCCTTATTTTAGAATCTTTAACCCTTGGTTACAGCAACAAAAGTTTGACGCTGACTGTGAGTATATCTACCACTGGGTACCGGAACTAAAAGGCTACCCGCCTAAAACAATTCATCAATGGGATAAAAAGCACCAAGCCGGCCCTTACCCCGCACCTATGATTGATCATGCCTTAGAAAGTCAATGGACTAAGGCTTGGTTTAAAGAATCTATTGTTGCTGAACAGAAATAATAAACCCTAATACACAGAAGAATAGTTACAATGGATTATCGAATAGACATGCATACAAAATCAATTAAAATAAATTACGAACTCAGCACCTGAGTGCCGAGTTATATTTAAAGCCCAATGTCTCATAAAACTCGCTTCTTAGCTTTTAGGCTCAAATAATGCCTTATATTGCCGAGCAGATGCCTCAATATCATCTTTATCAAAAAGCCCACCAATAACCGCTAATAAATCAGCACCTGCGTTTAATAATTGCCCGGCGTTTTCTGGCAATATGCCACCTATAGCAACAGTAGGAACGGAGATTTTAAGTTTTGCAGCTTGCAGAGTTGTTAATTCAGCGGGGGCGGCTAAAGGTTTTGAATTGGAAGGGAAAAACCGCCCAAAAGCCACATAAGTTGCACCTTGCGCTTGGGCTTCTAAAGCACGTTCTACGGCGTTATAACAAGATGCACCAATAATGGCTTCTGCACCTAAGCGATCTCTCGCATAAGCAATTGCGCCATCTTCTTTACCGATATGTACACCATCGGCCCCAACGGCCATAGCTAAATCCACATCATCATTAATCAATAAGGGCACATGATATTCGTGGCAAACCTTAACTAATTGGGCGGCCAAAGCAATCGCATTCACTGGATTTTTATCTCGATATTGCACAACAACGGCACCCCCTTTAATGGCGGCAACCACTTCTTTAATGATGGTATCTGCAGACTTGTTATCAGTTTGCGTAATGGCATACAGCCCTTTGGCTGGAAACTTCAAGATTCATCCTCCATCCAAAATAAACGATTGGGAATAAATTGACCATTACCAGGTCTATAGGCATCATTTAAAGAATTCCAGGTATATTCCTGTGCTTCCATTACCGCCTGAATCGGCTCTAAACCATGGGCGATTAAAGCCGCAATACTGGTCGCTAAAGTACAACCCGAGCCATGATAACTGTGTGGCAATCTATCCCAAGTATAAGTTTCCCAAATTTGATTATCATAAAACAGCTGATTACTCACCGCCGGTGTTGATTCGTGCGTACCGGTAATTAAGACATACTCACACCCTTGAGCCAACAACTCTAAACCACACTCTTCTAGATCATCTAGCCCTATCAAACGGCGAGCTTCTTCACTATTTGGTGTTAATACCGTGGTGCAGGGCAATAAGAGCTCAACGATTTCTGTTATTAAATGATCATTCGATAATTCGGTACCACCACCCGCCGCTAAAACAGGATCTAAAATAACAGGGAGTTGCGGATGGGCTTTTAAAATCTCATGAATGGCATACACCGTCTCATGATGCCCAATTAATCCAATCTTAATGGCATTAACCGTTAAATCAGTCAAAATCCTATTCGCTTGTGCAATGATATCTTCTGGGCTTTGGGGGATTAACTTAATAACGTTACGCGTATCTTGCTCAGTTAATGCGGTGATAACACTAGCGGAATGGCATTGATGACTAACGAGCGTTTCTATATCCGCTTGAACTCCGGCCCCCCCACTAGGGTCATGACCAGAAAATGAAAGTACCACAGGACGATGTGTAGACATAAAGTATCCAAAATTAATTTTATCTACTTTCTATTGGTGCCCCGAAGACGATTCGAACGTCCGACCTGCCCCTTAGGAGGGGGCCACTCTATCCAACTGAGCTACCGGGGCTTATAGATAGTAATTTTAACATAAACCTAAAATCTAAGAATTGAGTTTTAGGTTAAGACATATTTAAATTTAAATAATTTATTCCAACTCTAAACCATCAACACGTTGAAAGCCTCTAGGGAGATGCAAACCTCGTTTCGCTCTAGCACCTGTGTAATGAGCAATATCAAGGGGTTTTAAACTTAAGAAGCGCTTACCAGAGATAACTTTTAAATTGCTGTTTTCTGGAATAGGCAATGCAGCGACCACTGCATCCGTTCCTGAGCTTAAATCACCTAGGGGTATTTGTATTAATTTATTCCCTTTACCACGCGTTAAGGCAGGTAACTCTGCTACGGGGAATATCAACAATCGACCTTGCAATGTCACTACGGCTAATAAGTCAGATTCACTTTGGACCCATTCTGGCTTTATAACTTTAGCGCCTTCAGGTAAGGTGATGAGTAATTTGCCTGCTTTATTTTTACTGGCCAATTCTTTTAACTGTACTCTAAAACCGTAGCCGTAATGACTGGCTAGTACATACCAATCATCTGGATGACCGGTTATTAAATGGCTAAATAAAGCACCTGCAGGCGGATTAAATCTTCCCGTTAAGGGTTCACCTTGGGTTCTAGCTGAGGGTAGATCATGACTAGAAGTACTATAAGCTCGACCTGTGGTATCCAGTAAATATATAGCGTGTGTAGATCGGCCTTTGACTGCACTTAAATAACTATCACCCGAGCGATAGTTGAGACTTTCCACATCAATATCATGCCCTTTAGCCGATCTTATCCAACCCTTTTGAGACAAGATAATCGTTAAAGGTTCATTACTAATTAATGAGGTGGTTTCTAAGGCAACTGCCGCAACTCTTGAAACGATGGGTGAGCGACGCTCATCACCATATTGTTCTGCATCGCGTTCAATTTCTTTTCTTATTAAACGATTTAACAATAATTTTGACCCTAAGGTTTTTTCTAAGGCCGCGCGTTCTTTTTCTAAAGCGTCTTGTTCGCCACGGATTTTCATTTCCTCAAGCTTAGCAAGATGTCTTAACTTTAATTCTAAAATGGCCTCCGCTTGAATATCGGTTAAGCCAAACCGTTCTATCAAGACCGGCTTTGGATATTCTTCATTCCTAATAATCGCAATGACTTCGTCTATATTTAGATAGGCGATTAACAAACCATCTAATATATGTAATCTCGCTAATACTTTATCTAATCGATATTGCAAACGCCTACGCACAGTTTCTGTTCTATACGCTAACCATTCAACTAATATTTCTCTTAACCCTTTTACCTTAGGTTTACCATCCAAACCTATCATGTTCATATTGACACGATAGCTTTTCTCAAGATCTGTCGTCGTAAATAAATGCGACATCACCACATCAACATCTATACGTTTAGACTTTGGAATGATGAGCAAACGCGTTGGATTTTCATGATCTGACTCATCCCTTAAATCTTCGATCATGGGTAATTTTTTCGCCAACATTTGTGCGGCTATTTGTTCTAGCAATTTAGCGCCAGACACTTGATGAGGCAAAGCAGTGATGATAATAACGCCATCTTCTTCCTCATAGAGGGCGCGCATTTTTATAGATCCGCCACCGGTGATATACATTTTTTGTATATCTTCAGCGGAGGTAATAATTTCGGCTTCAGTGGGATAATCTGGACCTTTAATATGCGTGAATAAGGTTTCTAATGAGCTATCAGGCTCATCTAATAACTGAATACAAGCGGCCGCGACTTCTCTTAGATTGTGCGGTGGTATATCGGTAGCCATACCTACCGCTATACCCATAGTACCGTTAAGTAATATATTGGGTAATCTTGCCGGTAATAATTCAGGCTCTTTTAAAGTCGCATCAAAATTATCAGCCCATTCAACCGTACCTTGCCCTAACTCACTTAATAAGGTATTAGCATAACCCGTTAAGCGAGATTCGGTATATCGCATAGCGGCAAATGATTTAGGGTCATCAGGTGATCCCCAATTACCCTGACCATCAACTAATGGATAGCGATAAGAAAAACTTTGCGCCATGAGTACCATGGCTTCATAACAAGCTGAATCACCGTGCGGATGGTATTTACCTAATACATCACCGACGGTACGAGCAGATTTTTTATATTTAGCAAGGGCAGTCAGACCCAACTCTGACATCGCATAGATGATGCGGCGCTGAACAGGTTTTAATCCATCCGCAATATTAGGTAATGCACGATCTAAAATAACGTACATGGAATAATCCAAATACGCTTTTTCAGCAAAATCTTTTAAAGGTAGTTGTTCAAAATTCTCTTGTAGACCCACTTAAAACTCTTCCTCTGATAATTCAACATAGAGTGCACGGCTTTTCTCTAAACTCTCTTGGCGCATTTTTCTACGCAACTCAGCAGCGACATAATGTTTCTTTTCTGCTTCTGTATCTAAAACTAACCGAGGCACCTCAAATGACTTTCCATTTTCATCAATGGCCACCATAGTAAAGTAACAAGAGGTGGTATGTCTTTTTTCATTAGTGCGTAAATTTTCAGCAACAACCTTAACACCCACTTCCATTGAGGATCGTCCTACATGATTAACTCTAGCAAAAAACGAAACTAATTCACCCACATTAACTTGTTGTTTAAAAAATACTTGATCTAATGCCGCAGTTACCACATAACTTTTACAATATTTAGCAGCACAAGCATAAGCCACTTGATCGAGTAATTTTAATAAAGATCCACCATGCACATTACCTGAAAAATTTGCCATATCAGGTGTCATGAGCACTGTCATCGTTAATGTTTTTTCTTGTTTAGGCATATTTACAGGGCAAAGATTTAATCATACCGTTTAAGGGAATATTTTTAAACATAAAAAAAGGCAGCGTAAGCTGCCTTTTTTAAGTATACCAATAAATTGCGTATTAAAGTTTTTCTTTAATACGTGCTGCTTTACCGGTTAAATCACGTAAGTAATACAATTTAGCACGACGAACATCACCACGACGTTTAACAGTAATCTCACTGATTAAAGGACTGTGTGTTTGAAATACACGTTCAACACCCGTACCGTGTGAAATTTTTCTTACTGTGAATGCAGAGTTCAAACCACGATTACGCTTTGCGATCACAATGCCTTCAAAAGCCTGTACTCTTTCACGATCGCCTTCTTTAATTTTAACTTGAACGACGACAGTGTCACCTGGGTTAAACTCAGGAATTTCTTTTAATTGTTCTTTTTCCAATACATCAATAATATTGCTCATCACACACCCTATTCAACTTCATTTTTAAATTGTTGCAGCAGATTACTCTGCACTGCACTTAAATTCTTTTTTTCTAACAAATCTGGACGTCTTTGCCAAGTTCTGCCCAAAGCCTGCTTCATACGCCAAACATCTATTTCAGCATGATTACCACTCAACAAAACATCTGGAACTTGATAACCTTCAAGATCTTCTGGTCGCGTAAAATGTGGATAATCTAACAGGCCATTCATATGAGAGTCTTGCTGAGCTGACTCTTCATGCCCTAGAACACCTGGCAATAAACGTGTTATTGCATCAATCACTATTAAGGCAGCTAGTTCACCACCACTAATAACGTAATCGCCAATAGACCATTCATCATCACAATCCTTGTTAACAAAGCGTTCGTCAACTCCCTCATAACGTCCTGCAACTAAAATCAATTGCGAAACATTACACGCCTCTGTCAATAATGCTTGTGTAATCGGTTTGCCTTGTGGACTTAAATAAACAACCTTAGCGTCCTGACTCCCTGCGCTTTTTGCTTGATAAACGGCATCATGCAAGGGCTGAAACTTCATGACCATTCCAGGGCCTCCCCCATAAGGTCGATCATCAACAGCTTTATGTCTGTCTTGAGTGTAATCTCTAGGATTCCATACCGACAAACTGACTATATCGCGTTCAATTGCTCTGCCAGTTACTCCGTAACTTGCAGAATTTGTTATCATCTCAGGAAATAAGCTGATTACATCAAAACGCATCAACGTCATTAAAAATCCGGATCCCAATCTACAGTCATTATGCCTAAATCCAAATCTATGCTTAATATTGTTACGCCTTGCAAGAAAGGAATAACCCGTTCTCGCTCACCGTTAACAATAACCACATCATTTGCACCGGTTTCTAATAAACTGTCGATAACGCCAAACTCTACACCTAAATGAGTTATAACCTTTAAACCAATCAGGTCAGACCAATAATATTCGCCTTGGCGAGGCTTTGGTAACTGCTCTGCTTTGATAAAAATCTCCCACCCCATCATGGCAGCAGCTTGATCTCTATCATTAACACTTTCAAGCTGAGCTGTTAATAGCTTTCCCTGAAAATGACCATCAACAACTTTTAAAACTTTTGTTTCACTGCCTTTTTTAAGCAGCCATGGAGAATAACTTAATATGTTCTCTCTGGACTCAGTGTAGGAAAAAACTTTTACCCACCCTTTAATCCCAAAAACGCCAGAAACCTTTCCAACGCTTATATCATTTGCTTTACTCAAGCCTTATGCTGCTGCTTTAATTGCGTCTTTAATTAACTTTGCTACCCGTTCTGATGGTTGGGCACCATTAGATTTCCAGTATTCAACACGTTCGCTATCTAAACGTAATCTTTCTTCGTTACCACGAGCTAAAGGATTAAAAAAACCGATACGTTCAATATAACGGCCATCACGACCACTTCTGCTATCAGTTACTACAACGTGATAAAAAGGGCGATTTTTAGCGCCGCCTCTTGTAAGACGAATGGTTACCATCTATTTTCCTCAAAAAAACATTTAATCAAAAATTTAATCTGACCATTTTACGCGATTTTTAACATATGTGAAGAAGAAATTGAAAATAATCAACACTTAACATATTTAAGCCGTTAAAAACCCCAATAAAATCACCTTCTCATACCACGCACATTACTTTTAATTCCACGCATCATGTTGGCCATATTGCCAGATTTAAATTTCTTCATCATTTTTTGCATCATCAAGAACTGCTTCAAAATACGATTAACATCTTGTATTTCTTGACCACTACCTGCTGCGATACGTTTTTTACGATTGCCTTTAATTAAATCCGGATAACGACGTTCTTTCATCGTCATTGAATTAATCACGGCGATTTGACGGGCTAACATTTTATCGTTAACTTTATCTTTCATTTCTTGTGGAACACTATTTATGCCGGGTAACTTATCCAACATAGAACCAACACCGCCCATACTTTGCATTTGTTGTAACTGCTCACGAAAATCCTCTAAATCAAAAGCTTTGCCTTTTTGAATTTTTCTAGCTAACTTCTCGGCTTTTTCCTTATCAACTTTTTGTTCAATCTCTTCAATAAGCCCAAGCACGTCACCCATGCCTAAAATTCTTGAAGCTAAACGATCGGGATAGAACGGTTCTAAAGCATTGGTTTTTTCACCGACACCTATAAATTTAATAGGTTTACCCGTGATATGTCGAATAGAAAGCGCGGCACCGCCTCTTGCATCACCATCGGCTTTAGTTAAAATCACACCGGTTAAAGGTAAAGCATCATTAAAAGATTTTGCCGTAATAGCCGCATCTTGACCCGTCATTGAGTCAACAACGAACAAGGTTTCAATTGGATTAATTGCCGCATGTAACGCTTTAATTTCGCCCATCATTTCATCATCAACATGCAAACGACCTGCCGTATCGATAATGATTACATCTAGGAATTTTTTCTTTGCCGAATCGATTGCATTCTTGGCAATATCAACTGGTTGTTGAGATAAATCACTCTCAAAAAAATCGAGTTTTAATTCATCAGCCAACATTTGTAATTGCTTAATAGCCGCTGGACGATAAATGTCAGCACTGACCACACCTACTTTTTTCTTTTGAGTTTCTTGTAACCAACGACCCAGTTTAGCAACGGTAGTTGTTTTACCAGCACCTTGCAAACCAGCCATTAAGATTACTGCAGGTGGCTGAGCATTTAGGTTAAGACTTTCATTAGCCTCACCCATCACCTTAACTAGCTCAGACTGCACTAACTTAATCATCGCCTGACCGGGCGACAAGCTAGCCTGAACCTCTTGACCTAAAGCACCTTCTTTAACGCGCTCGATAAAATCGGTGACGACTGATAAAGATACATCGGCCTCAAGTAAGGCCATGCGCACTTCACGCAATGCATCTTTTATATTTTCTTCAGTCAGACGCCCCTGACCCTTTAGTTTTTTAAGCGTACTACTTAATCTATCGGTTAAATTATCAAACATATCGCTGTCTTTGTTATATAAACTAAGGAAACTACGCGCCTGTAAAAATGCGTTAGAATTATTTAATCGGCTATATTAACATATCAATGAATAGCTTTGCACTCGTTGCAATGACAGAATAATTTAAACCCTGTAGACTAACTTTACAAAATCCAAGTTACACATTGCTGGCTAATACCTAACACATACAATGAATATAACTGTAATTGCCATTATTTCAATATGCACTTACCTGAGTAGTGCCTTCCTCATCGTTCAGAATATTAATAAAAATCGTGCAAAACAAACTGCAACTTATTTTGGATGGATAGGTGTCTGCACACACCTTATATTTATAGGATTAAATTTCCAGCTAAATACTGGCTTTAACTTTGGATTTTTTAATACCGGCTCCTTAATTGCGATGATAGTAGCCTTATTATTATCAATTGCCTCTCTCAATAAACCGGTTGAAACATTAGGTGTTGCAATTTTTCCAATCGCAGCCGGCATGTTAGCTTTAGAATTAAATTCCCCTGAAAACACCCAAACACTAACTCAGCATAACTGGGCAATGAGCGCACATATTTTGACATCTATTATTGCTTTTAGCCTTTTAAATATAGCCGCTATACAGGCTATTTTACTCGCGTTTCAAAATCAGCAATTAAAAAGCCATCCACCCAAAAAAATTATCCAGTCATTACCGCCATTACAAACTATGGAATCTTTATTGTTTCAAATGTTAACAACAGGGATTATTTTTCTTACTATTTCACTGGGGACTGGATTCTTATTTATTGAGGATTTATTTGCCCAACATTTAGTACATAAAACTGTTTTATCGCTATTAGCATGGATTATTTTTACGGGATTATTATTGGGCAGAAACTTTTATGGATGGAGAGGTCTCACTGCTATCAAATGGACGCTAGTGGGTTTTTTACTCTTATTATTAGCTTACTTTGGCAGTAAACTGGTTTTAGAACTGATATTACATAGATGATTCTCAACAACTAAACCCTCGTATATTTAGGCCATCAGTTTCAGGCTAATTGGACTAACCACCGGGCCTTATGAAATTAAGCCATACAAATTAAACAAATTTTTCTTAGTCTCATAAAAATTTATGCCTGATAAATTTTTAGCCAATAGTTTTAAATCTTTTGATATCTTCGCATGAGGAAAAGATTGACATAAAGGCACTCCTACATCAGATGCCTTTGCAACTCTTTCAAAATCATTAGCTACGGTATAAATACCATCATGATTGACCATTTCCTTAAGGTCAGAAATTCGCATACTATTATTAGAGTCATATCGATTAATCACTAAAATTATTTTCTCTAAAGGCACTTCTAAATCTTTATTAAGTATATGTACCCACCTTTTTGCATCTCTAAACTGAACCAACCCTTGTTGAACAACAAGTACAATAAAGTCGGCATTCTGCATAACCATATTTGAAACAGGATCAATTAAGCGTGGTATATCAATTACAATCTGATGATAATTAACTTTTAATAACTCAAGTAATTTAAGCATCTTTTTAACGTCAACCTCTCCAGGCAGAATAACTTCAGAAGGTGACGGCAAAACTAAACTAAGGTTTTGGGTATATTTAGTGATATATGCCTCTAATGAATAAGCATCTAAATCGCCTAATGATTCTAAAACTTCCATAAACTTATACTGCGGATTTCTATCGAAATTTAACCCAATAGTGCCAAACTGCATATCAAGATCCAGCAATGCTACTTTTACTTTAGCCTCATTGGCCAACAGATAAGCCACATTACTCGCTATAAAACTTGCTCCACTGCCGCCTTTTGCATTGACAATAACATTCATGCGTTTATTTTCGGTACTATTTACAAGGCTAATCATATTGTTTTTTGTCGTTTCAATAACCACCGAAAACTTATCTTGATAGGTTTCAAAATCTATAAAATCTTTAACACCTAAGCGTAAAGCTTGACTTAATAAAGCGGTATTCGACTGATCACCTACAATAATAATGGCCGCTTTCTTAGCAGGTAAAGTTTCCAAAAAGCTTAATTCTTTTGAACCATTTGGCGTTAAATTTACGACTAGGATCGTCTGTTCATCCAAATGATTTAAATCCAAAGAACCATTAAGCGTTCTATTACACATGACTTTGCAATGGCTTGCATCTTGTACTGAAAGCAAAGTTAGTTGCTTATCTAAAACTGATTGCTCAGCACCCACTAAAACTAGATTTATTTTTTCTGGCATATTCATAGTTTGTTATATAACAACAAGTCGACCTAATTTAGTCATAAGCACTAACATCTGTTGCTCGCGCATAATTAATAGATATTTCCCGAATAATTAACTATCTTTGGCGGTATAGTTGCCCCACCTTGAGGCCCAATACCACTAGAATCATGCATACTGCAATTAATTTTATAGTTAGGGTCAGTTTGAGGCACCACTTGAAAAGTAATAGTTTTAGGATTGCCTTTCCCGCTAGAATCAACCACCTTTACACATGCAAATCCGACAATTTTTTGAACGACATCAGTTACATCGGTATCACATGAACCCGTAATCGGACAGGTAATAGCCGCCCTAACATAACCACATTTTCCATTACCCGCGACGCTACAATCGCCCAACAAATTATATAAATTAGCTTTAGTTCCTGATTGCAGAAAAAGTTCATCTCCAATCGAAAAAGTCTTAGAACTCGTTCCCCCAGCACTCAAAGCCGCAATAATATTCTGTATGGTTTTATCAGATTGATCTTTTGTTGCTTGTAAAGGTGTCCATTGTCCAGTATTGCAAGTTGAACCTGTCGGCCCATAAGGCCTATCAATCTGATACTCCCCAACCGGATTTATTATCTTGCCCGAACCATTCGCACCTAAGCCAAACACACACCCCTGTATAACGAACGGTAAAATATTTTCTTTTGTACTACTCGGACTAATCCCCGCTACTGCAACAGCTGTTGCACTAGGGCTAAAGGTCTTAATGCCTAACACGCCAGAAAAGAAAGCATTCACAACGCCATTGATGCCTGATTTTGTAATAGTTACTTCTACGGCTGGATAATCATTATTTACATCTACTTTGCTTGCATGTAGCCCAGTGGGTGAACCTGTTATATTCCAATACCCGGTGATAATGGTGCCAGATGCGAGAACACTATTATCCGCTCTGTTCTGCTGTACCGCTGTTGTAGCCTTTGAACTGGCTAAACTCCAGTTTGGATTACTAGAGACTAAAGGATATAAAGAGTTTGCACCCGATAATGCGGCGGTATCTGCCGCATTTTGGAGTTGATTACGCATTACAAATAAATAACCCACGTCAATAGCTAGTGCAAAAAAACCCAATAAAACCGTCGTCATCATGACCGTTAGCACTAAGCTTGCACCTATTTGTTTATGAGTTTTAAAAGATTTATTCATAATTCATCACCGTTGTGGCAGACAAAATAAGTGGATTACTAAATCCCGGCACTAATAGCCCAAACAAATTCCCAAACACTAAAAACTGATAGCTATAACTTACAGTCACCTTGAGTGGTGTACCTGAGTTTGCCCCACAATTTGTAATTGTGGAAGGTGGTGCGGGGATAACAGTAATAACGGGCACGGCTTTAGTTGATGCAAATGATACTAATCCAGTACTGTAATTATTAACCACAGCCTGGATTTGAGCGGTGGTCAATAATGGACATTTAAATGCGACTCCTGATCTAGCGCCCTCCCGACTGGCATTAGTGATAATCGCTTTATCGTAAAGCACTATGCCAAACTCCATAATGCCAAATAGGATAAATAACAAAAATGGCAAAATAAGCACAAATTCAATGATCTCTGCACCTTTTTGTTTATAAGTTAAATTCATCATAGTAAACACACCTAATTACCCGTACCCGCACCACCACCGACAGTTTTAGAATCAAATACCACGCCTCTTTTAGCATTTTCAATTGAATTAGTTGAACCTTGACGATACGCTTTAACAATTTCTTGAGCTTTTTGCCCATCAATAGCAGAAATATCAGCATGTTTAGGACATAATTTTGATCCTTTAACTGCTGCACCTTGCTCAGGACATAAGGCCTGATTATTAAGCATCGCATGATAAGCTTGCCCATAATGCTGATCAACCACTCTAGGAACCGAGTCCCATTCAGTACAAGCCGTTATTTGAACTAATCCCAAAATTATCATAACTTTATCTATATGAAATAATTGCATGTTTAATTCCTCTCGATTAACTGTTGACCATAATCACCGTCTAAGCCACCTTGGTTATTGATGATTTTGGTGTTGTTTGGGCGTAATGGTTTAGATAAAACCCTACCCTCCGTTCTGCCTAAGACATAAAAATCTACATCATTTGGCTCGCTAAAGTTATCCGTTGGTATAACAGCATTCTTTGCTAAAACAGGCTTTGCTAAACGGGGTGTCACAAAAATGACCAATTCGGTAGTATCTTTTTTAAATTTAGAGGTTCTAAACAATGCTCCTAAGCCAGGGATATCTCCCAAGCCAGGAAATTTATTAACATTCTCCTGCAATTTCTCATTAATTAAGCCAGCAATACTCATAGTTTGGCCATCTGCCAATTCTAAGGTTGTGCTCGCTTCACGCTTAGTTAATGAGGGTATAGCATATTGTTTTGTAACACTGCCTACATCAGCAATTATGGCGGCATCATTAGATAACTCGCTAACACTGACATGTAAATTTAAATTTATGCGCCCAGAATCTAAAACAACCGGTACAAACTTTAACCCTATACCATATTCTTTAAAAACAACGGTAATTGTGCCTAACCCACTACCAATAGACTGCGGAACCGGTATGGGAAACTCCCCTCCCGAAATAAAAGTAGCCGTTTGACCCGATAAGGTAGTTAAGGTAGGTTGCGCTAATATTTTGGCTAACTGCTGTTGATTAGCAGCATCTATCGTTAAATTAAATAAAAATTCACCACTAATGGATTGCAAAAATAAAGCACCTGCATCAAAACTATGTGGGGCTAAAACGTTTCCGATACCACTTGCATCAAATAACCCCCCACCATTAACGGCGCCAACTGAAAAATTATTCGATGCTTGTAAAGCGCTAAATTTAATATTTAAGCCTTTTAAAACTGTACGATCAATTTCTGCGACCTTAACATCTAGCATTACTTGTTGAGCCCCACCCACACTCATCAAATTAATCACTTTTGGACAAGCACTGCCACTTGGATCCACTTTAGGCGCAGATGTGATTGCCGAGAAATTAACGCTACTGTCTGGACTACTAATTGAACTTGCCTGACTGCCGGAACCTAACACAGCAGAAGAACCTAAATAGCCTTCCGCTAAATCATAAGCGGCTTTCATATTATCTAAACTACTGACTTCTCCACTTAACACAATATTTTTTTGAGACGATCTAACCGCTATATTAGGCTTGCCTTGAGAATCATGTTCATTAGGTAATAACTCATAAAGCTTAGCTTTTAATGAACTTAAATCATGCGTAACCTCTATATCCAAAATCTCAATAATGGCTCCATTAGCGCCCCATAAATATAAATTTGTGGTGCCCAAAGCTTTACCATTGAGTAATATTTGATTAGGTTTAATGAAGGTAGCTTCCGCAGACTCCGTATCTGGTTTCAAACTACTGGTCGAAATTGAAGAATTGCCCTGTGATATCTCGGCAATTTGTAATTTTTTATCTAAAGTAATTAATTTGGACTTATTTACGGCTATTTGTACTTTTTCAGTTTTAACATCGCCACCATTTATACCTGAAAATACCACTGAATTTGATACTAGCATTAAACTTATCACTACAGTTTTCATCATTTTATTCATAACTCATCCTTACACTCATAAAGTGCTTTGCTCTAATTGT
This sequence comes from uncultured Methylococcaceae bacterium, assembly GCA_903938485.1. Taxonomy (GTDB): domain Bacteria; phylum Pseudomonadota; class Gammaproteobacteria; order Methylococcales; family Methylomonadaceae; genus Methylobacter_C. Next base: position 21,575 of record CAJADF010000100.1, read on the forward strand.
GAGTAATCTCAACCCCACGGCTGATTCTTTATTCTTAGTCATCACCAAGGAATCACTTTAAGTAAGCGTTTTTTCTTAGGAGGATTTTTTTCGGGTTCTGTTAGAGCCATCACCTTTTCTGGAACAGTGACAACATCGATATCTAATGGATTTCTTAGAGACAATTGAATAGTCCCTTCTTGCAAAGCACTAACCATTAAGTTGGCCTGATCAGGCATTAACTCTAAAGTCACCGCACGCACTACGGTTGGTTTTTCATTACCTTGCGCCAAATCCTGATCAACGGCTAATACGGTAATATTTTGCAATAAGGTTTGAGTACTTGCTTTATTAGTGAGCCTATCAATTTTGCTTGATAAAACGTCAACATTATTACCCGGTGAAATAAAACCAGACACCCCAACCACATCATCCACTCGCACTGAAACAGCACGGTGATCTTTTTTAATCAAGGCCGATAGCATACTTCCCGCTAAATACTCCGACATTCGTTTATCTGTAATTAATTCACCTACATAAAAGTTATTTTTAGTGACTCTATTAATGACCTGTTCTTTAGTAGTATAAGTACCCTCAGGCACAACGGCACCATTCCAACTAATGACTTTAAGTTGATAATCTTCAACCTTTAACCCAAACGGAATATCTACTGCAGCCACAACTACCTGAAATGTTTTTTGTGGCTGTGTCTTTTCTTTAATCCACAGATTTGCAATCCATGCAGCAATTGATGCCATAAGCAATGCAATGATTAACATGATAATAAATCGTTTATTCATAAGATAATCCTTTGACTATTAGTCAATAAAATAAGTATTCCAAGCCAATTTCATATCAACTTTACTTAAATAATCTTTATGATTAAATATAGCAAAATCATGACCTATCGATAACAAATCCAAGGGCTGGCAAGGATAAAAAGGTCTTTTAGTGTTTTCATACCACTCAAAAACCTGCTCTAACAGCCCATCCTCTAGCTTTAAACTCCGACTTAAACAAATAATTCCCCACAATTGCTGATAAGCCTCTTTTGTAATACTGGTAAATTTAATCTTGTAACCCAAGCGCCTTAAGAAAGCCGCATCCGCTAAGTCATAAGGGTTAATATTGGTTGAAAAAATCAAAATAATATTAAACGGCACGGGAAAATGCTGGCCAGAACCCAAGGTTAAATAATCAAGGTGCTCTGCCATAGGGACAATCCAGCGATTTAATAAATCTACAGTAGGTGCCCTCTGCCGCCCCATATCGTCAACAATATAAATGCCATTATTTGCTTTCAATTGAATAGGAGCTTGACTAAAACGCGTAACTGAATCGTAACTGAGTTCTAAACTATCCATAGTTAACTCACCCCCACTAATTGCTATCGGGCGTTTACACAAAATCAAGCGCTGATCTGTTTGGTTTACAAATTGATAATCTGCTTTTTCTACTAGGCTATAAACTGGAATATGTAAGACAGGATCAAAAAACTGAATGATCTCACGTCCAACAACTAAGGCATAAGGTAAATGTACTGGCTCACCCAAACAAGCCACTAAATGCTGACAAATAAATGTTTTACCACTGCCTGCCGGTCCATACACCATAATCGCTCGACCGGAATTTAATGCCGGTCCTAATTGATTAACAATCGCATCTTCTAGCACTACATCAGAAAAAACACTTTGTAACTGCTCTCTAGTTACCGAATTATTAAAGACTGATTGAGCCTCAACTAAAGCCCTGTAATGCGTCAAACTTATTGGTACTCGGCCACTATATCCACTTCTTAAATAAGCATTTCTAGCTTCAACTTGGCCAATAATAGTTAACTGATAACGCAGTTGATTGCTGCTATGATTTGCTGCCAAAACTTCAACTTTAAAATCATTTCGTAACAAATCTAATAAGCTTTCGACTATACCACCAGCCAAGCCTAATCGTTCCACTAGTTGCGAGGTGTTCATTACGCCACCGTCGTAAAGATGTTTTAATACTAAATCAAGTAATAATTCATTATCTAAATCAATTTCGTTTAGAGTTCGAGGTTGTTTAATTAACGCTAAGAGCGACATAAGCTGATAAATTGGGAAATACCACAGTTATCTGGAAACATCACATACAGCGCACCTAATGCTATAGCGGGTGCTAAAGGAATTTTTTGTGCGGAAGCTTCTAAATTATTTGGTTCTTGATAGGAAATAACCCCACCTAAACCACTAAATAACATCATTTTGTATCTGACTATTAATTTCATTAAATCTCCTCTCAGAACGATAAAAACCATAGCCATCACAAACATTGCTATATAACTGTACAAAACAACTTCAATCACATTATGCAGACCTGATACACTACCTATGGCAGCCACTAACTTTACATCTCCACCTCCCATGCCTCCTAAAACATAACTAGGCAACATCATTACCATGCCGGCTAACAAGCCCAAGATACTAGTTATAAAACCAATTCTCTGATCAATAAAAGTGTTCCAAATCAAACCGCTGCAAATGATCATTAACACCAGTTGGTTGGGAATTTTATGTTGTTTAATATCATTAGCCGCCGCTAGCAATAAACACAAACTTAAAAACAAATACATATTCGACATAAACATTCCTCTTTAAAATTGTTGAGTTATTACTCACAAGAGAAGTGAATCAAAACACAGGCATTAAAAAAGCCTTTTCTTTAATTAACAAAAGAAAAGGCTTAATACACTTGAGCTATTAAACCGCTAATCCCATTGAAGTAGATATACGAGTTATAGCAGCAGAAACTGCAGTCCTCAAAGTACCACCGGTAGCAAAAGTAATAATAATAATGCCTGCTAATACAGCTGCAATCATCACCCATTCAACGGTTTCTGCACCTTGCTCATCAGCAAGGAAATTTACCATTACATTTTTCATACTAAATCCTTAAAAAGAATATTAATTTATAAATCATTGAATCTTTGACTCATTGACCTAAAAGACATAAAACGGATTGTTTTTCAGCCTCTCTTTTAAAAATAGACTATATTTTCAAAAAGGACAGAAAATAACGAAAATAATTTTGTTTAAAAATAAATAATTCCTTTTAAAAATAAAAACATAAGCTAACAACAGTCTTACAACAAGCCTAAGCGGCTGATATTAATCAATTCTTTATTAATTAATTAATTAATTAGCACTTTCTAGATTTTTTTCTAAGCGAATTAAATTATCATTAGCTTTTTTATAAAACTCCGGTGAAGACTGAATTGCTGCTAGCAAATATTTTTTTGCAACGGGGTAATCGCCTTTAAGCATAGCGATATATCCGACATTATTGTTAGCTTCTGCATTATTTGAGACCTTACAAAAGCCAGTATAGGCAACGTCATAATTTTTTAAATTAGCGTCTAACAACGCCAGGTTATAAACAGCTCTTTTGTACTCAGGTTCAATAGCCAGTGCTTTTCGATAATAAGCTTCGGCTTCCACATATTTATGCTCTGAATAATACGCAAAGCCCAAATTATTTAATAACTCTGCGGAATTGGGATTAAGCTTATCTGCCTTATTAAAATATAATTCAGCATTAGCTTGATTCCCTTGTAAATCCGCAATAATGCCTAAACCATTATACGATCGCCAACTTGGCTGCTTTGAAACTACCTGTGATAAGCTATTTTTAGCCGCCTCGTAACTTCTCTGTTTAAGTTGTAATAGGCCATATTGTTCAAGGATTTCTATATTAGCTGGCTGTAGTTTTATGATTAATTTTAGAGATAATTCTGCTAAATTATATTTTCTTATGGCCGTATAAAAATCAGCCATTTTTTTTAACACCAAAACATTAGTGGGGTCTAATTGATAGGCCTCGACATAATACAGTTGAGCTAAATCTAATTTGTCCTCCTGTATGGCTTTTTCTGCTTTAAACAGTGCTTCTTCAACAGTAGCTACTGATAAGCCTAAACTCTTAACAAACTGCTCCGAATCTTTACTTTCCTGAGTCAACGTCTGTTTAGATATATTCGTTGTACATGCCGTCAAACTTAAAATACATAAAATTGGGCCAGCAAACATTAATCTATAAAACTTTTTATTTTTACTCATCATTTTAAACACCTATACTCAAATTAATAAACAATAATAGTGTTGTCACTTCACTATCGATTTTCAGACGGGTTTAACTGCAAGTATTGCTGGAACCAAGACCACCATCAAAAAAGCCGGCAACAAACAGGTTACTAGCGGAAATAACAACTTAACGCCCAACTTCGCTGCAATTTCTTCAGCGCTTTGCGTACGTTTATCACGTAACTCTTCTGCAAACACACGCAATGATTCTGAGACATTAGTACCAAAGCGCATACTTTGGGATAAAGCTGATACCAAGCCCCTAATACTATCAACCCCTGTTCTTTCAACTAAACGACGTAATGCACTATGACGTTCTATTCCAGCTCGAGTCTCAGCAATAACTATTTGCATTTCTAGGCTTAACTCTGGGTGGCTTATAGCCATTTCTTTAGTCACTTTCTGTAAAGCCGAATCTAAACTTAAACCCGCCTCACAACAAATGACCAACATATCTAATACATCAGGAAATGATCTTTGAATAATTTTCTGTCTTTTTTTTATCAAAAGATCTAACACAAAACTAGGCCCTAAATTTCCAACACACAATGCCACTAAAATACCATCGAATATATAAGAACTTTTTATACTGGGTATAAAAATCATGACAATGACCGTCACAATCGGCGATATAATCATTAAAATAGCTTTTATGGCATAATAATTTAAAACATTATTTTTCAAATGAAATCCTGCATAATTAAGACGGCAAGTTGTTCTTGTGACTAAAGATTTATTAACCGGCACAAAAACACTCTGATGTTTATGTAATTTTTCTAATAACTCATCTCTACTGCCGCTGCCGTCCTCTGTATTTATTTCCCGGTTATAGCGCAGTCGCACTGGATTAATGACTTCTGTTATAAGCATGATAATACCGATCATCACCATAAACATAGCCCCAAATACCAATACTAAAAATATTTGATCATTACTAAACGATTGTTTTATAAATTGCACAATATGCTCCATTACACTATCTCCTTAAGCATCAATATTAATAATCAAACTAATCCAAACCAATGCAACTAATTCAAAACTCGCAAAAACGCCCATATAAAAATATTTATCAGACGATTTATACAAAAGCTCGAAATAATCTGGATTAATAAAGTTAATTGCTATAAACAACCCTATAGGTAATAACACTAAAACCCATGCAGACATTACGCCCTGAGCAGCAAGCGTTTTAATACGTCGTTGAAGTTTAAAACGCCCACTCAATACACTACTGATTTTTAGCATCACTTCAGCAAGATTACCCCCTGTTTCTTTTTGAATAATAATAGCGGTACTCATGGCCATTAAACTAACGCTAGGCACACGTTGAATCATTAAAGAAAAGGCGACAGATACATCACGGCCATAATTAATTTCTTGATAGGTCATGTCAAATTCTTGGCTAATAGGATTTTGCATTTCACCCGCTACCATTTTCATGCATTCAGCAAATGAATATCCAATACTTAAAGCTTTAGACATTAAGTGCAAAGCCTCAGGTAACTGCTCTTCAAATTTGTTTAAGCGGTTATTTTTCTTATGTTGTAACCACCAAAATGGCGACACAACAGCCATTACAAATCCTAATAGAGCTAATATCCATTGATTACAATAACCATATACAATCCAAGCAACTCCAAATGAAACCAACAACACCATAAACAAGAACTGATAAGCCATTAGCTTAACCCCAGCTTGTTCCAACATTAATTTTAGACCGATATCTGCTAAAAACACTTCAAACTGTCTTTCAAAAGGCTGTAAATTATTCAAATAATTGACTTTTATGATTGAAAGACCTTCCGTACCGCTAGCCAATAAAACAGCAGCTAAACGTTGCCGTAATCGAACACTATCTTGCCGACGTGTTCCAAATGTTGGCAATAAAAGCAATTGAGAAACCAATAACACCGTTATAAATACGATAGCTACAAATATAAAAATTGCATTATTATTCAAGTACTTCTCCTCAAGTTAGATTTTGACTAAAGACACTCATATCAACCTTTAAGCCTTTCTGCTTCATGAGACCTATACATTTTGGTACCACACCTGTGGCACAAAATTCTCCTAAGACGAGGCCGTCATCACTGACACCACTGCGCATATATTTAAATATTTCTGACATAGTGATAACGTCTCCTTCCATACCTTCTATCTCTTGAACACTAACAACTCTTCTACTGCCATCTTCAAATCGTGTTAATTGAATAACCAAATGAATCGCCGTAGCAATCTGTTTTCTTATTGCTTTAGCAGGCATATCCATACCAGCCATAAAAATCATATTTTCTAAGCGCGACAAAGCATCTCGAGCATTATTAGCATGTACAGTCGTTAAAGACCCTTCATGCCCAGTATTCATAGCTTGTAACATATCAAAAGCTTCACCACTTCTAACTTCTCCAATAACAATCCGATCAGGTCGCATCCTTAAGGCATTACGAACTAAGTCTCTTAAAGTAATCTCACCTTTACCTTCTATATTTGCAGGCCTAGTTTCTAAACGTAAAACGTGAGGTAATTGAAGTTGCAACTCTGCAGAATCCTCTAAAGTAATGATGCGCTCAGTATTAGGAATATAATTTGAAATAGCATTTAGAGCCGTCGTTTTACCAGAACCTGTACCTCCAGAAATCAAGATATTCATCTTTGCTTTTGCGGCGGCTTTCAAAAACTCAGCCATATAATCTGTTAATTCATCTTTTTCAACTAAATCATCTAAAGTCATTTCGACAACTGAAAACCTCCTGATTGATAACGAAGGTCCATCAATAGCTAAAGGAGGAATAATGGCATTAACACGGGAGCCATCAGATAATCGAGCATCGACCATAGGCGATGACTCATCAATTCTACGGCCAACTTTAGTCACGATACGATCAATAATTTTCATAAGATGATTATTATCATTAAACTTAACCAAGGTTAATTCTAGCCTACCAAATCGTTCGACATAAACTTCATCAAAGCCATTAACTAAAATATCACTAATAGTTGGATCATGAAGCAAAGCCTCTATGGGCCCTAAGCCTAAAATATCATCTTCAATTTCCGTTATTATTTGCTGACAAATGCGATTATTTAGAGGTATAGCTTGTTCATCAATTAATCTTTGGGTGGCTTTTCTTATTTGCTGACGTGCATCTTGATCATTTAAACCACTAATCATAGATAAATCCAAGGTATCCAATAATTTTGTGTGAATACTCTGTTTAAACTCAATCTCTAATGGGGTAAATATTTTTATAGCTAGCGGAATATAATCTGGCCCTTTGTTGAATGTTTCGCCTGTTTTTTTTGAGCTATCATCTTGATCTTTCGGATGATCTACCTCTCCTCCACCTTCTAACCTTGTTTTTAATTCCATTGTTTTACACCCTCAATTGGCTTGCATTAGGTAATACTTAAATAAAAACTAACTTTTTTATTAAGCTGCTTTTAAATATAGGAGAAGAATTGCAATAATTCAAAAAAATATTTGAATTACTTACAGAGCAAGAATAAAAAAGAGAATTAACTAAAAATAACAATCAAAAAGCATAGAACATAATTTAAACTTGAGATGGGAAATCAACATTTAAAACTTTGTTTTGGAACTCGTTTAATGCTCCCAACCAAATAATGTTAATAAATATTATTTAAAACAGGATTTACAAAGAATATTTAATTACAAATTAAGTTAAAAACTGACAATCACCACCCGTTCACAGACTATATAAATTATCGCAACACATTGTTAAATAAGAACCACTAAGGTTTAAACGATATCATCTAAGAGAAAATAAATTTTGCAATAACGTAATAAGGTAGTTTAATATCAGACATTATTAAATTAAGTATTTTACATACCTTAACTAGCAACAAACTAAGAGCATGACATCTCCAGTTAAAGATACATCTTTACTCAATGCAGATTGGACACTACCCAGTTTCATTGAAGATGAAACCACTGAAGTACCCGGCGATAATTCGACTAGCTTCACACTTAAAATCGGTACTACATTACAAGGCCAGCTCACAGAAACCGATAATCATGACTGGTATAAAGTTACGCTTGTAAAAGACCAGACCTATTCCTTTGCAGAAGTGGGCACAGGTAAAAATATTGCAAGTTTATATGACCCTTACCTTAACCTCATTGACGCATCAGGAAAAATTGTAGCTTTTGATGATGATAATGGCCCAGGGACCAACGCTAGCTTGACTTACAAAGCCACGTATTCAGGGATTTATTATCTCGATGCAACCAGTGCTATTGATGAAAGTGGAATATATGATACTGGTCAGTATGGTCTAAGTGCCTCTCTAAACGATGTACCAAACAATAAACCCTTATATGATGTCCCTATGGGGGCTGGGGCTATCAACGCATTTGATTCATGGCAACCAGTATCAATCAATACTTATAATGTTAGCTACGGATTTAGACAGTCTGCGGCAAGCTATGAAGAACCCGGCAGTAATATTGCTAATTTTTCTCAACTCAGCTCTGCTGAAATGACGTCAATTCGCTATATTTTATCTTTATGGTCTGATGTCTGTAACATTAACTTTACCGAAATAAAAAATACTGATGGATACACTAACAATGCAACCATACTAATTGGCAATTATGCTGATAGTACTGATGGCGTAGGTGCTTTTGCTTATTTTCCTGATAGTTTATATGCCGATAACACTTCAGCAGATAATCAAGCAGGGGACTTATGGTTAAACACAAGTGGCGGGATTTCTACAGATGCAATCCCAATTGGTAGTTTCTCTTTTTCGACCATTATTCATGAGTTAGGTCACGCTATAGGCCTCTCCCATCCTGGTGATTATAATGCCGGCCCTGGTATTGATTTAACTTATGCTAGTAACGCGCAATTTGCGCAGGACTCCAATCAATATTCTGTAATGAGCTATTTTGACGCTCATGAAACGGGAGCCTCCGTCTCTGGCAATGATACGAGTGATGTCAGCACACCTTTACTGTTTGATATTTATGAAGCTCAACAATTATATGGGACCAACTATAGAATTAGAACTTATGACAATATTTATGGTTTTGGATCCAACTCTGGAGATGTTTACGATTTTGATATCAATAAGACACCGTTGCTATGCATATGGGATGCGGGGGGTAAAGACACCTTAAATTGTGCAAATTACTATCAAAAAGAAACGATTGATCTTATTGATGGTTCTTATTCTAGTATTGGTGGATCAATCAATAACGTTTCAATTGCATTAGGAGCAATCATTGAAAATGCTATCGGTGGCACAGGTGAGAATCTTATTATTGGTAACTCAGTTAATAATTATCTAACTGGTGGAACCAATAATGACACTATTGAAGGGGGTGGCGGTAATGACACGATCAATAGTGGTGCTGGCGATGACAGTATTACTGGCGGTGCAGGTGATAATTTAATTAATTGCGGAGACGGTTACGATTGTGTCTTTTTCTCATTAAATTATGCTGATTACACCTTCAATTATTCGTATACCTCCCCACTATCAAAATCAGGTCTTTCTCTTATCGTAAATGGTCCAGATAGCTCTGATACTATTACCAATGCCGAATTATTAAAGTTTAACGATAATTCATATAGCGTATCCAACATTATTAATCATCAAATACCCACTTTCACTAAATTTATTAGTCCGATTGCAACAATTAATGAAGATAGCACCATTGCCATCTCCTTTTCTAAGCTTATAAGCAAAAGCGATGCAAAGGATGTTGATGGTAAAATAAATGGCTTTGTCGTTTCCGCTCTGAACAATGGATCTTTAAAAATTGGCACTACCTTAGCGAATGCAATGCCATGGGATATTTCCAGCAATAACAATATTATTGATGCCCAACATATTGCATTTTGGACACCTGACCTTAATGCAAACAATGTAAATTATTCAACCAAAGCATTAAACGCCTTTAGTGTTAGTGCAAAAGATAATAACGCTCTATTATCTGACACTCCAATTCAAGCCCAAATTTCTGTTAAGGCCGTTAATGATGCTCCGATTCTTAATACACCGAAAATCATCACCCTCATAGACACTGTTTATGATGACACTTTTGATAATGCATTTTATAAAGGAATTACAGGGGGAAATTTATTTGCCACAGATGTAGATAGTTCAAAACTAACATACAGCATAAAAAATGGCACGGGACATAACAACACAATTATTAAAACGAGTGCTTATGGCACTTTAACGGTGACTAAAACAACTGGCGAATATACTTTTAAACCTAATGATAAGGCTATTGAATTATTAACCAGTAATAAAACCACTGTATTTACCGTTACAGTGTCCGACGGCCTAGCCACTCCCGTCAGTAAACAACTCATAATAGATATTAAGCAAGAAGTTTTAAACGGGTCTAATGGAACTGAGTCAAAAGTTAATGATAGCTTAGTAGGTTCTGATAACAATGAACAATTTGATAGTTTAGCAGGCAACGATATTATTAATAGTATGGGAGGAAACGATACGTTGATCGGTGGATTAGGTTCCGATTCATTAACTGGTGGATTGGGTAGTGATCTATTCAAATACAAGTCAACAGCAGAAAGTCCAAAAGGCCATGGCTTCAGAGATGTTATTACCGACTTTACACCCAGTGAAGGCGACAAAATAGACTTATCGAGTATTGATGCGAATACCAAGTCCAATGGGAAACAAGCATTTGCCTCACAAATACTTACTGCGTTCGATGGCCATGCAGGAGAAATAATCTATAGCTCTAGTGGCATTTTATCGGGTGATACCAATGGAGATAGTAAACCCGACTTTGAGATTGAATTAATCGGCAGTCCATTGATAACATCAGACTGCCTAATTTTAATGTAAATAAATATAAGCAATCTGATCTCGCTTAAATCAAAAATGACTGATTATCTCAATACGCCTTTAGGCGAACTGTAATTATCCAAGACTTGCACATAGTTAGCGCGCTCATAAGCACTGGGATCTATGGCATTTTTTTGACTGACGCTGCCTTTTAATTGTTGAATAGATTCATACTCATGCGCGACTAACCAGTCTTGCACTTCTGCCAAAATTTGGCTGACTCTCCCTACACCGTGTTGCAATAATACACTACACAAATGCACCACATCCGCACCGGCTAGTAGCGCTTTTATAACCTCTGGCGCGTTATGAAACCCACCGGTTACTGCCAACGACATTTCGGTGCGCCCATATAATAAAGCCGTCCAACGAATACGCAATAAGGCTTCTTGTGGGGTAGACAGTTCTAAAGTGGGTAAAACCTCTAAGGTTTCTAAATCAATATCTGGCTGATAAAAGCGATTAAATAACACGACACCTTCTGCCCCGGCGGCTTCTAAGCGCTTAGCAAAATGGATAGGCGAACTAAACTGTGAGGATAACTTCATGGTAATGGGTAAACTCACCACCGATTTTAATTCTTGTAGAATTTCTAAATATCTATTTTCGACATCCACACTACTTTCTTCGGCATTAGCCGCTAAATAATAACAGTTAAGCTCTAAGGCATTGGCACCGGCTTCTTGTAATTGCTGGCCATAATCCACCCAACCACCAATAGATGAGCCATTTAAACTGGCAATAACTGGGATAGATAAAGCCGCTTTGAGCTTATGGATTTGTTCTAAATATTGCTCTTGATACGATTTAAGTGCATAAGACACCGGATGAAAAGAGTCCGCCTCGCCATGACCTATGCCTTGCTGATAATAAAAGCGTTGTAACTGCTGTTCTTCTGCGACAATTTTCTCTTCAAATAAAGAGTACATCACTAAAGCAGCCGCACCAGCATCTTCTAATTGTTTTGCGGTACTGATGTCTTTACTTAAAGGTGAAGCCGAAGGCACTAAAGGATTAGCGAGTTTTAAACCTAAATACTGGGTTGATAAATCAATCATGTTCTGTCTCCTTAGCACTATCCATTTTAAGTTGCGCTTTGACTGCCGATACAGAAGTTGCGTCAGTCCACTCCAGTTCGGCCAATTGTTTGTAATAGTGATAACGATGCGTTACATCCAATTGCGCTTGTGCTAAAAATGCTTCGGCGTCTTCTGGATGGGTTTGCCATAACATGCTAAAGCGCGTCTCGGTTTTTACGAAGTCCCGATAGGGAATAGAAGGCTCTGCAGAATCTAACTTCATAGGATTTTTGCCTGCTTTGGCTTTGCTAGGATCAAATCTAAACAAAGGCCAATGGCCACTTTTTACCGCTAGATTTTGTTGATGATGGTTATTAGATAAATCCACGCCATGGGCAATGCACGGTGCATAAGCAATAATAATTGAAGGGCCATCATGCGCTTCCGCTTCTAAAAATGCCGTTAAAGTTTGCGTATCTTTACCCGCATAAGCCACATGCGCCACATACACATTACTGTAATCCATGGCTAATAAAGCTAAGTCTTTTTTGGCGGTTGCCTTACCACCTGCAGAGAATTTAGCCACGGCACCTAAAGGCGTTGATTTAGAAGTTTGTCCGCCGGTATTGGAATACACCTCCGTATCTAATACTAAGATATTTACATTACGGCCACTGGCTAATACATGATCCACCCCACCAAAACCAATGTCATAAGCCCAGCCATCACCCCCAATAATCCAAACGCTTTTTTTGCTTAAGGTATCAGCCAATTCTAAGAGGGTTTGTGCAGCCGGGGTTTTAAATTGTGCACCTTGAGTGAGCTTTTCTTTTAATTCTGCTACCCGCACCCGTTGTTCATAAATACCCACTTCATCCGCTTGATCGGCATTTAATAAAGCATTAACTAGCTCTATACCCAATTGTTCTTGATGTAATGCTAATAACTCTTTAGCTGTTGCGGTTTGTTTATCTAAGGCTATGCGCATGCCTAAACCAAACTCAGCGTTATCTTCAAATAAAGAATTACTCCAAGCAGGCCCCCTACCCTCAGCATTTTTAGTCCACGGAGTTGTCGGTAAGTTGCCGCCATAAATGGAAGAACAACCGGTGGCATTGGCAATCAACATGCGATCACCAAACAACTGCGAGGCCAGTTTAATATAAGGCGTTTCACCACAACCGACACACGCTCCAGAGAACTCAAACAAGGGTTGCAATACCATCGCACCTTTAATGGTATTGGTTTTTAATAAGCGTCTATCGTATTCAGGTAGACTTAAAAAATAATCCCAGTTTGTATTTTCAGTTTCACGTAAAGCCGGTTGGGCTTGCATATTAAGCGCTTTACGACTGGCATTAGATTTATCCCGAATGGGGCATATATCCACACATAAAGTACAGCCAGTGCAATCTTCCGGTGACACTTGATAACTCATCGATAAACCCGCAGGAAAATCTTTACCTAACACAGGCGTGTGTTTAAATGTAGTGGGCGGATTAGCTAACTGATCCGTCTCAAAGATTTTGCTCCGAATAACCGCATGTGGACACACCATCACACACTTACCGCATTGCGTACATAAATCGGCTTCCCATACGGGGATTTCTAAAGCTAGATTGCGTTTTTCATACTGCGCGGTGCCGGTAGGAAATGTACCATCAATCGGCATGACACTCACGGGTAACGCATTACCGTGTCCAGCAATAATTTCACCCGTCACACGCTTAACAAAGTCTGGCGCTGTGGCACTAATAGTCGATTTAATATCAAACACACTGCTGACAGTGAGAGGTAATTCGACTTGCTGTAAACTCGCTAAGGTCTCATCAATTGCGATGTAGTTAAATTCAACAATACGTTGACCTTTTTTACCATAGGTTTTCTGCACAGCTTGTTTAATTGCGGTAATGGCATCCGCTTGGGGCAATACACCAGAAATAGCAAAGAAGCAGGTCTGCATAATGGTATTAATACGCTTACCCATGCCAGTTTTCTCAGCAACGGCATAAGCATCAATCACATAAAACCGAATCCTTTTACTGATTAATTGCTGTTGCAGCGTGGCCGGTAAAGAAGCCCAAACCGTATCAACAGACTCCGCTGTGTTTAATAAAAACACCGAGTTATCAGCGGCATTCGCCAGCATGTCATAGCGTTCTAAAAAGATAGTCTGATGACAGCCAATAAAGTTAGCATCATTTTCTGCGATTAAATACGTAGAACGAATCGGTTTAGGACCAAAGCGTAAATGAGATACAGTGACTGCACCTGATTTTTTAGAGTCATACACAAAATAACCTTGTGCATGACAATCAGTCGCCGAGCCAATAATTTTAATACTGTTCTTGTTGGCACTGACTGTACCATCACTGCCCAAACCATAAAACATAGCTTGAAAAGTATCGGCTTGGGCATCGGTGCGATAAGTGGCATCCCAATTTAAACTGGTGTGGGTAACATCATCATTAATACCAATGGTAAATTGATTCTTCGGTTGAGCTTGCTTCAATTCATCATAAATTGCTTTAATCATCCCTGGAGTAAATTCTTTAGAGGATAAACCATAACGCCCACCGACAACTTTAGGTAACTGGGTAAACTTAGGGGTATCACTACTAAAATCTTGTACCAAAGCGGTTATCACATCTTTATATAATGGCTCGCCATCAGCCCCCGGTTCTTTAGTGCGATCTAATACGGCAAGCTTTTTACATGTTACGGGCAAGGCTGCAATTAAATGTTCAGCAGAGAATGGACGATATAATCTAACTTTAAGTAAGCCCACCGATTCACCTTGGCGACTTAAATAATCTAAGGTTTCTTGAGCCGCTTCTGCCCCTGACCCCATGATGATAATAACGCGTTCTGCATCTGCAGCGCCGACATATTCAAATAATTGATACTGACGACCCGTCAGTTCTGCAAAGCGCTCCATGGCAGTTTGCACAATGTTTGGCATGGCTTGGTAATAGCTGTTAACAGACTCTCGGGCTTGAAAATACACATCCGGATTTTGCGCGGTACCGCGTAATACGGGTTTATCAGGCGTTAAGGCTCGACTACGATGTGCGCTAACCCACTCGCCTTTAATCATGGCTCGTAACACAGCGTCATCTAACAGCTTAAGTTTAGCCACTTCATGAGAGGTTCTAAAACCATCAAAGAAATGCATTAAAGGGATACGACTTTCTAAAGCCACGGCATGGGCAATTAAAGCAAAATCATGCACTTCTTGAGGCGAATTAGAACATAACATACCAAAGCCAGTCATCCTAGCGGACATCACATCACTGTGATCGCCAAAAATGGATAAACCCTGACACGCTAAGGATCTAGCGGCAATATGAAAGACCGTCGGCGTTAATTCACCAGCAATCTTATACATATTAGGCAGCATCAATAATAAGCCTTGAGATGCCGTAAAGGTGGTTGCCATTGAGCCCGCTTGTAATGCACCATGAATAGCACCGGCAGCGCCAGCTTCACTTTGCATTTCGGTGACTTGAGGAACCGTCCCCCAGAGATTAACTTGACCTTTAGATGACCATTCATCCGCCCATTCACCCATATTAGATGAGGGAGTAATCGGGTAAATGGCAATGACTTCATTGAGTTTATGAGCGATGGTAGCGGCTGCTTGATTACCATCGATGGTAGCTGTGTCCTGATTTTGCATATGACAATCCTGAGATAAACTTACCGTGAGGAAAAAACCTCACTAAGTTTACCAGAATTAATACCAAAACGATGTGACAGTTGGCTTACTTGTATCGCTAAAAAACTACGATATTTGTAACATTTCTAAAGCAAGGCCTGCCATGTTCTTAGACCCACCACCTGCACCCAATTGCTGTTTAACCTGCTCTAGGTTATGACGCATTTGCTCTGAATAAGTGATATCCGTCAGAATTAAACTCAGTTCTTTAACTAAGTTTTCTGGACTGGCTGCGTGTTGAATGAGTTCTTTAATAATAGCTTTACCAACCACAATATTGGGTAAACCAATAAAAGGAATATTAACTAATAATCGACCCAGATAATACGTAAAGGGGGATAGTTTATAAGTAATCACCATCGGAATGCCTAGTAGAGCAATTTCTAGCGTAGCAGTACCTGAAGTAGTCATTACCACATCACAACATTGGATTACATCATAAGGTTGATGCTTTACCACGGTTATCGCAAGCTCAGACTGGTTTAGATACGACTGTAACAAAGCGTCCGAAATAGAATCGGCTTGTGGCAATAAAAACTGTACGTCAGGAAATTGGCTTTTTAATTGCTCAGCAGCTTTTAACATGACAGGTAATAAGCGACTAATCTCATTAGCACGACTACCCGGCAATAATCCCACAATAGCTTGAGTTGCATCTAGATTAAACAATGTTAAATCCTCAGACTTACTACGCTGAGGATGCACTTTATCAACTGAAGGATGACCTACGTAACGCACGGGCACTTGCTCGGCTTCGTAATAAGGCGGTTCAAATGGAAAGATAACCGCCATCATGTCTGTGGCGTTACCATAAGTTTTAACGCGCCCTGGTCGCCAAGCCCAGACTTGCGGCCCCACATAAAACAAGACTTTAATACCGCACTTTTTAGCGTAGCGCGCGAGTTTAAGATTAAACTCTTTGTAATCAACACACACTAATAAATCAGGGCGCTCGGCAGAGGCTAATTGTTGCATTAGCTTTAAAGCCCGCCGAATTTCTCCATAATGCTTTAAAACTTCTATTACCCCAATCACGCCAATAGCGCCGGAATCATAACGAATATCGATTCCAGCTTGCGCCATTTTAGCGCCGCCCATACCAAAGCCCTGTATATCTGGCTGATGTTTTTTTAGTTCCAAAAACATATTAGCGGCATGTTGCTCACCAGATGATTCTCCGGCGCTAAATAAAACCCGATACGGCTTGTTTGCTGACATATCTTAGGCCGTTAACACACCTCGAATCACGCTGACAATTTTGTGAATATCTTCATCTGATAAGAAAGGACAAATAGGTAAAGCAAAACAAGTCTTAGCCACTGATTCCGTTACGGGCAAACTAACATTTGCATAAGCTTCTTTAAATACATTTTGTTGATGCAAAGGCACTGGATAATAAATCGCACAGCCAATTTGATTATCTTGCAGGGCTTTTAAAATCTCATCACGACGATCAGAAAGCACGACATATTGATGATAAACATGCTCACCTAATTTATCTTCATAAGGCGTAATAACAGGTAAATCTGCCATTAATTCCGCATATAAATGGGCAACATGACGACGACCTTGATTGTATTGATCAATACGCTTTAGCTTAGCTCTTAAAATAACAGCCTGCATTTCATCCAAACGACTGTTATAACCAATTACATCATGGTAATAACGTATATCAGAGCCATGGTTTCTTAGTTGTTTAATCTTAGCCGCTGTTTCATCAGAATTGGTAACCACTAAACCGCCATCACCAAAAGCACCTAAATTTTTACTTGGAAAGAAACTATAAGCACCTGCATCACCAATAGCACCAGTTTGCTGACCTTTTATAGACGCACCAAAAGACTGACAACAATCTTCAATTAATTTTAAATTGTGTTTTTGACAAATCTCGACAATTTCTGCCATATCAGCCGGTTGACCAAATAAGTGCACGGGCATAATGGCCTTAGTCTTTGGCGTAATGACTGCTTCAATCGCTTCTGGCGCAATGTTATAAGTGCGTGGATCAATATCTACAAAAACTGGAATAGCGCCTACATAAGCAATAGCTTCTGCCGTCGCAATAAAAGTAAAGGCAGTGGTAATCACTTCATCACCCGCGCCAATACCTTCCGCAATCAAAGCTAAATGCAGTGCGTCAGTTCCAGAGGCCACACCGATTGCATGCTTAACACCTAAGTAGGCTGCTGTTTCTTTTTCGAAGGCCTGCACATTAGGACCTAAGATAAAAGAGCAGTTTTCAATTGTTTCAGCTAGACCACGCTCAACTTCATCTTTAATTTCAGCATATTGAGCCTTAAGGTTTACCATAGGTATCATATTGTTTTTCGCCTTTCTTTATTTGAATGAGTAATTATTTGTCGCCCAATAATTGGGTAATTTGAATTGCAGTCGCAAGGGCTCTTCGGCCTGCTTCGCCAGAAACGAGGGGATTAACACCAGTTTCGATACAATTAACAAAATGTTTGATTTCTTCCAGCAGAGCATCTCCACCCTCAAAAACAATTTCTTCCGTTTCTATTTCAGGAATACCAGGAAACATTTCTTTTTGACCGGTGCGATATTTACTTAACACCCTATTTTGAAAATCCACAGATACATAAGAGCTAGGTCTAAATAGACGCATCTTACGCTCCATCTTCATACTGATACGACTGGCTGTTACGTTAGCAACGCAGCCATTTTTGAATAATAAACGCGCATTAGCAATGTCAGTGCCTTGCGTCAATACAGTGGTCCCACTTGCGTCTATACGCTCAACTTCTGAATCTACTAACGCTAAAATAATATCGATGTCATGAATCATTAAATCTAACACCACACTTACGTCGTTAGCGCGTGGATTGAAAGGTGATAAACGATGAGACTCGATGAATAAAGGTTTTTCGTCTTTATCTAAACCTAATACTGCAGGATTAAAACGCTCTAAATGACCGACTTGTAAAATAAGATTATTGGCTTTTGCAATAGCGATTAAATCATCAGCTTCTTCTACAGTCACGGTAATTGGTTTTTCAACTAAAACATGCGCGCCCGCATTTAGAAAATCTTTAGAAACTTGATGATGCAACGTAGTGGGTACCACAATACTAACAGCATCAACTTCGCCTAATAGTGACTCATAAGAAGTTAAAGCTTGAGCACCAAACTTATCTGCAACGGTTTTAGCCGCCTCTTCATTAATATCGACTACCGCAACTAATTCACAATTAGGTAAGGAAGCATATTTTTCTGCATGAAATTTACCAAGATAACCCGTCCCAATAACTGCGCACTTTATTTTGTTCATTAAATTCATATTAGGTTGAGTTTTAAGGTCATTAATCCTTGTTTATTAGCGGATCAACATAACTATATTTGGCTATATTGTAATCTATCAACACACATTCATAAACTTTTCATAACCCCCACAAAAACTTTTGTTCCTCACACCCATACACTTTCAGCCCGATTAACGAGGTATTTATAAGCTTATGAGCGAATCACAAAAAAACAGTATGTTAAATAATTTATATATAAAAGTTGTTTTTCTGTTGCACAATTTAGTTAACTAAGTATAATAATTTTAAAGTATTTATTAAAAACAAACATAACATCCAATTTAATACTTTATTTGTGTAAAAACCGACAGGTTATTAATAAAAAAGACATAAAGACTCATTCGAATTAAATAGTCTTGTTAATATATAATTAGTGACGGTCAAATTAAATTAAATTTATAACAACGTTTTAGTGAAATCACTTCAATAGTGGAGTTTTTATATGACTACAAAAGCCAGCTTAAGTTTTTTATTCGCATCAGCAAAAAAAATAAACATTACTCTTTTTAGCATTCTTTTATTCTCACCAATTTTAACAAACGCCGATGTGCATGGCAGTATAAGCGGCACCAGCAATTACATTGATCGTTGGTTTACAAAAAGCAATAATGATTGGGCTGTTAAAGCAGATATTGATTACGAACACGAATCAGGGTTCTACGTGGGCAGTAAAATAGCCACTGTCAAATTCTTACCTCAAGGTGAAATGCGTGAGCAATCGACGGCTCCTGTTGAAGCAATACCCTATATAGGCTACAGTTATACTGTTAATAACGAATGGAAAGTAGGTACAGAAATAAATAGATATTTATATGCAGGAACCGTTTGTGGTCATGGAGCAGATTATAATGAATATTATGCTTCTGTAACTTATAAAGACATTGTAACCACTAGAGCTTCATATGTTGATGATTACTGGGGCACACACAGAGATGTATTTAATTATGATGTTACAGGCAGATATCCTGTTACGGACTATTTAGACGTATCTGCTACTGCTGGTTACACAACAACAAGAAGCGCAGTGGGTTCAGATCACTCTTACTGGAACATTGGTGCCACATATTTCTACAAAATTGTATCGTTAGATATTCGTTACATGGACGCAGCACAAAATGGGTCAATCAAAGAGTTTATGCTTCCATCAATGCTATCATTTGAACCCGCTAAAATTAACTCATCTTTTGTATTCACTGCATCAGTTGGATTCTAAAATTCAGTAGAAAGATATAACGCTTCAACCTTAAGTCTTGCCCAAGGTGTTTTCCTCAAAAATTTAAGGCTCGATTTAATACTCGGGTCATGAGTAAAACACCTTATATCAATTAACTCCCCCAAATCTACCCATCCGTAATGGGCCTCGAGTCTAATTAATATCGTTTCTAAAGATAAGCCATGCAAAGGATTATTGGGTTGAATTATAGTCACTCTATCTACTCTACTAGATTATCAATGCTGTTCAGTTGAGGTAACAATTTCTTCAGAACTTAAAGTTTTTTTAGCCACTGCCTTTTGTTCATTAGACAAGTAAGTTCCGATAAATATCACCCCCATAATAATAAGATAAACCACAGAAGCAACACGGCGCGCTTTTTTACTTTGATCATAATTTGTCATTCTATTCCTCTAACTTATATACTTTATTTATAAACTCAATATAAGAGCTATGTAACGCATTTTAACCTGATTAAGCTAATAATTGATCTTGGAGTTTCTTAATTTCGTCACGAAGTCTTGCTGCTTGCTCAAATTCTAAATTCTTTGCATACCGATACATCTCATCCTCTAACTGCTTAATTTTCTTACCGGCCTGTTTAGGTGTCATAGCACTATAATCAGCTCTATGTTCAGCAACCTTTGATGAGGGCCTTTCTATTGACACACCGGACCCAGGGATGGAAACTTGCAGAATATCTGTAATAGATTTAAATATTGTTGCAGGCTCAATATCATTTTCTTGATTAAATTTATGCTGTTTCTCGCGGCGGCGCTCAGTTTCTTCTATGGCTTGCTGCATTGATTTAGTAGTACGATCACCATAGAGTATAGCTTTACCATGACTATTTCTTGCAGCGCGTCCAATTGTTTGAATTAAAGAAACCACCGATCGTAAAAAACCCTCTTTATCGGCATCCAAAATTGCTACCAACGACACCTCTGGAATATCCAAACCTTCTCTCAACAAGTTAATACCGACTAAAACATCAAATTTACCGAGTCTTAAATCTCGAATAATCTCTACACGCTCAACAGTATCAATATCTGAATGTAAATAGCGCACCCGAATACCATGTTCAGTTAAATATTCAGTTAAATCTTCAGACATCCTTTTAGTTAAAGTGGTTACTAAAACGCGTTCTTTAACAGCTATACGTAAATTAATTTCTGACAATAAATCATCTACCTGCGTGGTTGCCGGTCTAACCTCTACAATAGGATCTAACAAGCCAGTTGGTCTAACCACTTGTTCAGCAAAAACACCTGAATTTGCTTTTTCATAGGGTCCAGGCGTTGCCGACACATATATACGCTGAGGTGATTTAGCTTCAAACTCATCAAACATTAAAGGTCGATTATCCAAAGCAGAAGGTAATCTAAAACCATATTCAACTAAAGTCTCTTTTCGAGAACGATCCCCTTTATACATCGCGCCTATTTGCGGTACAGTCACATGACTTTCATCGATTATCACCAAGGCATCATCAGGCAAATAGTCAAACATAGTCGGAGGAGACTCTCCCGCTGCTCTGCCTGACAAATAGCGCGAATAATTTTCAATTCCCGAGCAATACCCCACCTCTAATATCATCTCGATATCAAACAAAGTGCGTTGCTCAAGACGTTGCGCTTCTACCAATTTATTAAGTGCGCGCAACTGCTCCAGACGTTCTTTAAGTTCGATTTTAATTGCATCAACCGCGGCTAATAATTGGTCTCTAGGTGTAACATAGTGGCTCTTAGGATAAACCGTATAACGGGCCACGCGATTAATAATCTCCCCTGTTAAAGGATCGAATAAAGATAAGCGCTCAACCTCATCATCAAACAACTCAATTCTTAAGGCCTCACTATCTGATTCCGCAGGATAAACATCAATCACTTCGCCTCTAACCCGATATGTTGCCCTACGCAACTCAACATCATTTCGGGTATATTGCATTTCGGCTAAGCGACGGAGAATATCTCGCTGCTTAATAAGATCACCTACCACCAAATGTAACACCATTTGGAAATAAGATTCAGGCTCACCTAAACCATAAATGGCAGATACCGTAGCCACAATAATCGTATCAGGCCTTTCTAATAAAGCTTTAGTTGCCGATAAACGCATTTGCTCAATGTGTTCATTTATTGCTGCATCTTTATCAATAAACGTATCAGATGCAGGAACATATGCCTCGGGTTGATAATAGTCATAATAAGACACAAAATACTCAACACTATTTTCAGGAAAGAACTCTTTCATCTCCCCATATAGTTGTGCGGCCAAAGTTTTATTTGGTGCCATAATCATTGCCGGCCGTTGCACGGTACTAATTACATTGGCAATAGTAAAGGTTTTACCTGAACCGGTTACACCTAAAAGTGTTTGATGAACCTCACCATCACTTAAACCTTCAACTAATTCTGCAATTGCAGTAGGTTGATCACCCGCAGGCGAAAATCGACTATGAATTTTAAATTCTTTTTTCAATGTTTATCTCAATAGATAGATTTTTTAACGTCGGGTTATTAGCAAGTTACAATACATAGCGTATAATCACGAGCATTTATGACAATTATCTTACATGGCGGAATATGAGCATTACACTTTCACATCGAGTTAAAGCAGTTAAACCATCACCCACGCTAGCAATTACAGCTCGAGCAGCGCAAATGCGTGCCGCTGGAAAAGACATTATTGGCCTAGGTGCTGGCGAACCAGACTTCGATACTCCTGATCATATTAAAGCCGCTGCAATAAAAGCCTTAGATAGTGGATTTACTAAATATACCGCAGTTGATGGCACTGCAGGTCTTAAAAAAGCCATCATCGCTAAATTTAAACAAGATAATGGTTTAAATTACGAACCCAAACAAGTTTTAGTGTCTTGTGGTGGTAAACAAAGCTCATATAACCTAACGCAAGCACTACTTAATACGGGTGATGAAGTCATCATTCCTGCACCATTCTGGGTATCATATCCCGACATGGTTTTATTAGCAGACGGCATACCGGTTATTATTGAAACCAGTCAAGAGCAACATTTTAAAATAACACCAGCACAATTACGCGCAGCTATTACCGATAAAACGCGTTTAATTTTTATTAACAGTCCGTCTAACCCATCCGGCGTCGCTTACAACCTAGAAGAACTTAAAGCCTTAGGTGATGTTTTAGCAGATTTCCCAAATATAATTATAGCCACCGATGATATGTATGAACATATTCTTTGGGAGCAAGGTTCGTTTGTTAATATTCTAAATGCCCATCCAGAATTTTACGATCGTACAGTAGTTATGAATGGCGTTTCAAAAGCTTATTCAATGACAGGATGGCGCATTGGTTACGCCGCTGGTCCTGCAAATTTAATTGAGGCCATGTGTACCATTCAATCTCAAAGCACCTCAAATCCAACATCAATATCACAATATGCTGCAGAAGCTGCTTTAACTGGCGATCAAAGTTTTATTAACACTATGTGTGTCGAGTTTAAAAAACGCCATGACTATGTAGTGGCGGAATTAAACAGTATTGATGGCATCGAATGTTTAGAAACCGATGGCACCTTTTATGTATTCCCTAATGTACAAAAATTAATAGACCGCCTAGACGGCATTAATAATGACTTGGAGTTTTCTGATTATTTAATTGAAAAAGCCGGTGTAGCCTTAGTGCCTGGCTCGGCTTTTGGATCAGAAGGTCATATCAGAATCTCTATCGCGACCAGCATGACTAATCTACAAAATGCCATAGAACGCATCAAAAACGCTATATAAGATACGCCTCTACAAACCTCAGAACAGCTCATCTTCCCAAAAATAGTTTGGGAAGATGATATTCATTTTTTTACCACACACCCACATTTGTCGCAGATACCCAAGGTTCTTGAGGCTCCAAAGGCAGACCTTTTTGCAAGAACTCAATCGATATACCATCAGGAGATCTGATGAAAGCCATGTGTCCATCTCTAGGTGGGCGATTAATAATCACGCCTTTTTCAGCTAAATCAGCACAAGTCTGATAGATATTATCCACTTCAAAAGCGACATGGCCAAAATTACGCCCACCCGTATAATCTTCTGTATCCCAGTTATAAGTTAATTCTAAAAGCGGTGCTTCTGTATTTAATGCCTGTTCAGCATCCAAGGGTGCATATAAATAAACTAAGGTAAATCGTCCCGCTTCACTTTCATAACGACGACTTTCAACTAAACCTAATTTGTTACAGAAGAAATCTAAAGATTCTGCTAAATCTTTAACGCGAATCATCGTATGTAAATAACGCATATTGTTTTAATCCTTATTCAGTTATTAGAAATGTTGCTTAATTTAAGCGTTTTTTTCAAGCTTGCTATGTTTTATTGAATACACAAAATACACCACCAAACCTAATATCAACCAAACAATAAATCTTAACCACGTAATAGCAGGCAAAAAGGCCATCAAAGAACCACAAGACAACACACCCAATACAGGGAATAATGGATTGAGTGGCGCACGGAAAGGTCTTTCTAAATCCCAGTGTGTTATACGTAACACAATAACGCCTAAACACACCAAAACAAAAGCCGCCAGTGTTCCAATATTAACCAATTCAGCTAACTCGCCCAACGGCACTAAACCTGCAATTAATGCCATGATGACACCCGAAATAATAATGACGCGAATCGGAGTTTGAGTTTTCTCACTCACTTCACTAAAGAAGGGTGATAACAGACCATCTCTAGACATTGCAAAAATAATACGCGTCAAACCATAATACAAAACCAACATAACGGTTGTTAAGCCTGAAATAACCCCGGTTGAAATAACCGCGGCACCCCACTTATACCCCATCAAAGTTAAAGCATGCGCTACCGGTGATGAAACATTAAGTTCTTTATAATTAACCACACCCGTTAACAATCCAGATACGATGATATAAATCAAAGTACAAAAAACTAAAGAACTAACGATACCAAAGGGTAAATCTTTTTGAGGATCTTTAGCTTCTTCTGCCGCAGTAGAAACAGCGTCAAACCCCACATAAGCAAAAAAAACCAACGATGCGCCCGCTAGCACCCCTGTTGTTTGGCCGCCCGGTAAAGTTTGAAACCATCCAAATGGCATAAAGGGTTGCCAATTTTCTGGGTGCACATTAAAAACTGCAATACCAATAAAAATACTGATAGTGACTAACTTTACTGCCACCATCATGTTATTAGCCTTTGCACTGTGTTTAACACCCGCTATTAATAAAAACATCAGCACTAAAATAATTAATGCCGCAGGTAAATTAATAAACCCACCGGCCATAGGTGCTTTAGTCAACATCTCGGGCAAACCAAAACCAATGGCAGTCAGAGCATTATTTAAGTAGCCCGCCCAGCCATTAGCGACAGCAGCAACAGAAATAGCATATTCCAACAACAAGTCCCAGCCAATTATAAAGGCGATTAACTCTCCAAACGCAGCATAACTATAACCATAAGCGCTACCACATCCCCCAATTGCCGCAGATAACTCAGCATAAGATAACGCAGCAAACGCACAAGCCAAGCCAGCAACAACAAAAGACAAAACAATAGCGGGTCCGGCTTGGGTGGCTGCAGCAATACCCGTCAATACAAAAATACCTGTTCCAATAATAGCCCCAACACCTAAGAAAGCTAAATCCCATGCAGATAGACAGCGTTTTAATTGAGTAACACCCTGCTCATGGGGCATTATTTGTTTAGTGCGGAAAATCTTATGTAACATATGGGTATGGGTCTCTACTGAAATATAAGGTTTAACAATGAATGGGGTTTAATAATGCGGTGGCGTTTCGTCAACGACCTCACCAGATTGATTTGCTGTTGTTGATATACTTTTAATACGCTCATTAAGCAATTGACAAGTGGCTTCTAAACGCATTATTTGCTGTTGTTGTTCACTGACAATTCGATTTAATTCTTGTAATAAATCTTCTTGGTAAGCGGCTTTTATTTCTAACTCTATTAATCGAGTTTGATCCATACTCATGTTTAAATCACTTTTGAAAATTGTTGCTGGTGTTTTTGAGCTAAATATTTATCAAATATCATACAAATATTCCTAATCAATAACCTTCCTGCTGATAATACTTCAATTCCCGTTGCTGATAAATTAATTAATCCATCAACTTGCATCGGTAGTAACATCTCAAGTTCTTCGCTAAAGTATTCATCAAAACGAATTGAATACTGCTGCTCAATTTGCGTAAACGCTAATTTGAAATTACAAATTAATTGCGTAATAACCGCCGCACGCAACTTATCATCTGCATCTAGTTCAACTCCCTTAAATATAGGCAATTTGTCTAAACTAAGTAATTGATCGTAAGTCTCTAAATCTTTTACATTCTGACTGTAAACATCTCCGACTCTACCAATAGAAGTAATCCCGAAACCAATTAAATCACAATCAGAATGCGTAGAATAACCCTGAAAATTTCTATATAACTTTCCTTCCCGTTGGGCTATAGCCAGTTCATCATCTGGCTTTGCAAAATGATCCATACCGATATAAATATAACCAGCCTCCACTAATTTCTGATTCACTCGCTGTAGTATGTCTAATTTAACTTTAGCCGAAGGCATATCCGCATCATCAATCTGCCGCTGTGTTTTAAAACGGGCTGGCATATGTGCATAATTAAAGATAGAAAATCGATCAGGACTAACCTGCAATACTTTATCAAGGGTTTTAGAAAAGCTCTCCACCGTTTGTAATGGCAAACCATAAATCAGATCTATATTCGTTGAACGAAAGCCAACTGCTCTTGCATCCTCTAAAACACTGAAAGTTTGTGCCTCTGTTTGAATACGATTAACAGCTTTTTGCACAGCAGGATCGAAATCTTGCACACCTAGACTAATACGATTAAATCCCAAGTTACGGAGTTGCTTAATAGTATTAGAATTTGTTTCTCTAGGATCAATCTCTATCGAATACTCACCCGTGTCATCGTCTTTTAAAGAAAAATGTTGGCGAGTCGCATCCATGAGTTGTTGCATCTGCTGAGCATTTAAAAAGGTCGGCGTACCGCCACCCCAATGCAATTGATTAACCACTCTATTTGAATCAAATAAATTACCTTGCAACGCAATTTCTTTAAGTAAATTAGCTAGATAAGGTTCCGCATGCTGCCTATTTTTAGTAACTATCTTATTACAAGCACAATAAAAGCAGACCGTGTCACAAAAAGGAATATGAAAATATAATGATAATGGCCCGGCTAAAGAATTTGATTTTATTATCTCTTGTCGATAGTGTTCTTCTGTAAAACCACCATGTAATTCTAAAGCAGTGGGATAAGACGTATATCTTGGCCCTGCTTTATCGTAGCGTTTAATTAACTCTAAATCGAATTCCAGAGACTGATTCATTATTTAACAGAGCCATTAATGACTATCTTATGAAGTCCTTTATCCGTTAAGTCTACTGAATCTATTGATCCTATTAAATCACCTACTTGCGGCATCGCATTACCCGATGTAGATATTCTTGCCAATAACTTAACTTTCGGAAAGTTTGAGAGTTTCATATTTGGCATCATAGCCATGGAGTCATTCAAGATAACCGTCAAGGGTAAGTCAGCAACCTTTTTACGTGAAATTGCCAACGGCATCTTTGGGCCTGTTAAAGCTTGTGCATAGATAAAAACGGTATCATCATGCTTAGCGAATGACATTAACTCAGAACCCAGTTCAACATCCACTTTTACCTCAACGCCAAAAGTGGTCACTGGTTTTTTAGACTTTTCATCAACAACAACTTGAGGATTCTCTGCAATTAACTGATCTAATAAACCTTGTATTTGCTGTTGGGCTTCAGATTCTGGAGGTAATAAACCTAATAATTTTTTCCAAGTATCATAAGCCGCCTGATCTTCACCACTCTGAGCTTTTGCCATCCCGCCTAACCATAAAGCCTCCATGTTATCAGGCTCTAAAATTAATGCCTTAGCAATAAGTTCGCTCGGTCTACCGATTAAATTTTTATCATTGGTGTTAGCTAATGCATCGGCATATAACAACATGACTTCTGGATTTTCACCCAATAATCGATACGCATTTGCTAAGGCCTCAACTGCTTTAGGATATTGTTCTAAAGCTCTATAAGATTTACCCAACATCAACCAGCCTTGAGCATCTTCTGGGGTAGATTGCATTTTCTCAGCTAAACGCGTCACCATTTTATTGATTTCTGCCAGTTTTAGTCGATCAGGATCAACAGACATCTCAGCACTATGGCTGACTGCAGGATAATTACCCACTATAAAATACAAACTGGTCGCTAATAACGGCACCACTAATAAAACCAGATAAATAATCCAACGCCCCTGGTTATTGACTGCTTGCTTAGATTGTTTTATGTCTAAATCATCACTCAAAGCTAATTCAAGATCAGCTAATTGCTCTGCAAAATCTGCCTCACTTAAAGCACCTGATTGTCTGCCCTCCTTAAGCTCAGCTAAACGATATTGGGCGATTATTACATTTTCTTGATCTAAATCTGCATCGGCAATAATTTGTCTACGCCAGAAAGGTGGCAATATAAATAAAAAGGCGATGAAAACCAGAACACTTACAATCAACCAAAATAAAATATTCAAGACAAATCACCTTTATCTAACAAACTACGAATTTTTTTTTGCTTCTCAGCATCAAGATTACCAGGCTGATCTGCACTCTTAGCCTTACTCGTTGATTTTTTTTGTTTGATAAAAACATAAACAATGAGCAAACCTAACATCAAGAAAACACCCGGCGCAATCCAAAGTAACGAAGTTTTGCCTTTAAACGCAGGTTTATAAAGTACAAAATCACCGTAACGATCTGTCATAAACAGAACAATTTCATCATTCGATTTTCCTTGTTCCAGCATTTCATAGACTTGTCTACGCAAATCGGAAGCTAATTCTGCATTAGAATCGGCAATCGTCTGATTTTGACAAACTAAACAACGTAATTCTTTAGTTAAAATCTCGTAATTTTCTTGCTGAATAGGATCAGCCAATTGCCTAGCATCAAGTGCATAGCTACTTTGACAAATTAAGAAAAAAGCAAAGAACAAATACTTCATTATTAAGATTCTGCTTGTAATTTAATGATGAGAGGAAGTAACACATTTTGAACATCCTGCTCTGTTACTGGACCCGTTTGTTTATGACGGATCAAACCATTTTTATCAATAACAAAAGTTTCAGGTACGCCATAAACGCCATAGTCGATACCAATACGACCTTCTAGATCACTAATACTTGTATTGTAAGGATTCCCCAAACTATCCAACCAACGCAAAGCATTAACTGAGTCATCTTTATAATTTAAGCCAATAATGGTTACTACATTTTTTTGCGCTAAGCTATTAAGCACAGGATGCTCACTGCGACAAGACACACACCAAGAAGCCCAAACATTAAGCAACCAAACTTGGCCTTTTAAATCTGCAGGACTTAACTTTTCTTCAGGTGCATCGAGCTTAGAGGCAGAAAAATAAGGTGTAGGCTTATTAATAAAAGGCGATGGAATCTCACTGGGTTTTAGATTTAAACCTATGCCTAAAAAAACAGCCAGCACCATAAATAAGATCAGAGGAATAATATATTTAAGCATTAGATTACTTTATTTAGAAAGTCGATAGCGCTTATCGAAAGCCGCACACAATCCGCCAGCAGCCATAAACAAGGCACCTAACCATATCCAGCGAATAAAAGATTTATAATAAATTCTTAAACTCCATGCCCCCTTGTCACCTAAGGGTTCTCCGATAGCTACAAATAAATCCCTAAATATCCCCGCATCAATAGCCGCTTCAGTCATAGGCATTTTTTGAACCTGATACACGCGTTTTTGTGGTTCTAACTTAGCCACCTCTTGGCCATTATGCGTCACCGTTACAAAAGCTTGTTGAGCAATGTAATTAGGACCTTTATTTTGTTTAACACCATGGAACTGAAAAATATAACCCGACATATCGATCGATTCAGCTGGCGCTAAGCGGACATCTTTTTCGACACTATAAACAGACGTTAACGTGATCCCGATAACAAAAACAGCAATCCCAAAATGCGCAAAAGTCATCCCATAAAAACCAGCCGGTATCGTTTTTAAACGTTGCACCGTCCAACCTTTTGCACCCAAGCGGTCAGTAAATGTTAAACAGGTCATCGCCACAGTCCATAAGGCCAAAGTAATCCCTATTCCCGCGCCCCATGAATAAAAGGGCATTAACAAAGGCAATAAAAAACCAGCGCCAATAACAACTGCAATTATCCATCTAACTCGGATAGCTAACTGGCTTATAGAATCTTTCTTCCAGCGCAATAACATGCCCAAACCAACGGCTACAGATAAAGGTGCCATTAAGGGCACAAACACTGCGTTAAAATAAGGAGGGCCAACTGAAATTTTACCCAGTCCCAAGGCATCAATCACTAGAGGATATAGGGTTCCTAATAAAATACTTGCCGCCGTTACAACTAATAGAACATTATTCAATAAAATCGCCGATTCTTTAGAGACAAACTCAAAACTCGTACTACTTTTTACCGTTGGCGCTCTAAAGGCATACAAGGTTAAAGATCCCCCCACGACAACAGCCAAGAAAACCAAAATGAATAAACCACGAGTTGGATCACTCGCAAACGCATGTACAGAGGTTAAGACCCCCGAACGCACCAAGAATGTACCGAGTAAACTTAAAGAAAACGCAAAAATAGCTAATAAAACAGTCCATGTTTTAAAAACACCCCGCTTCTCGGTGGCCGCTAAAGAATGAATCAAAGCCGTGCCTACTAACCAAGGCATAAAAGAAGCATTTTCGACGGGATCCCAAAACCACCAACCGCCCCAACCTAGTTCGTAATAAGCCCACCAACTACCTAAAGCAATCCCTATTGTTAAAAACATCCAGGCCATATTGGTCCACGGTCTAGACCAACGCGCCCAAGCCGCGTCTAAACGGCCTTCAAGTAAGGCCGCAATAGCAAAAGCAAACGCCACAGAAAAACCCACATAACCCATGTATAACATGGGAGGATGAATCGCTAAGCCAGGATCTTGTAATAAAGGGTTTAAATCTCGACCTTCCACAGGTGCCGGAAACAAGCGTTCAAAAGGATTTGAGGTAAACAATAGAAATAATAAAAAACCAATAGACACTAAGCCCATCACACCTAAAACACGTGCTAGGGTAGGCACTGGAATACTTTTACTAAATCTAGCAACTAAAGCCGTCCATATCGTTAATACTAAGCCCCATAGCAACAATGAGCCTTCATGTGCCCCCCAAACCCCTGAGATTAAATACAAAGTAGGCAAAGAGGTATTTGAATTTGTAGCAATGTATTTAACTGAGAAATCATGTGTTATGCAGCTATAGGTTAAACAACCATAAGCCAAGGCCATAAACAATAACTGCGCATAAGCCGCTGGTCTAGCTACTGCAATCCAACTACTAAAGCCCCGATAAGCACCTATAATAGGTAAAGTGCCTAATATTAATGACATGCATAAAGCAAGAATCAGTGAGAAATGGCCTAACTCTGGAATCATGTTATTGACCTTTACCTTTTTCAGACTGATTTTTTAAACTTTGTTTTACTTCAGGTGGCATATAGTTTTCATCATGTTTAGCCAACACTTCTTCAGCGATAAATACGCCTTGAGCATTTAACTTACCGTTAGCAACAATGCCTTGGCCTTCTCTAAACAAATCAGGCAAGATCCCCGTATATTCAACAGTCACCTCTTTACTAAAATCGGTTAACTTAAAGCGTACCATCAAGCCATCATTAGGTCTCTCAACACTACCTTTAATGACCATACCTCCTAAACGAAATAAATTATCTTTAGGCGCTTTACCCGCCACAACATCCGATGTAGAAAAGAAATACATCAAATTATCATTGAAAGATTTCAGTGCAAATCCAGTTGCAATGCTGACACCTATCACCATTAGGCTGATCAAAATTAAGCGTTGTTTTCTAGCTGGCTTCATGGTTTATTTCCGTTTTTGTTTTAAACTTTGACGAAAAAACTGTCTACGTTGCATGATGGGCAGAACAACATTTGCAATCAACACGACTAGCGTTAGCCCATAAGAGGTCCAGACATAAAAGCCATACCCACCCATAGCAAAAAATTCTGTCAAACTCATTGCTGTTGCTCCGATAACATTGTTTTAACCCACTGAGAATTACGCTCACGCTTTAAAAGCTCAACACGAGCACGTTGAATTAAAGCAATTACATAATAAAACTTAAAGGATAAAGCCATTAACAAAAGCGGAATCAACATACTGACATGTATCGATGGTTTATCCATTTTCGTAACCGTAGGCCCTTGATGCAGTGTATTCCACCACTCTACCGAATAATGAATAATGGGGATATTGACCACACCCACTAACGCTAAAATAGCAACCGATTTAGAAGCAATCTTTTTATCATCAATAGCCCCATAAAGACCGATAACGCCAAGATATAAAAACAATAAAATCAATTCAGACGTTAAACGTGCATCCCAAACCCACCAAGTTCCCCACATAGGTTTACCCCATAAAGAACCCGTCACCAAGGCAATAAACGTAAAACTAGCGCCAATAGGTGCGCTACTAATCGATATCACTTCAGCTAATTTGATACGCCAAATCAAGCCAATTGCACCGGTAATAGCCATTACCATATATATAAACAATGACATCCAAGCACTAGGTACATGAATATAAATGATTCGGTAACTGTCACCTTGCTGATAATCTGCTGGCGCTAAATACAAGCCCCCATAAAGCCCCGCGCCGGTTAACAACACAAAAATAACCACTAACCATGGCATTATCTGTTGGGTAAAGGCATAAAAATGTGGCGGAGATGCCATGCGATGATAGAAGCGAATAAGGATATCTGGAACTAAAAACATAAGATTGGCTTTAAAAATTCAATATTGAAAGGAAAATATTTTCAGGCTGACTCGCTTTTACTGATTATAAAGAAGCATTATTGTGTATAAAAAACGTTTATATAACTCGTCTACCTAACAAATCTGTCACAGCAGAATTGGCTACGCCACATACTTTAATTTTATTTCTAATGATAGTCGCGTAGTCTTCATGTAAATGACCATGAAAAATATGCTTTACACCCATGGCTGCGCCCAACTCGCTAATAACCCTAAAGCCATGCCGATGAGAACCCGGTGCTTCATGTGAAACTAAAATATCTGCTTTTAAGGACTTAAACGCTTCAAACTCATCATGCCAAATTGCGGATTTGTACTTTAATGACAAATCAGTTTGTTGCACACGAGGAGGTTGATTGATAAGAAAGTGTTCCTTGCCCAACCATTTTGGTTGCTGGGGTGGATACCAAACTCTACCCAGAAAGACGCCACTCAACCCAGCTACTCTTAAACCCGCTATTTCAGTGACTTTTAAATGTAAATTTCTATGAGATAAAGCTGAATTAAATAGATTATTGTATTTTTCAGGGGTTTCGAAATCATGATTGCCAGCAATCCACCAAATCTCAGTTAAATCCGCAATTTCTGCTAGATAATGATCTAAAGGTGCATCTAAATCATAATCTCCCAACAAAACAACGGCTTCTGGTTTATTCTCCAAAACAGCATTGATGATGGGTTTAAAATTTCCATGCGGATCACCCGCAAATAAAATTCTCTTATATTGACTCACTTTATCTCACTGCCTTTTTAGTTTGATAAGCTTCGATCAACATGTGAAAATTTCCAGAGTAAATACAAAAAACTATTAAATTAAAATCGACCCTTTAATGATAACTAGCAACCCTCTCAAGCAAGAATCATAATTAAGTCATAACCCACAAGCCAATAACTACGCAATTAACCTTGCTTCAGTAAAAGCTTGTCTAAAATCAAGATACAAAGGCTTATCAGTTTCTAACATGATTTTCAGCATCGTATTTTGAAGTTTATACTTTACATTTCCAACAGCTAAAGCACCCACGCCTACCGCACCATTAGAATTTATGGCATGAATCAACGGAACACCCGCGTCATTATGCTTAATACCTTCTATACCTAATGGAGGAACAGCATTGACATCACCAGCCACTTTAAGTTCCTTAGCGGCTCCAAGTACTGCAGCACTTAATACTTGCACTCCGGCTTTTGCGGCACAAAATATAATATCTACCTCTGCAACCAAGGCCGTTTTTTCTGCTTCAGAACTAGCCACCGCACCTTGTAAAGTACAAGCAAATCGACGGTTATAAGCTTTTGCAACATCTTCGGCAGCATCTATTGATAAATGATCGACCAAATAAGTTTCTGCACCGGCTAAAGAAGCAATAATACCCGTAGCAAGACCTACAGGTCCGGTACCACCAAAAACAAGTACTTTTGAACCTTTTAATTCTTTACCGTGCAAAGCAATTAATTGTTTCTCAACGCACGCCACTAACGCAGCAGCCGTTGTAAAAGCCCCACTAGGATCAGCAAAAACTGATATTTCGAAGGGCGGAACCATCGCTTGACGACTAGTATCTAACATATCCATCGCCAGGCCTAAATCGCGACCACCGATGAAAAGAGCCGTCCTCTTTACACCGGCAGGCCCACGCGAAAAAATAGCATCTTGAGTTAACCTATAAACACTGTCTAACTTAACATTGCTATAAGGCATAAGAATATCAAAACCCGCATCCACCGCCATATTAATATCAAATGGACTATTATTAGGTGTTGGATCAAACATGTGAAGAATGCTACGTTTCTCCATTTAGATATCCTTTAAATTATAATTAACTATTCGATTTAATATATTCTCTCGCTACTTCAAACGCATGTTCAAAGTGCAAATAAACAGGTTTTTCACTGCTAATCATTTTTTTCAATAAACGATTTTGAGCTTGATACTTTACATTACCGATAGCTAATGCGCCGATACCCACTGCACCACTAATAGAACCTTCAATAGGGCTACCATTATGGAAAGCATCAACACCCGCAATACCCGCAGGTGGCACAGCGTTTACATCAGCTGCCACTTTTAACTGTGGAGCAGAAGCAATTAATTCTGCACTTAACAACTCAATACCTGCAGCACCTGTTGCAAAAACGATGTCCGCAGTTTTGATATATTTGGCTTTATCCGCATCAGCACCCGCTGTTACAGTGATTTTACCATCGCCAAATTCATTGCTACATAAATCAGCAACCAATTGCGCTTTTTCTAACTGTCTACCAATAATTCTAACATTTGCACCCGCTTGCGCAGAAATAACCGCCGCCGCTTGACCTACTGGGCCTGTTCCGCCTAAAGCAAGAATGTTTTTGCCTTCTAAAGTCGTATTAAATTTTGTGATTAGCTCATGCTCAACCGCTGCAACCATACCCGCAGCGGTCGTAAATGCTCCGCTTGGATCAGCAAAAACAGACACTTCAAAAGGAGGTACCATTGAGCGTTTAGCCGTTTTTAACATGTCCATGGCTTGTTTGGTATCACGACCACCAATAAATATACCCGTACGTTTTAAGTTCTTAGTGCTTCTTGAAAAGATAGCATCTTGAACTAAGCCCTGCACTTCACTAGGTTCAACATTAATGTATGGAAGAGCCGTTAGCCAGCCGGCATCCAAAGCCATATTTACGTCAAATGGACTTAAATTTTTGGCTGTTGTTAACATGTGTAAAATAAATGGTTTTTCCATGATATCTCCTTAATATATTCAGCGGATAAGTATAAAAGAAAAAATAACAACATTCTCGCTTATTTAGCGTTAGACACAAAAATCTAACCGTATTTTAATAAAATTTTTAATACCGATTTCTTAGAGCAAGCCCTTTAACTTATAAATTAAATCCAGGGCTTGTTTGGGGCTTAATTCATCGGGCTGTATATCTTCAAGAAGTGCTACCGCAGGATGAAAAGCATTATTTGAAAACAAATCAAATTGATTTGCCCCCGTTGATGATTGTTGTTCGCTATAAGCTAACGCTTCTAAATGCCGTAACTTAACTTTAGCATTTTCAATAACCACTTTAGGCACACCCGCTAAAGAAGCTACTTGCAAGCCATAACTTTGATTGGCAGGACCCTCTTTAACGGTATGTAAAAACACAATCTTATCGCCATATTCCATGGCATCTAAATGCACATTATGGATAGCTTTTTGCTCATCCGCTAAGGTCGTCAACTCGAAATAATGGGTCGCAAATAGAGTAAAAGCTTGGGTTTCTTTCGCTAGATAATCTGCACAAGCCCACGCCAAGGACAAACCGTCAAAAGTACTCGTGCCTCGACCAATTTCATCCATTAAAATCAAACTTTGCGCAGTCGCGTTATGCAGAATATTAGCCGTTTCAGTCATCTCAACCATAAATGTTGACCGACCACTGGCTAAATCATCTGAAGCACCAATACGGGTAAAAATCTTATCAATAGGCCCACACGACATAGTCTTAGCCGGCACATAGCATCCCATATGCGCTATTAATACCAATAACGCAGCCTGCCGCATATAAGTTGATTTACCGCCCATATTAGGCCCAGTGATTATCAACATACGACGCTGCTCAGAAAACAACACATCATTTGCCACAAACGGAATATCCGACACCTGCTCCACCACTAAATGCCGCCCCCCTTCTATAGATAAGCCCGTATTAGCTAATAAAGTAGGCTGTGATAAATTTAAGGTATCAGCCCGTTCCGCAAAATTAACCAACACATCTAATTGTGCTAAAGCGGTAGCACATTGTTGCAAGGGCATTAAAGCTAAAGCCAGTTGATTTAATAAGCCCTCATACAAAGCTTTTTCAAACGTAAGAGATTTTTCTTTTGCACTTAAAACCTTATCTTCAAAGACCTTAAGCTCTTCTGTAATATAACGCTCAGCACCTTTTAAGGTTTGTTTGCGCGTGTAATGCACAGGAATTTTATCGGCATGCAAATGTGATATTTCAATATAGTAACCATGCACCCGATTGTAATTAACTTTTAAGGTAGAAATACCCGTAGCGGCCTTCTCACGATTCTCCATATCTATCAGAAACTGATCCGCGTTCTGACTTAAATCCCTTAATTCATCTAATGCTTGATTATAACCACTCGCAATAACGCCTCCGTCTCTAATTAAGACCGGTGGATTTTCGATAATAGCGCATTGCAGTAAATTTAATAATTCGGGTTGCTCCCCAATTTGAGTACCTAACATGGCTAATTGCTCGGTATCATCAACCCACAAAGCCTCTTGCAACATAGGCAAAACCGCCAAACTGTTACGCAACACTAATAAATCACGTGGCCTTGCAGACCGTAAAGCAATACGAGAACTGATACGTTCAATGTCGCCCACTTGTCTTAACAACGCATGAATAGCCTTATATTGAGAATTGACCAACAATTGCCCCACACAAGCATATCGACTATTAAGCAGTTGTTGATCACGCAAAGGTCTATTAATCCAGCGCCTTAAACACCGACTGCCCATAGCAGTAGCGGTTTTATCTAAAACGCCTAACAAGGTATATTCAACTTGACCGGAGGGATGATAATCCAATTCCAAATTACGCCGCGTTGCCGCATCCAACAAAATACTATCAGCACTATTTTCAGTGCTTAACCCTTGAATATGCGGTAAAGCCGCCTGCTGAGTATCTTTAACATACTGAAGCAAAGCGCCCGCAGAAGCGATGGCCGCATTTAAAGTATCACAACCAAAGCCTTTTAAATCGAGTGTATTAAACTGAGTAAGCACACGCTGTCTGGCACTGTCTTGATCAAAGTGCCAAGGTGGCCTGCGACACAAACCGTTACGTTGCTGAATATTTTGCGGTAAAGACCAGTCCTCACTATAAAGTAATTCAGCCGGTTTAAGACGACTCAACTCACTTAACAACTGATCTTCTGTATGAACTTCTTGCAAGATAAAACGGCCGCTAGTGACATCTAAACTGGCTAACCCGTATTTCTTGTTGATTAAACTAATCGCCACCAACAAATTATCTTTTCTATCTTCCAGTAAGGCCTCATCCGTTACCGTACCTGGCGTAACAATTCTTACGACTTTTCTTTCTACCGGCCCTTTTGAAGTTGCCGGATCACCTATCTGTTCACAAATGGCAATCGACTCCCCCTGCCTTAACAACTTAGCCAAATATCCTTCTGCGGCATGATAAGGAATACCCGCCATAGGAATCGGCAGACCTGCAGACTGGCCTCTGCTGGTTAAAGTAATATCTAGAATTTGTGAAGCTTTTTTAGCATCATCAAAAAATAACTCATAGAAATCCCCCATTCTATAAAATAACAGGGTATCTGGATGGTCAGCCTTAATGCGCAAAAATTGCTGCATCATAGGCGTATGTTGATCGGCTATTTTTTGTTTTATACTCATCACACTATTTTATCTGAAGTCTACCTTGGACACATCATGGATAATGAATTAATTGAAATTGCTGAAATAACAGGACAACGTTTAAAATCAAAAGGCTTAACACTTGCTACAGCAGAATCATGCACTGGTGGTTGGATATCTCAAGTTATTACCGAAATTGCCGGCAGCTCAGCTTGGTTTGATCGGGGATATATCACTTACAGTAACACAGCAAAAACTGAAATGCTGGGAGTTACGACAAAAACACTAGACGCATATGGCGCGGTCAGTGCACAAACGGCAGAGGAAATGGTTAATGGTGCATTAACTAAAAGCACTGCCGATTGTGCCATTGCAGTTACTGGTATTGCGGGTCCCGATGGCGGCACCCCAGAAAAACCCGTAGGCACTGTCTTTATTGCTTGGGCTTATAGAAATCAAGCTAGCATCGTTATAAAAAAACACTTTAATGGCTCACGCCATGAAATAAGATTACAAACGGTAAAAGCAGCATTACAAGGCTTAAACGTTTAAAACCCAAACTCTGATTCGTCTAAATCTTCAAACAACTCTTTTAGACGTTTCTTTTCCCAATATATTTCAATTTTTCTTCTAGCATCGGTTTTAGCAGCATCCTCTTCAAACCCTCCCGATAAGGAAACTAAATCCGCACCATCAAAAACATCATCATCAATATCGGTATCCGATTTTTCATGTGCAGCTGATTTATTGGTTGATGTGGAAGATTCTTTCATTGTTTATTCCCCTCCATTTAATGACGATAATATTAAAATCGCTGAATAATTATATGTAAAGAAAAAAAACAATAGCAAGGCAAAAATTCACTTATCATAGTAGACCAGAATTAAAAATTAAGTCATGACAAAAAAGGTCAATAAGGTATGAAAAACAGCGCAATAGAATTACCTACGTCTACAGATTTTTTCACTTCAGACTATCTTATAAATAATGTAGGCACGCCCTTTCTGATTGGCCTAGCCGTCGGCTATTTTGCTAAAAAAATAGTGTTACTCGGCCTATTATTGGGCGGAGCTGCAATAGCGTTATTGTTTGCAAGTGAACATTTTGAAGTGACCCATATCAATTATGAGAAGTTAGAACACACCGTAGCACCAGCCACCCAATGGATAACTCAAACTAAAGACTTCTTAATCGCCCATCTTTCTAATTTTCCTAGCAAAGGCATCAGTGCAACGAGCGGATTTTTACTAGGATTTAAATTAGGTTAAAAAAAAGCACACATTCCACTAGACATCTTTTTTAGATCCTCTATAATAGTCGGCTTACCAAAGTTATCGATGCCTCGGTGGCGAAATTGGTAGACGCAAGGGACTTAAAATCCCTCGTTCGAAAGGACGTGCCGGTTCGACTCCGGCCCGAGGCACCATAGAATTCTAAGAGCTTACGCCGATTGCGAAGCTCTTTTTTTATGCCTGTAAGAAAGTATCCCGCTTTTGCCCTATTTAACACCCCTTCAATGCACAACCACCAAAACAATAAGATTCCTTGTTAAATAGCCGTGCCGAAATACTAGTTACATTAAATATTGCTGATTTTGTTCCCGCCAGTCAGTTTCGACTGCCGGTATTAACGCCAGGTGCATTTTTGCGCCAATTACAAGAGGAGAACACCTGATGACCAATTATGCACTCCGTGTTCCGGAATCATTATTTACCTATGCACGAAAGATTGCAGAAGAAGAGCATGTATCTATGAATCAATTTTTTGTCATGGCTATTGCCGAAAAAGTTTCTGCATTAAAAACTGAGACCTATTTCTATGAACGACAATCTCGTGGCGAAATCAACGCATTTGATACATGGCTATCATCAAGCCCTGATAAAGAGCCAATTCTAGGTGATGAACTAAATTGAAGCATATATTCCGAGGCACCATAGAATTCTAAGAGCTTACGCCGATTGCGAAGCTCTTTTTTTATGCCTGAAATTTAGTGGGTAAACTTTTAAAACAAGTCTAAGTCTGCCCCAAGGAATATTTATATTGCTTAGGAAAATCCTTGGTGACTTCATAGACCAGCAATATTAGCTTGTAGGTGTCTCTATAAACCGGTAAATCATAATATAAAGCCATGATGCAAAAATCAAAAATCGCCCGCTACGCGGGAAAAGAAAAGGGTTAAATAGATGAATAGTTAAAAAGCCCGCACCGCCCGAACTGGGACTGCGCTGTACTTATAGCTGCCGCTCTGGACGCTATCGTTGAAGCCCTGGTGCCACGCGACGTAGCTATCGTTCTCCGAAGAACTCCAGTAGTAGTAATTAGCAAACCCACCCACAACGTTTTTTTGCATATACAACAAATTAAGCTCATCCTTAGATGGCAGAAACCAATCATTATAGCCATTTAAGGTATACGCATCTGCCAGTTTAGCCGCGGTATTGGCTTCAGCACAGCCGTTAACTATCGCAGCAGTATTCGTAGCGCCTGTGCCCACTGCTGTGCCTTGAGCACCAGTAATTGAAGTGCCATAACACCCCCAGACATAACCAGCACCATTATTGATATCAACCGGTGCAGCCTCTAATCCGTGTAATCCACCATCAGTTACATAAAACACCTTTCCTCCGGCTGGGCCAGTATCGCCTATTTTTAAAGCAATGCAATTAGTCGTAGTCCAAGTAGGCACGCCATTACACATTTTAAAAGTTGCGGCATTAAAACCTGCTGGAATAATCACCCAAGTGCTGCCATCCCAATACTGCATATCACCGACATTATTTCCAGCTTGAGGTAAACCGGCAGGACCTCTTGAACCAGGATCGCCCTTATCACCCTTAGGACCAATGTCTCCAGTATCTCCTTTAGGTCCCTGCAAACCTGTATCTCCTTTAGCACCTTGAGATGCTCCAGCAGGCCCAATCGGTCCCTTAGCACCTTGAGGTCCCGTAGCGCCTTTATCTCCAGTCGCACCCTTATCGCCCTTATCGCCCTTAGCCCCAGTCGCACCTTTTTTACCAATTGGACCTTCTTTGCCTTGAACACCCTGAATACCTTGTGGGCCTTTATCTCCTTTAGGACCTGTTGGACCTTTTGGACCCGCTGGACCTGTAGGCCCTTGAGCACCAACTGCGCCTGCTGCCTGTACCAAATTACTAACAACAAAACTTGAAGATAAAAGCGCTATAACTGCAATGTGTTTTAGTTTGATCATAATTAGATTTTTTTAAGTTTGCGTTTGAAAGAGATTAATCCAAGGCCGGTAAGGAATAGCCATTATTAAAAACCTATTACCCATGAAATACTCAATGTTTATTTATAAGGGAGGTGGATACTTATGAGTATTAAATAATAATATTGTTATTTAATAAAGGATTATCTTTAAATAAGTGAAGTATTTAATACCATAAAATGGTCACAATATATTAATCTTTTGATTATATATGCAATTAATGATAAATAAATTAAAAGAGGGTTATTAGCTTTTCGCAATTATAAGATTATTATGGCGATGGTTATTGTCTATCAGCGTCGAATATTTACCAGTTTCTACCGAAAAACAGCTTTCAGATTTACAAATATAAGTTTTTATCCGATTGTTATTTTGGGCGCTTATCAATTTATGCACTTGAACTATTAACGCTGTTTTGGAAAGAAGCCTATAATGATTACTAGTTCCAGAATTTCAAATACCTAACAGGTTATTACAGCACCTCGATTCATTGCTTTTTTACGCTAACAGAACACTCCAGAACCATTGATGAGCATTTCGTTAAGCCGACTGAACCTTTTGCTAAGCCGATTGAGCATTTCGTTACGCCGACTGAACCTTTTGCCAAGCCGATTGAGCATTTCACTAAGCCGACTGAACCTTTTGCCAAACCGATTGAGCATTTCGCTAAGCCGACTGAACACTCCGCTGAGTATCCAGAGTGTTCCGTTACTCTGTTTAAGCGCTACAGAATCATTACTTGTTAGTTTTTATAACGCCGGAGTGCTTTGTTAGGTTAGCGGAGCAATCAGTCGTGTTAGCGGGGCATTCATTGAGGTTGTTGGAGCACTCCGTTAACTTGACAGAGTGCTCAGTTAGGTTGACAGAGCACCTGAGAATGACATCTAAGCAGTTTCTTATTATTAAGAATCGCTCATTAGTGTTGGCAAGATGCGCCTCAATAACATGACAAAAAGACAGCACTCATGCCTTGTATCGGGCCTTTAATGATTTGTTGCAGTATTCGGGCACTCATACTTCTGTTGTTTTCCTTAAAACGATTAATCCACGCAACTAACTGGCTTGCAATGCTTGGACAAATATAGCCCTTGTTAAGACAACAGGGGCTTCGTTATTAAAAAACACCCCACAAAAACACTCACAACGGGAAATAAACTCGTTTTTATTGAAAATAATTCCCACTTTTGTTACCCTGATTACCCACCTGACTTAATTGAGCATAAATCGATGAAATATATTGAGATCAATATATTAGATAAAATAGACCGCCTACAGACTGCGTTTATTTATGCTACCAAGTTAGCGGAAGCACTTAACATTTCAAGACGTACGCTTCTCAACTGGCGCCAAAAGCCTCATTCCATTTCTGCTAAATCTTATTTAGATATTGATGTTTTATATTGCCAACATTTTTTGATACCCGAGTGGGATGAGCCGAAGCAACAATTCGACACGGTTTTATTGCCGGATGCCATGTCACATAATGAAGCCATGTTTTTGCCATTTTTACGGCGCTTAAGTTATGGCACGATTGAAATTGAAACCGATATATCGAAAGCTGATTTCGATAGCATTATTGATGGAAAACGCTTACCTAAGAATATGAACAAGCAGACTTTTCATGAAGGCTTTAATACCTTTATTACGCACAAACAACTTTGGCAGAAAATTGTAGGGCATGGTGAACAGTTCCCTATTACTGTAGAAAATATAAAAAACCTACATGCCGATTTTATGCGAGGCTTTTATGATAACGCGGGATTCTTCTCTACAAAAATGCGCCTCATGGGGCAATTAGAGAACATACAAACGACTCACCCTGAAGATATTGACGAAGAAATGCATCGATGGGTCTATAAAGAAGCCAAGGCTGTGTCACTAGCAGCTATCGCTAAAGCGCACGCTTATTTTATTTTAATACATCCTTTCGGCGATGGTAATGGGCGAGTAGGTCGCGCACTGGTGATGGCTCAGTGCTTAAATGCGCGTTTAATGCCACCCGTTTTCGATGGTAGCAATAGAGCAATGTATTACGCCGCCATGCAACATGCCATGCAGCATGGACGCTACGCACCCTTAGTAAAATTATTTTATGAAGCGACTCAACAGTAAGCCATCAACCCACGCAACTGACTTTTAAGGCTTCAGTAAAAATACCGGCTTTAGTTTCTATTAAGCTAAAGTTTTCTTTAGCGCGGGTAATGCCGGTATAAATCAGTTCTCGGGTTAATACCCGACTCATGGTGTCTGGTAACACTAAGGCCACATGATTAAACTCTGAGCCTTGGGATTTATGGACGGTCATCGCATACGCCGTTTCTACATGGGGTAAGCGTAAGGGCGACACCCAATGCAATCCATCGACATGTTCTTTATCATTAGCTGG
The DNA here is from genome assembly GCA_903938485.1 of uncultured Methylococcaceae bacterium. Classification (GTDB taxonomy): domain Bacteria; phylum Pseudomonadota; class Gammaproteobacteria; order Methylococcales; family Methylomonadaceae; genus Methylobacter_C. The sequence goes on from CAJADF010000100.1 coordinate 65,737, forward strand.
AAACACCACGCGCAATTTATCGGTATGATCTTTAAGTGCAATACCAATATCACCATTCATTAAATCCAGCGTGTAATCATTATTAGTTATCATCACTGGGCGGGCTTCGTACCATAAATCCGCTTTAGTATCTTTTAGCAACCATTGCTGAATGCGCTCATTTAAACCCTCAACACCCCATTGCCCTTTACGCAAGGCACACAGCACCTGAAAAGTATCAAAGGCTTTAAGCACTTGTTTAGCCCACGCATTAATCACTGCTGCTTCGTCGGACTTGGGTCGCTGTTTAATAATGGATCGATAATAACCATAGCCCTGACAGAGTTCAGCTACGGTATAAGATTTTTCACCCCAATTGGCTAAAACTAAGTGTTTTAATAACTCATCGGCTGATTCAGCATTAGCTGTAATGGGTAAGGACTTTACAGCAACAGGCAACTTAGGGTGTAAATCCGTAAATTGCGGGTCTTCCAAAATCTGCTGAGCTTTTACAACATCACCCGCATTAACAACGGCCGCTAAATTACCAATACCGCTGTCTTTATTAAAACGATAACTGTGTTGCAGAATAACCGTTTGTTGGTTGATGGCTTGATTGTGGGTTAACGCTTTAACAGCTACAAAATCTTCCTGCGCATAGTCTTTAAGCCACGCTTTAGTGTCTGCATCATAGGCTACCTCGATAGCGCCTTGACATAAATCTCCCAGCACTGATCCTGCCTCTACCGACGCCAATTGATCTTTATCTCCCAATAAAATCATGGTGGCTTTTTCGGGTAAGGCGTCTAACAGGGCCGCCATCATTTCTAAATCAATCATAGAGGCTTCATCGACAATCACAATATCCGCCACTAATGGATTATGCCGATGATGATTAAACTGCCGCGTATTTGAGCGTGTACCTAATAAGCGATGCAAGGTACTGGCTTTAGTGGGCATTAAAGCTTTAATGTCCTCAGCTACCTTTAAATCTGCAATCGCTTTATTAATAGACTCACTGACGCGCGCCGCCGCTTTACCTGTGGGCGCGGCTAATAAGATATTTAAGCGATGTGCCTCAGGCGCTTCTGCTTGCAACAACTGCACTAAGATAGCCAACAACTTGGTCAGCGTAGTCGTTTTACCGGTCCCTGGCCCGCCGGTGATAATACTAAACCGTGCTCGCAACGCTAAAACACAGGCCACTTTTTGCCAATCCGGTTGCTGATCTGTATTAGCAAATAATTGGGTAATTTGCGCTTTTAATTCAGCGGGTAACTGTGTTCTACACGGTTGCAATCTTTGCTGAATACCTAGATCGACCAACTGCTGACACTGCCAAAAGCGTCTTAAATATAAACGCGATCCAGACAGCACCAAAGGTGAACTGCCCTCCCCTAAACACACTACCGATGTATTGCTTAAACTCTCTATCCAATCTTGCAAGGCCGTGGCTTTTAATTTTACTAAACTGGCATCCGCGTTTTGTTCTTCTGTCGTGCAACTCATGCCTAAGACAGTTTCAAAACTGTGGCTTAACTTCGCTAAATCTAAATACACTTCACCTAAGTTAAATTGCTGACTTACTAAAGCACTAGCCCACAACAGCAGGTCTGTCGGGCTGGGTTCTTGTTGAGCAATAAAATTAACAAAGGCTCGGTCGGTATGGCTTAACCAGGCATATTTAAGCCATGTTTTGATTTGTGCTTCAATCATACCAGCGCTCCTGTGATGACTTTGCCTTTAAATAATTCATCCAAAGCTTCTATTAAGACTTTAGGCGGTTTATTAACGACTCGCCCGCCTGATGGACTTTGTGAGCCTCTTAAAAATAAATACACACCACCACCCACATGCGTGTCGTAAGCATAAGCTTTACCCAAGCGACTCTTAAGCAAGCGATGCAACGCTAATACATAAATCAACATTTGTAAGTCATAACGCTTCTCTAACATAGCCGCCTCTAAATTAGCTTTTGTATAAGCTGCATCATTGAGTCCCAAACTATTAAACTTATAATCCGCCACATAATATTGCTGCTTATGCACAAAGACTAAATCGATAAAGCCTTTCATTAAGCCATGGATGGTATTAGCGGTTAACGGTGGGCGGGGTTGTTGCGGATAAAAATACTCGAGCACTAATTTATCCAACACCAACACATCCACAGCTTCTGCGCCCATCGTAAATTCCATTTCAACTTGATAATGCTCTGCGGGTAAATCAGCCAGACTCACTGACTCATCATCAAACAAAGGCATGCTTAACCAATGGGCTAAGGCTGTTTCAATAATAGCCGTTTTATCTTGCCATACGGCTTGCTTAAACAGTTTTTGGACGAGCTCACGACTTTTAGCAAAATCCTCAAGACTAGCTTTAAATCCAGCACGGCCACACAGTTCTAACAAACTATGAATTAATACCCCAGGACCTGCGCCTTTTGGTAAATCGTAAATCGTTAACGCTGTTTTAACCGCAGTCAGATCTTCAAGCTCGTCTTCATCGCCTTCTGTAGATTCTTGCGGCGTTTCTTGCTCTTCGGGTAAGGCTTTCTGACTGCCCTTATGACTATGTTTTAAAGCACTGTAACTGGCAATCCACCAATTATCAGCCACTTTTACTTCTGCCTCGCGGGCTTTACCCTGATTATCCGTATTAATTAAATGGGCATAAACATCCCTATGCGCTTCTGGCAAGGGCATAATAGCCATAGAATCACAAGTGCCTTTAAGTTGAGTTAGTTGTTCCATCAAGGTTTCAGGCGCTTGCTTTGCTTGCCAACCCAATAAATAACCTAAAGCGCTCTTTTCTAACTGACAGGCCTTATCATTGCCCCTTTTAATCGGCACCACACCTAACCAACAGGCATATTGCGCTCGGGTTATCGCTACATACAATAAGCGTAAATCTTCTTGTAAACGCTCTTTATCGGCTAAATCTTTACTAGCCTCTGTTTTATTTAAATCAACCCGCAAATTATTATCTGCATCATGAAACTTAAAATAACTGTCTTTATTACTTGGCTCTCTAAAACCACAAATAAACGGCAAAAATACCAAGGGGTATTCCAAGCCTTTAGACTTATGAATAGTAATAATCTTAATTAAATCCGCATCACTTTCTAGCCTTAAGATAGATTCGTCAGCACCTTGGGTGTTATCTTCAGCTATCGCTTCTGATAAGAATCTTATTAAGGCGGGCTCGCCTTCAAACTGGGTACTGGCTGTTTGCAACAACTCGGCTAAATGTAATAAATTGGTTAAAACGCGTTCACCCTCACCGGCTGTTAAGCCGATACGCTGCAAACCAAAATCATTTATAACTCGGCGTAAGGCCGGCAAAATCCCATCATTAAGCCAGCATTGATGATAAATACCAAAACGCTCTAACTGCGCTTCCCAACTTATTTCATCCACCACAAAATGTTGTAATTCCTGATAACTAAAGCCTAAGGTCGCGGTACTTAAAGCGGCTCTTACCTTATATTCGTTACGCGGTTCCGCTAGAGCTTTTAACCAAATTAAGACATCGGCGGCTTCTAAAGTGGCATAAATCGAATCGCGTTCTGACAAATACACACTAGGCAACTGGCGCTTAGCTAAAGCTTTACGCATGACCTTGGCTTCTTTTCCCGTGCGCACTAAAATGGCTATATCATTGGGCTTTAAGGCTTTAAATCCAGACTCTGCAGCAAATCCGGTTTTATGTTGTTCTGCACCGTTTAATAATGTCACTATCTGACTGGCCGTTACCTCTGCCAACTTCTTTTGATAATCATCTTGAGAAATGGGCTCAGCAGACACCCAAGCCCAACAAGTTAAAGCATCTGTTGATTTACCATTAATCACCCATGCGTCTTTACGCCCATTAGCACTCACATCCACAAACGGCAAAGGATTGGTGTTAT
>CAJADF010000101.1 GCA_903938485.1 uncultured Methylococcaceae bacterium
AAATTAGTTAAAGATGAATTTACAACTTCAAAGTTTCAAGCTAAATACCTTTCTACAATATCTCAACAATTAGGATTTTCACTAAATAAAGGACCTAGTTCATCTATCCGATACCCTGAATATGGTCCCTATGATCAAAGATTAGGTTATACATTATTACCCGAGGTTATAAAGCGCTTAGAAAAAACGGGTTACCGTATAACATCTCAAGCTACTTTTTCACCGATGATGACTGAACTGGCTGAGTATGGTTTGTTTAATATTTATCATGAAAAAGCTCAAGCTGGGCTACGTATTATTGACAAGTCTAATCAAGTTATTTTTAATGCGATTTACCCAGCATACGGATATCCGGATTTTCAGTCTGTGCCACGAGTCATTATGGATACTTTAATTTATATTGAGAACAGAGAATTACTTGGTAAAGATAATATTACAGTAAACCCTGCAATAGAATGGGATAGATTAGGTTTTGCTGGTATTCAATTAATGGCTCATAAATTAGGAGCAACAAAAGCAATACCAGGGGGGAGTACTTTAGCTACTCAATTAGAAAAATATCGACACTCAAAGAATGGTTACACGAATGGAGTATTAGACAAGTTTCGTCAGATGGGCACAGCTTCTTTACGCGCTTATATGATGGGACCAGATACTCGAGCAATGCGTCAAGAAATTGCCTTATCCTATCTTAACTCTATGCCTTTGGCTGCAACCGCAAAATTAGGTGAAATCCATGGTTTAGGTGATGGATTATCAGCTTGGTTTGGAGCCGATATGAATGAGATAAATCGTTTATTGGATGCTGATGCGATTAAACCACCTAAACGTATTACAGAACAACAAGCAGTAGCCTACAGACAGGTATTAAGTATATTTTTATCTCAGAGACGTCCTTCTTACTTATTAGGCAAAGGTTACGATGCTTTGCAAAGATTGACTGACAAATATTTAGGTATTATGGCTAAACAGGGAATAATTAGTGCTGCTCTTCGTGACGCGGCTTTAAATGCCATAAGTGTAAGACCCTCTGTCATTGATTCCTTACCCACACAATTTTATTCGGAAAAAAAGACTCAAAATGTACTAAGGGCAAGGCTAGCGAGTACTTTAGGTGTTAAATCAATTTATGATTTAGACCGTTTAGATTTAACAGTTAAAAGTACTTTAGATTACACCACTCAACAAGCAGTAATGCATGCGCTTAAAAAATTAAGTCAACCTGAAGAAGCCAGAAATGCCGGGATTATGGGTTTTAGAATGTTGAATGAGACAACTGATCTCAAACCGATAGTCTACAGTTTGATGTTATTTGAAAAAAGTAAAGCTGGCAACCTCTTAAGAGTACAAACTGACAATTTCGATCAACCATTAGATATCAATGAAGGTATTCGAATTGACTTAGGTTCAACTTCAAAGTTTCGCACTATGGTGCATTATTTAGAATTAGTGACTGAAGTATATCAACAACACAAAGGCTTTTCTGCTCAAGCCTTAAGTCAAATTGAATTACACCCCAAAGATAATTTATCATCGTGGGTGATTGATCAATTAATCAAATCACCAAAGATCAGTCTAGAGCAATTATTAAATAACGCTTTGGATAAATCCTATTCCGCAAATCCAAGTGAGTATTTTTTTACCGGTGGTGGCTTACACCACTTTAATAATTTTACATCTGATGAGGATGGTAAGGTTATGTCGATTAGAGACGCGTTAAGAGATTCTGTAAATTTAGTATTTATAAGATTGATGAGAGATATTGTTTATCATCATCTTTATAAACCAGATGGTATTGCGCGTTGGTTAGATAGTGAAGATAGTCCTAAGAGACAAGAATATTTACAGAAATTTGCTGATAACGAAGGACAGGAATATTTGAATCGCTTTTACGCTCGTTATGAAGGCAAGACACCTGATGAAGCATTAGAAATGTTAACCAAGCGGGTATTTCCAAAAAACTCTCGTTTTACTATGTTATTCAGATCTGTTAATCCAGATGCAGATGAATTGACCTTAAGCAATTTCTTGAAAAAGCACTTAGATAAAGCCGAAATAGAAAGTGACGATATATATGAATTATATAATAAATACTCTGTTGATAAATTTGACCTGCAAGATCAAGGATATATCACTAAAATTCATCCATTAGAACTATGGTTGGTCGGTTATTTATTTAAACACCCAGATGCATCACGTAAAGATGTTATTGCAGAAAGTGTTGAACCTCGACAACAGGTATATCGGTGGTTATTTAAGAATAATCGTCATAATGCACAACAACAACGGATCATGACATTATTGGAAGAAGAAGCTTTTAATAAAATTCATGAGGCATGGAAACGTGTGGGTTATCCATTTGAAGAATTAACACCATCTTATGCAACATCGATAGGTGCGTCAGGTGATAGGCCTGCTGCACTAGCTGAATTAATGGGTATTGTTGTCAATGATGGTGTTAAGATGCCAGTAGTCCGTTTCGAAAATTTTCACTATGCCCAAGGTACACCCTACGAAACTATTTTAAAGAAAGATATTGACCAGGGTGAGCGTATTTTTGCTCCTGAAATTGCTAAAGCAGCAAGAGGGGCTTTAGTCGGAGTAGTAGCTGGTGGAACAGCAATTAGACTAAATAATATTTATTCAAATCTTGATGGCGCGCCTTTTAGCGTCGGAGGTAAAACAGGGACGGGAGATCATCGTAAACAATCTATAAACTCAAATGGTGAAGTTATAGAGTCAAAATTCATTAGTCGAGCAGCAACCTTTACTTTTTTTATTGGTGAGCGTTATTTTGGTGTAATTACAGCTTATGTAGAGGGCGAAAACGCAGGTCAGTATCATTTTACTAGTTCGTTGCCGGTGCAAATTATTAAATTTTTAAAGCCTGTTTTATCACCATTAATTAATAATACACTCTCATTTAAACTAAATAATCCTCTAATTAAGAATAATGGAAATAATATATCTGTCATTTCAACCCCTTTAAATGTTGAGTCGGTCGTTATTAATAACAGAACAGCAACAACTGAAAAACCAATTATTGAGAATAAGGTTGTTAGTAATGCATCTACAATTGAGACAGCAGGTAGTGATGTTAGATCAGTTAGCACCGAAAAAAAATTGAATAAAGACAAGTTAGTTGTGCCGGTAACTGCATCACAAACAGATAAACAGTTATCTAAAGTTCCGTCTACCATAGTACCTGAGTCTAAGAGTCCTGTTATACCCACAACTGGCACCACAAATAAATCTGATCTGCCAGTTATCGAAAAAGTTACTAAAAAAGTTGTAGACAACTTAAATCAAAAATTAACGCAACTTAATACTGCTCAAAAAATTATCAACTTGACATCATCACCAACTGAGAAAAACGTATCACCAATAATTACGGAAAAAAATGCAAAATCAGTTCAACTCCCAGATTTCAAAACACAAGAAAATAGCAAACAGAAAATACCCGTAATTCTACAATCGAACAAATTAAATCCGCTTATCACTGATAAACAAACGCCTAAAACTGTTACAACTCGAAATGTTAGTCCAGAGAAAGTAATTAAAACGGCTGTTCAAACAGAACAAATACAACAACTCAAGTTGCCTCAATCACTAACTGCTAAACCTTTAGAAAGAGCTATCAATAATAAAATCTCTCAAAAATCTAACAATAAACCGACCATTACTAAGGTCTCTAAAAAAACTGAGATTACAAATCCCAATTCAACATTGCCTAAAAATGCTGATGATAAATTAAGTTCTAAAGCACCCTTAAATAATAATATTAATATGCAATCCCCAATCCCTTTAGTAATTCCAGTCTTAGACCAAGCTACTAAAGTTATTGTAAAGCCACAAACTAAAGTGCCATTAGAATCACAAAAAAACAATACATCTGGATATTATCATTATCCAACTGTACCTTCTGCAAATCCACCTTCAAAAACAGGTGCTATTCATTAGCATCTAACCATATTATGTTTTGCAACGTCAAATCTTGAGCGTGAGATTCAATTTCTTAATAATCTAATTTATTTACCTAGAATTAATTATCTTTACTAACTATAAATTAGAAAATGATTCAAGTACGCTTAGTTCTTCATAGGTATTAATATTAGTGAATATTTCATTATTTTTACTAAAGTCCGTAGACGCCCAATTATGTTGTTTCAACCAAAGCTCAACTTTACGCTCGCCATTTTCTAAAAAACTTTCCAAGCTCTGTTTTAATGATGTTTTTACTGCTAAAAATACGGGATGTATTCTTTCACCGTCAAAGGCAACAGTAATGTCGAGATTTCTTGTGACAACACTATCAAGTAACTGTTGTATATGCTCTGTTTTAATTAAAGGTGAGTCACAGGGCACGACTATTAATACATCAGCGTGTGTTACACTCATGGCACTAAGAATACCTGCTAAGGGACCAGAAAAATCTGTGCTCAGATCGGTAATAACCGGATAACCGAATTGTGCATAAGTATTTACATTTCGATTAGCACTGATATAAATTTCATCAAGCAGTGCACTAAGCTCGCTAAGTACATAACTTATTAAAGGTTTATTGTTTAAAGTGACTAAGCCTTTGTCTGCGTTGTTCATGCGTCTTGCTAAGCCACCGGCTAAGATGACTCCGGCTACGGCATTTTGTTTTGGGTTCATGTGGCTGATTAACAATAGTAGAGCAACAAAGGATTTTTCAGTTAAAATGTGGGCAAGGTTATTTTAACAGGCTATCAGCAATCTCTTAAAGCAGAGTGCGCGTGGGATGTCTATTTTTTAAAGGATGAAGTGTTTACTATGAGAAATAAATATTTTTCTGCTGTTTCAGGTATTACGTTAGTGGTTTTAGTAAGCTGTACTGCCGTGCCCGAAAAAACGGTTGAATTAGCTCCTGTAGCAACCCCTACTGTATTAGCTAATGATTACCCAACAAGAGATCGTGTGGAATATGTTTTAAATTGTGTGGCTCAGCACGGGGGCTTAAATTATATCAATCAGTACGCTTGCGGTTGTAAGATTGATAAAATTGCTGAAAAATTGAGTTTTAGTGATTATGAATCAGCTAAAACCTTTACTTATTTAAGCAAAGGTCAAACAGGTGATGCGGGTGCTGTGTTTAGAGATCCTGCCCAATCAAAAGATTTACGCACACGTTTAAAAGAAGCAGAAGCGGCAGCAGAAAAGAGTTGTTTTATTAAACCTTAAGCTTTTAGAAGGTATTAATCTGAGTGCTTGGATTAATACCTTTTTATTTTTATAGCTTTAAAGCTTTATATCAAAGGCGTCTAGAAAACCGTTTTCATCAAGAATTTTAATCCCTAAGGCTTCGGCATTTTTAAGCTTTGAGCCTGCGTCTCTGCCTGCAACAAGGCAGTCTGTTTTTTTAGAGACTGATCCCGCTACTTTAGCTCCTAAGTTTTCTAGAATTTCTTTTGCCTCACTGCGTGTTAGTTTTTCTAGGGTTCCGGTTAATACCCAAGTTTGACCTAATAGAGGTTGCTCGTTAGGTGAGGGGGGTATTTCATCTGGCCAACTTACGCCAGCGGCAATAATGTTAGAAATGATTGTTTGATTAGTTTCATCTTTAAAAAAATGTTCGATATTTTTAGCCATGACGGGGCCAATATCGGGTACTGTCAATAAATCTTTATGTGTCGCTTTGGAAATGGCGTCTAGTGTGCAAAAGTATTTAGCCAGATTTTTTGCACTTTCTTCACCTACTTCATGGATACCCAGTGCCCCAATAAAGATGCCTAATTTAGTTGTTTTTGAGGCTTCAATGGAATCTAGTACATTTTGGGCGCTCTTTAGACCTTGGCCTTCTAAATCAGCAATATCAGCACTTTTAAGTTGATAAATATCAGCAATCGTTTTAAGCGTGCCTGTTTCATAAAGTATTTCTATTAATTTGGTGCCCAAGTTATTGATGTTCATGAATTTGCGCGACGCATAATGTTTAATGCGTTCAGCACTTTGGGCGCCACAGGTGAGGCCTCCGCTACAGCGATAAGAAGCTTTGCCCTCGGTGCGCTCAACTGTTGAGTTACAAACTGGACACTGCTCTGGCATGATAATTGGGGTTCTGGTATCACCGGTTGCGGTTACTTTTACAATCTTAGGGATAACATCGCCAGCTCTTTGAATCTCAACTTCATCACCGATACAAAGACCCAAGCGGTCTATTTCATCCATATTGTGTAAAGTCGCGTTGCTAACTGTAACACCACCCACAAATACTGGCGCTAAGCGCGCAACTGGAGTTAATACACCCGTGCGACCTACCTGAAAATCAACGGCTAATAATTGGGTGGTTTCATTTTGAGCAGGAAATTTTCTTGCCACTGCCCACTTAGGTGATCTAGCGATAAAGCCGAGCTTGGTCTGTAACTCTAGATCGTCGATTTTGTAGACGATACCGTCAATTTCCATCGGTAATTCTGACCGATGTTCAGCCATAAATTCGTAGTTTTTGGTTAAGTTTTCAAAAGTGCCGATAAAATTATAACAATGCGGATTTTGCATAAAACCCAGGCCATGCAGACAGTTCATGATAGCTGAATGTTGGGTAAACTCTATTTCACCATCATACGTACCAATGCCATAGGGAATAAACTGCAAATCCCGTTCTGCGGCAATTTTAGGGTTCATTTGTCTAATACTGCCTGCCGCCGCATTTCTGGGATTAACAAATAATTTAGTGTTATTTTGTAATGCTAGGCGGTTTAGCTTTTCAAAAGCCTTTTTAGGCATGAATACTTCGCCGCGTATATCAATTCGCTTTGGCGGTTTATCACTGGCTAGTTTGAGCGGAATAGATTTTATGGTTTTGATGGTATGGGTTACATCTTCACCAATTTGGCCATCGCCTCGGGTTGCCGCGTAAACCAGGTTTCCGTTTTCATAGTATATTGAAATTGCTAAGCCATCTAATTTGGGCTCGCTATAAAGATTAAAAGAAATTGAGTCATAATCTAATTCTTTGGCGGCTTTTTCAAAAAATGCATAGGTTTCTTCAAAGCTAAACGTGTTAGACAGCGATAACATACGCACACTGTGTTCAATTTTTATGTAATCTTGAATGGGTGTGGCTCCCACGCGTTGCGAGGGAGATTCTGGTGTGATTAATTCTGGTTGGGCTGCTTCTAAATCAAGTAACTCTTTAAAAGCTTTGTCGTATTCAGCATCAGAAACAGAGGGATCATCTAGAACATAATATTCATGATCCCACAGAGTGATTTGTGATATTAAATCTATATAACGCGTATTCAATCTTAGGGTGTTATAAAAGGTCAGGTGGTTACAAACTTAAGCGAATTGCTTGAATGGTTGTGTCTGATAAAATTTGTTTTTTGTGATCTAAAATAGTTCCATCCAATTCTATTGCTAATATCTGCAAGGTCTCAACGAAGTCATCAAAGATTTCTTGCGCATTATCTAAGACACCCGGTTGCATAAAAAACACTAAGCCTGGGCAGTAAAAGTTTTCTAAATCGGTACTAGGAAATGTCCCTGGTTCCATCATGCAAGCTACGCCATAATCTACTAATCGGTTAGCATCTAAGCGCTCATATATTTTTAAACTACCATAGACTAAGCCGACAATACTAAAAGCACTTTGTAAGTCTAAGCCATTAAATCCGTGTTCAGAATTTGCAGCTAGACTAAATTGTATGAGACTTGGAGTTTCCATGCGTGGCACTGGCTCAAGCTCTTCTTCGTCTAGAGCAATGACTTCAGTTTCAATTTTTGGTTCAGCAACGAGAGCAACAGTTTGTTCCGGTGTTTCTGGGGTGCTATTAGGTTTAATTGATTTTAAAAAATTAAGGTTGAAGTCTACATAATCTGAAAGATTGAATTTTGGTTTAGCTGGTTCATCTTCTACTTGATAGTCTTCGTCTAATTCTTTTAGTGCTTTTTGATTTTTAATATAACTCCATAGCATAATGCCTAAAATAATCAATAGGCCTGTTGCTATAATCACACTTCTTAATAGTTCTTTATCCATTAGACTTCCGCTAAATTTATTGCTTCTTCAATATCAACTGCGACCATTCGGGAAACACCCGGTTCTTTCATCGTAACGCCGGCTAATTGTTTGGCTATTTCCATAGTGACTTTATTATGAGAAATATACAAAAATTGCACAGATTTCGACATTTCTTCTACCATTTTTGAAAAACGCCCGACGTTTGCGTCATCCAAGGGCGCATCAACTTCATCTAATAAGCAAAATGGCGCTGGATTTAATTCAAAAATTGAAAATACTAAGGCTACTGCCGTTAGGGCTTTTTCTCCACCTGATAATAAGTGAATAGAACTATTACGCTTACCTGGTGGTCTTGCGATAATATTTACCCCAGATTCTAACAAATCTTGCTCTGTTAGTTCCAGATATGCTTGCCCGCCCCCAAATAGTTTTGGGAATTTTTCTTGTAATCCTGTATTTATTTTATCGAAAGTTTCTTTAAAACGCAGTCTACTTTCTTTGTCTATTTTATTAATAGCCTGATCAAGTATGTTTAGGGCTTCTATTAAATCGGCATGTTGTTCATTTAAGAAGTTCATACGCTCAGATTGGGTTTTATATTCTTCTATTGCTGTTAGGTTGATAGTACCTAGTCGTTCAATTTGTCCTGTTAAATCGTCAACTCTATTTTTCCATTGTGATTCATCAGCTTGATCTGATAAGGTCGCTAAGATTTGTTCAGGATCTGCTTCAAATTCTTTAAGCTGTTCTGTTATGGTTTGTTGCCGTACCTTGGATTCCTGATATTCAAAACGGATGACATCTAGTAATTCTTTTTGTTTTTCTAGGTTTCTTTGAGTCCGAACATAGATTTCAGAGAGTTCAGATATTTCGGCTTCAATACTATCTTGTATTTCTCGTTGTGCGAGTAATTTTTTTTCTAATAACTCTTTTTCAATTCTTTGTTCTGCTAATTGGTTTTTTTCAGTATCGAGAGGACTGAGTGTGAGTTGTAATTTACTCTCGAGATTATTTAACCATTCAACGGCTTGTTGCTGTTGTAAGCGTAGGCGCTCAATTTGAGTGATACTTGCAGTTTCTGAGGCCTTTAAGGCATCTTTTTTAGCTTTTAGACTAAACGTTAATTGTCTATGCTCATTAAGCGTTGCATCTGTATGGCGCTGTTGATTTTGTAAGTGTTGCTGACGATCTTCAAGTTGCAGTTTAATCTCGTCTTGTTGTTCAAGAACTAACTCTGCTTCTTCTTGCAATAGCTTAGCTTCTGCAATAGTTTCAGTGTATTCATTACTTTCTCTTAGAATTTCTTCTAAATCATTAGCAATATTTTCTAAACGGCGTTGTTGATGTTCCCAACGAGTTTTGTAAGCACTAAATTCTGCGCTTTTTGACGAAAGTTCAGTGCCTAATTTATTGTCCTGTTGCTGAATAGATTCACGTATTGATTCAGCTTCTTTTAGTGCAACCTCAATGCTTAAGAGTTGTTCTTCAAAAGTAAGAATTTCTTCACTAATTTGCTCTAAGCGAACTTTGTGCTCGCGTAGTTCTTTTTCACGCTGTAGTACACCAATTTTGTTATCTTTGGCGTGGGTGATTTTTAACCAGTTTGGTCCCAACCATGTGCCATCTGGAGTGATAACTGATTCATGTGCTTGTAAGTTAAGCGCAAGGCTTCTGGCGGCTTCTTGCGTATCAGTACAATAAATGCCCGTTAAGAAGGGGCTGATATCACTTGGGGCTTTAATTTTGCTTAATAAAGTGCTTTTGCTAAGGTCGGTAATCACTTGGTTGCCATTAACTTTTACAACGGTATCAAATAGGGTAATTGACTCTTTGTCCAGTTCTGCAAGATTAACCATTAATACATCAATATCATCAATACAAATGGCTTCTAAATAACTATTTAGCACTAATTCTACAGCGGTGTCCCAGCCATTTTCTACTTCAATAAACTCAGCTAAACGTTTTTTATGGGTTAAGTTTGTTGATTCTAGCCAAGCACTTAGTTTTTTATTATCTTTACCCATTGCATGTTGTTGCAAGAGTTCTAAAGAGGTGATTTTTCCTTTTAAACTCTGACTCTCTGTGCGTCTGCTGTGTAAATAATCATGCAATTGTTTTATTTCAACGCGTTGATCTTTAATTTGATGATGTAGTTGTTCCAACTGGGCTTGGTAGTCATCGCGTTGAAAGTTAAGTATTTCTATATCAGCGTCTAAGGTATCAAGTTCAGTTTGTAATGGCGTTGCATTTAATTCATTACGCTCTGTTTGTAATTTTTCTTGACGGATTTGAAGTTGTCTCAGTTGATTTTCAATTTGACTGATTTTGACTTTATTAACTTCGGCAAGCTCTTTATTATTAAAAGACTGCGAGCGATAAGTTTCCCACTCTAGTTTCCAAGCCGCATTTTGCTGGTTATTTTCTTGCTGAATATCTAATAAATGCTCTAGTTTTTCTTCATTTATTTCAAGACTTTCTTCTGTCGCTATAAGATTTTCTTTAATCTCGTCTAAAGCGAGTAAATCTGCTTCAAGTTGCGACAGATATTGTTGGGCTTGTTGTTGGGTGCGCTCAATTTCATTAAGGGTTTCTGCATGATTTACTTCATGATGTTTTATGGCTTGCTCTAAACTGCTGACGGTTGCCACAACATTATAAAAGGCTTCTTGGGATTTATTGAACTGGCTTTGTTGGTCTTTATAGCCAAAGCGTTTTTCTTCTATTGATTTTTCAGTTTCCCTAGCTTGAATAAACAATTGATTATGTTCTGTTGTTGCGTCTTTTAGTTTTAGATCTAATTGTTGCCCAGATTGGTAGTAATTATTCCAACGCATAGCTAACAATTCAAGCTTGTAATGCTTTTCTTGTTGTTTTAGCTCGGTGTATTTTTCAGCTTTTTCAGCTTGTTTTTGTAGATGTTTAAGTTGCTTTTCAACTTCATCTTTAAGATCTTCAAGACGCTCTAAATTTTCACGCGTATGTCTCATCCGTGTTTCAGTTTCACTCCGGCGTTCTTTGTATTTAGAGATGCCGGCGGCTTCTTCTATATGGACTCTTAACTCATCTGGTTTGGCTTCAACCATACGAGAGATAGTACCTTGTTCAATAATGGCATAACTTCTAGAACCTAAACCAGTGCCTAAAAATAAATCTGTAATATCTTTTCGTCGGCAGCGAGAGCCATTCAACAAGAATAGGGACTGGCCATCTCGACTTACTTGTCTTTTGATGGCTATAGAGTCGTACTGGGCATATTCACCGCCCAATTTATCATCAGAGTTATCAAAGATGAGTTCAACAGATGCAGTACTAACCGGTTTACGCCCAGATGAGCCATTAAAAATAACATCCGTCATATTACCGCCACGCAGATGTTTAGCTGAGCTTTCACCCATAACCCATCTTACTGCATCAATAATATTAGATTTTCCGCAGCCATTCGGACCGACAATAGCTGTTAAATTACCATTAATTGGGATAACAGTTGTGTCAACAAAAGACTTAAAACCCGAAAGTTTAATTTTCTCTAACTTCATGTGCGGGTTAAGATGTTTTTAGCGATTTTAATAAAACTAGGCATTAGGTTTACAACTTAAGCGAGTTTTGATGTTGTTTAAATAAAGTGTTCTTTGCGATTAATGCAAGGTGTCTGATGACACGTCTACATTATCTTCATTTAAAGCTTTAGCGATATCTATAGCGTCAAATTGGTAATGAGCACCACAGAACTCACAGTTAACTTCTATTTTACCTTGTTCAGCTAAAATACTATTGAGTTCTTCTGCGCCTAAAGCGCGTAAGGTTCTTTCAATGCGTGGTCGCCCACATGAACATTTAAATTGCACAGCTTCTGGTTCGTATAATCTAACCGTATCTTCATTGAATAGTTTGTATAACAGTTCTTCTGAACCCCAACTTAAGGCTTCTGTTTCAGTAAGCGTATTAGCTAATAATTGTACGCGTTCCCATTCTTTTGAGTCTAAGTCTTTTGAGGGGAGTTCTTGTATTAATAAGCCCATGGCCGTATGCGCATTTGCAAATAACCAAACTCGAGTGTTAAGTTGTTCAGATTTCTCAAAATAGGTTTCTAAGGCATCGGCTAGATTGTTGCCATCTAAAGCTACAATTCCCTGATAAGGATTAGCATCGTCTGGCTCAATTGTTAAGACCAGTCTGCCATTATTGCCAAACATTTCGCTTAGTGTACCAGCAGTTACTTGAAGTTCACTGCGAATAAGTCCTCTGATATTACGATCATGAGTTGATTGAGCAACTAAAGCTTTAAAATCTCCTTCACCTTGGATTTGCATGATCATAGAGCCATTAAATTTAATAGTGGCAGACAATAATGCGACAGCGGCTAAACCTTCTCCCAATAGTAGTTGTGCGTTTTCTGGGCCTTCTTGATGATGTTTTGCGGTTTGCCAACTTGCTGTTATATTGACCCATACACCTCTTATGCCTAAATCTTCAAATAAAAAACGGCGTAAGACATCTTCTTCAATCATGAATCTCTCTTTAATTTAATGAGTTTGGTTTAATGAAAAATAACTAGCGACTTGTCAATTATAATAATATTACGTCTATGATTTTAACATTAAAAAAGTCAATTTTGCCGGAACTTTCTCAAATTTTACCAGGAAGAAGTGAAGAGATGATTATCACTAATCAGCATTTCATTAATGGTAACTCTATAAAACCACCGTTTGCAACTAACTTACTTCAAGCATGTTTCGGAATGGGATGTTTCTGGGGAGTTGAAAGAAAATTTTGGCAACAAAAGGGGATTTATAGTACAGCGGTTGGTTACACTGCAGGGATAACCCCAAATCCAACTTATAATGAAGTGTGTACTGGATTAACAGCACATAATGAAGTGGTAATGATGGTATATGATCCAGAAATTACAACCTATACTAAATTACTTAAATTATTCTGGACTTCACACAACCCCACTCAAGGTATGAAGCAAGGTAATGATTTAGGAACGCAATACCGTTCTGGTATATATACTTTCAACGATGCACAATTAGAGGCCGCATTAGCTTCTAAAGTCCATTATCAAGCAAAACTGAATTATGCTGGACATGAACAGATAACCACAGAAATTAAACCTATTAGTACATTTTATTATGCTGAAGAATATCATCAACAATACTTAGCAAAAGACCCGCTAGGTTATTGTGGTTTGAAGGGCATAGGGGTGGATTACTAGTTATTGGGAGTTATTCGGATAAAAACTGACTTAGTTAACTAAGCCACTATAGAGATGTTTAGGAGTAATATCACGCAACTTCCAGCATGAAGTCTATAAGACCCATTAACTTTATACGGCATAATATCAGTAACCTTTAAAAAATAAATGTAAAGAATTATTGCACATTAAAGGTTAAATATATTTTTAACTTTAAGCTGCATTCTCAATAGGTTTTTGTTTATAAAGGCAATGATCTAACCATTTTTGTAAGAAAAAATTTAATTTCCATTTATAGCGAATGATCTCATAACTAAGACTAGGATCTTTATAAATTTTATGAACTTGTGCTCTTTCATGATCGCTTAATACTTCAACTAGTTTTAAATCTAAATACAAACGTATTTGAATAGAAGGTGCTACATAATCATTAGTTGAGATATTAAAACAATGATTGAGTTCTAATGTCAGTGTGTAAGTAGACACACTCAATAGGGTGATTTGAATGCCTGCATTGAATTCTATATAACCCACTTGTTTATCTTTTAACAATAATAAATGGGGGAGTAATTTTAGTAGTTTTTCATAATTTGATTCACAAATCTTCTCAAGACAATAAGATTCGTTAATCGGATTTATAAAACGCATGTTGTGCTTATATTAATCTTCTTGATAACATGCAGAAGCACTAGAAGTTTCCCAAATTGTGACATTTGCGACGTTAAATCCGGCTTGTTTTATATACTCGTATATCATTTTACTAATCACTTCAGCGGTAGGGTGAGATTTAATTGCAAGATAGCGTTCATTATTCGCAATGAATGCCGGAATAATAGGATCATCTTCATGAAGAAGAAAATTATGATCTAATTGTTTTTCAATAAACTCATCAACGCAATCTCTAATATCAGAAAAGTCGCAGACCATACCATCATCATTTAGTTCTAGCTGTTTAATGGTAATGGCGGCTTTTACACTATGACCATGCAGGTTACGACACTTACCTTGATGATTCATGAGTCGGTGTCCGTAACAGAAATAAACTTCTTTAGTGATTGTATACATTGCTTTTTTAGTAAGGGAAGGGCGTGTTATAGGCCAGCTAGAAATAAAATTAGCCTAAACAAAGGCTGACTGAATGTTATAGGCATTAATAATACATTGAATTTTACTATAAATTTATTAGACAAGTTTGCGTAGTGTGACAAAAATATGAAATTATTTAGTAAATATGCCAGAATTTCTATAAAATTAGCTAATTAAAATAACTGGACATCACAAACTGACATCATGGATTTAAATTTTCTTGATTTTGAACAACCTATCGCTGAATTAGAAGCAAAAATAAAAGAACTTCGTAATGTTGAATCTGATAATGAAATTGATATATCTAGCGCACTTAAACAACTTGAGGATAGAAGTTTTGCTTTAACAGAGAGCATATTCAGCACCTTAACTGATTGGCAAATATCTCAATTATCAAGACATCCCGGTAGACCTTATACACTTGATTATATTGAGCATATGTTTACTGATTTTCATGAGTTGCATGGTGATAGAACTTATGCGGATGATCCGGCAATTGTTTGCGGATTAGCGCGATTAGGTGATCAACCAGTTATGGTTATTGGTCATCAAAAAGGTCGTGATACCAAAGAAAAAATTTATAGAAACTTCGGTATGCCAAGACCAGAAGGTTATCGTAAAGCATTACGCGTCATGAAAATGGCAGAACGTTTTAAACTGCCTATTATTTGTTTGATTGACACTCCAGGTGCATATCCAGGTATTGGTGCTGAAGAGCGTGGCCAAAGTGAAGCAATTGCTAAGAATTTATTTGAGATGACAACGCTTAAAACTCCAATTATTTGCACTATTATTGGTGAGGGTGGGTCCGGTGGCGCATTAGCCATTGGAGTAGGAGACCGTTTGATAATGTTGGAATATAGTACCTATTCAGTTATTTCACCTGAAGGTTGTGCTTCTATTTTGTGGAAAAGTTCTGATAAATCTCAGTTAGCTGCTGAAGCTATGGGAATAACTTCTGATCGAATAAGAGAGCAGGGCTTTCTTGATGAAGTTGTAAGAGAGCCGTTAGGTGGTGGACATCGTGATTTTATAACTATAAGCACTAATCTAAAAGAAACATTAATTAGACACTTGCATGAATTAAAACAACAAGATATTGATGTGCTCTTAAAAAATCGTTATCAAAGAATTATGGATTTCGGGGTTTACACCGAGGCTTAATTGAAATAGTTATCAAGCGCCCTTTTCAAGATAGTAATTAGGGTGCTTGATATCATATAAGAAATTATTTGTTAAACTGTACTAGCTCAGACCCGATCTGACAGTTACCGATTTTTATAAGGTGTCTGTCAGATTAGATTTGGTTCAAATTCTTAGTTAGCCAAATCTTTTTTCCACTCAATAAAGTTTCCATGGGCGTTCTGCCCAGACAGACTTTA
>CAJADF010000102.1 GCA_903938485.1 uncultured Methylococcaceae bacterium
AAGGTGTTCTTACTAATTTAGGGCATAAAAAAGAGCATATTTTCAAAGCGGCGGCAACCAGCCCAGAAGCTAATAAACTCAATCTTTATAACTTTTCAGATCCCATCGAACAATATGTCCCGTAATTAATGTATAGGTTTATTGGGTGATTTTTAAGTGGCGCATTTTTTAATATTAATGCGCCTTTTTGATAGTGGACTGATTTAAGTTTACTCTGACATCGTTATTACTTCTTGGTTTCAAGCATGAAGTGCAATATTAGTAACAGTTGGTTGAAAGGGTGATATGAAGATGAACTACACACATATCACCGAAGCAGAAAGATACCAGATTTACGCATTAAAAAAAGCAGGAATTAGTCAGAGTAAGATAGCACTGCAACTTAATCGTAATCCCTCGACTATATCAAGGGAGTTAAGACGAAATAAAGGTTTGAAAGGATATCGTCCTAAACAAGCCCAACTAAAAGCAGTCACAAGAAATTCGATGAATGCTTATAAAATTCCTGATGAAACTTGGCAACTAGTGAAAGTTAAATTACACGAGGAATGGAGTCCCGAACAAATTGGCCAATATGTAAGTATTTGCCATGAAGCGATTTATCAATGGGTGTATCGAGATAAAGCTAAAGGTGGAGATCTATGGCAGCGACTGGGGGATTGGGAAGCAGATACCATTATTGGTATAAGACATAAGCAAGCTATAGAGAGTTTAGTAGAGCGCAAGTCTGGATTTACATTGATCCAAAAAGTAGAACGTAAAACATCTGAAGCGGTAAGTCAGGCAATGATGGCGTTATTAAAGCCCTTTGAAAATAGAGTGCTAACGATCACATCAGATAATGGAAGAGAATTTGCGGGCCAAGAAAAAGACTTGGCTTTAAAACTCCTCATGAAGTATTTTATGAAATAAAGGGCATTGCACTTCATGCTTGTAACCAAGACTTATTTTTTTTGTGCATTGGGCAATAAGCCATAAAGGCCCAATTTATGCCGAAGTACATTTCGACTAATATCTAATAGTTTTGCTGTTTGCACCTGGTTTTCCTCGCAAAAACCAAAAGCCGTTCTGACAATTGTTTCTTCTAGAATATCAAACAACTTTGCTGGTGCTTGCTCACATAACTTCTCTAAAGCGGACTCTAAAGAAGAGGTAGATACGGAGTTTGCTGATTCAACATGTCTAACACCTGATAATTTAAAATCCTCCGGGCGTAAGCGATTACCTGGGCAAACTAATAAGGCCCGATGAATCGCGTTTTCTAGCTCACGGATATTACCAGGCCAATCATAATTTAATAAAGCTAACTCGGTGGAGGGTGCTAATTTAATTTCAGTGTATCCTAATCGCTCGCTGTATATTTTTAAAAAATGTTTAGCCAATGGCATTATGTCGCCAGGACGTTCTCTTAAAGGCGCTAAATGCAATGTCGCTACGTTAAAACGATAATATAAATCGGCTCTAAAATGCGATGCAGCAACCGCTTCTTCTAAATTAACATTTGTAGCCGCAATAATTCTGACATCAACAGGTACTGATGTTCTAGAACCTACTTTCACTACCTCACGCTCTTGCAAGACCCGTAATAACTTAGCTTGCATACCTATGGGTAAATCACCCACTTCATCCAAAAATAAGCTACCCTTGTTCGCCGTTTCAAACCAGCCCGCTTTAGTATTGACAGCACCCGTAAAAGCGCCTTTCTCATGCCCAAACAATTCGCTTTCAATCAAACTTTCGCTTAATGCCGCGCAATTTAAAGCGCCAAAGGTATTTTTACTGCGCTTACTTAAGGCATGTACATGTCTAGCGACTAATTCTTTACCAGTACCCGTTTCACCAATAATTAATACAGTTGCGTCACTAGGCGCAATGCGTTCAATTTGTTCTAACAATCGTCTTGAGACCGGATCCTCAAATACCAATGCGGTTGCACGCACTGATAAAGACAGTGATCTTGACTCAAGCTCATCAAAGGCCAACAATGTAGAAGCGTTATCAATAACGCCGTCACCGTAATTGCTGCCGATATATGTTTCCATAATATTTGCTCTTGTGTGCTATAAAAATAACTGCACTAGTATCTGCAGATCCAATCTTGTAAAAAGTCATTTTATATCAATTGCTTATGACAATAAAACGCTATTATTAGATGTAGTTATCTAACTATTACATATAGCATTAAATCAGAACTCATAAGCCACTCTAAAATCAACACGTTGCTGACCTATATCAATCGTACTTTGCTTATGCATAGGATACGACCAATCAAACTCGCCCGTAAAATGTTTAAGCAATAACATACGAAGACCCACACCAGTTGACGCTAACTGGGATGAACCAGGAGTCGGGGCAATAGGTTGATAGGTCCAAATATTAGCCCAATCCACAAAGCTAAAAACGCGCAGATTTTGCACACTTTCTAGTTCTTTACTCACTAATTTAGGTGAATAAAACTCTAGGGATAAATTAACGCCGTTATCGCCCAATAATTGAGTTTGATGGTAACCCCGCACACTTAACGGACCACCCGCAGAAAACTGTTCATTACTCACCAACATTGAAGAACTCACTTGAGTATCGGCACGCGCGTGCAATCGAAAATCTTTTGGCAGGCTTTGTTGATGTTTTAAACTAGACGTTAAATACACAAAATCTGGAGTTGCAGGACAGGCGCCATTATATTTTTTATTTTCTGAACAATGACTATCATTCGCTGGCCCCGTTCTTTTTTTACCAAACTCATCTTCGTTATTACCAACCCCAGAAAATGAATAATGCGCAGCGATATTGATATTGGTTAAGCGCCCTTCACCACGCCAAGAACCATCATAGCCCGTCATAAAAGATAAATAACTGATGGACGAGTTGTTAGTGCCCTTAGAACCACTCTGATTAACGCCCTGGCCAAAATCTTTATAATCTAAGCCACCACTCAAACTCTGAATATAAGTATCTGTGCTTGGTAAAGGTTTAACTAAGCGCGCACCGTAAATATTACCTGCTCCCACAACAGACATATCACCGACATTAACGCCCAATTGTGTATTAGAACTAATACCAATACCATACATAGCTAACTTAGTATCCCACCAACCAGTTGGTAACACATAAGTCCCTGACCACACTTCAACTTGATCACTATTTTCTGGGGAAGTTTGATACTGTAAAGAGGCACTGTGAAATTTTTGCCATAAATTATCGTAACGCACTGCACCTATCACCCGAGAATAAGAGGTGCTTTCTGAGTTACGGCTATTCATTTCTACACTGCCATGCAACGGTAATTCATCTTTAACGCGTAACTCCACTTCCATTTTACCGGGTGTTGATCCCGCCCTAAAAATAGGCGTGACATTACGATCCGCTGATTGCTGAGATAAGGTATTCACTTGTTCTTGAACTTTTGGCATATCAGGTACTTTACCTTCTGCCAAAGCGGGTACACTTTCACGAATTTTATCTAACTCATGGTATTTAGAACCTGTCACCCGCACAGTCTCAATGGCACCTTCTAGCACGGCTAAGCGCACTTGTTCGGCATTAACATCTTGCTCTGGAATTGAAACAACGACAGTTGGATAGCCTTTATTTCTATAAACTTCTTCTAAAGCGGCTCGCGCTTTTTCTACATCATCTACAGTTTTATTAGGTCCCAAATAGGGATAAACCGCTCTCTCTAAAGACTCGTCATCCAATAAAGTATTACCGTCTATTTGAAAGTCATAGATATTAAAATCTGGTTTCTTTTCAGACGCATTGGGAGCGGGTTCAGCCGCATTAACAAGGGTACTGGACACTAATAGCGCGAGTGCCACAACATATCTCACCTGCATTATTTGCTTTCCTTACCAGACGCTGCTTGGGAATCTTGTAAAGCCTTATCAACTTCAGCATCTGGCACTTCATTAGCTTCAAAGGGGCTAACTTTAAGCTGCTGTAATTTATATTTATACTCTTCGGTAACCGTCTGAGTCGCTACTTTACCAATACCTGTTAGTGGTTCTAGTTCTGCAATTTGTTGCCATAGGCCTTTTTCTTTATATTGCGTTAACACTTCGCTATAAGCCGTTTGCAAATCTTTATTGCGGGTATTGCACTGTGTAATCCATTGCTCACGCTCTTTAATGGCCTGCACTAATAACTGATTATCTGCATAAATAGCATTGGCTTTACCCACTACATCTCGATGTTTCTCTTGTAAAGCCTGCTCACGCTGACGTTGCTGACTTAATTGAGACTCTAAATTCGTTTTTACAGACTCTAAACCCGTTTTGTACTTTTCTACTTCAGATTCTAAGGGCTGCAACCTCTTTACAGTCGCCTCTAAGCCAGCTAATTTAGCTTCTAAAGCCGTTTTATCAGTCACTAAAGTTGCTTTTTCTGCTTCTAATGCGATTTTTTCTTGGGATAACTGCCGAATCATACCTTGGGCTTTTTTAACCGCAGCTGAGCCATCTGAGGTTTTAGGCTCAGCCCACGCATTTGAGCTGAGAATTAAAGAACTGCCAATTAAAAACAAAGCACTGATGAGCAAGTTATCGGATATTTTTAATTTAAACATATCCTGCCTCATTAGAATCTAGCATTTAAATCGACATTAATCGTGTCAATTTTATACTTAGGACCATTGATCGAATCAGTACTAAACCAACGCAAATTTAACCAAGTATTACGCGTCACCCCATATTGCGTTCCCAACACCCAGCCTTTTGCATCCGTACCACCTTGATGAAAAATTGAATCGGTAAAGGCATCTAATACAGCATCTCTTTCTATATATCGATAAGCCAAATTAACATTCCAATCACCAAAGCGTCTAAGTTCTGGTCTACCCACATCAATACGACCTTGATATGCGTCAGTTCTTGGTGCTATATCTTTGTGGAACTCTCTTAAAATTTGTTGCTGACTGAACCCTAAGTTCTTTGCGTAATCCGCTGTCAACATAATATGGGTAATATCAGAAGCTGCGTAGTCAAAAATAGCGGTGGCATTAAAGATTTTAAAACCAGAAGCTAAACCGAATAGACAGCCTTGGGAATCTGTACATCCACTTGCAACTCCATTAGCTGAATCTGTGATTGCCACCATTGAGTTGCCTTTTTGAATAAACTGTGGCGCTGTCCAATCGTATTGATGTCCAGCTCCAGTGATCGGTGTACGACGCGCATTTACATTTTGAAACTCGTAATAAGAAGTTGCAATGTTAAAACGAGAATCATCAAATACTAACCAATCTGCACCAATTTGTCCGGCATACAACCATTTATCAACAGTAGATGAGGTAATATCTTGAATGGGGAAAATACCCAATGTTAAAAACGCACTATCAGGCGTTTGCTGACCT
>CAJADF010000103.1 GCA_903938485.1 uncultured Methylococcaceae bacterium
ATTGAAATCACTGGGGTGAACGACGGGGCTCGAACCCGCGACAACCGGAATCACAATCCGGGACTCTACCAACTGAGCTACGCTCACCATAATATTGGATTTTTTCACTGAATGGCGCGCTTGGCAGGACTCGAACCTGCGACCCCCGGCTTAGAAGGCCGGTGCTCTATCCGGTTGAGCTACAAGCGCTAAACTGGTCGGGGTGGAGGGATTCGAACCCCCGACATCCTGCTCCCAAAGCAGGCGCGCTACCAAACTGCGCTACACCCCGATTATCTTTTTAGAATGCTTAGTTAATTCAAACCACTCTTGAAGAGCTGACTATTTTAACGAGAAGCCCTAAGCTCGTCAAACACTATTTAATAAAATTTTAATATTTACAATTTAGCGCGGACAATTTGATAAATTTCTTCTGTTAACTCATCAACATCTTTCAAAATATCATCTAAATCTAATAATGTTGTTTTTACAAACTCAGTATCCTTAAGACTGTTAGTGTTAATGTATACGTTAAGAGCCGCACTTTTTAAACCGCCAAATGCTGACATAACCGCAGCTCCGGCATCACTAATCACCACTAAATTCCCACCTTGAGCAGCGCCATAACATAACTTAACTACTTCGGCGCATGCCCTTGCACATTCCAAGGGTACTTGTGTGGCAAACTTTAACGACTGCTGTATTTGTTCAGAACGCGTTAACTTTTCAGCATCCGTTTCCTTTGGCATTGCATAAGCTGACATTAATTCATTGAATGTATCAACATCTGCAGTGATTAAAGCCATTAATTTTTCACGTAACAATTCTGATTTATTTAGAAGAACAACCATTTCATCTTCAACTTCAGCATACTTTTCTTTACCAATAGTAAGATTACACACCATACTCACTAGTGAAGCCGCTTGAGCCCCCATTAAGGCAGACACACTTCCCCCACCTGGAGTTGGCGATTTACTGGCTAACTCGTCAAGAAAAAATTGAATTGATTTATCTTTAATATCGTTCATTTAGTTTATAACTTTAATTAATTATGGCGACGCCAGGTACTTGTTCCATTGGGCGAATCTTCAACAACAACCCCCTGATCTTTAAGATTGTCTCGTATTGAATCTGCTAAAGCCCAATTTTTCGCCTTTTTTGCATCTATACGTTCTTGTACTAATTTATCAATCAAAGCATCTGCTGTTGCATCACTTTCTTCAGCTCCACTTTTTAAAAATAACTCTGGATCGTCTTGAAGCAACCCCAAAAAACCAGCTAAGTACTTTAAAGTAGATGCTAGAATAGTAGACTGATTAATTGAGTCTTTTGATTTATTAAGCTCTCTAGCGAGATCAAATAATACTGACAGCGCTATAGGCGTATTAAAATCGTCCTGCATAGCTTGATCAAATTTTACTTTGTAGTCTTTATCAATAATATCTGTAGAAAAATCACAATCACGTAAAGCGTTATATAAGCGCGTTAATGCAGTTCCTGCGTCATTTAATTGTTCATCCGAATAATTGAGTGGACTTCTATAATGACTTGAAAGAATAAAAAATCGAATTATTTCCGGCTTATATTGTTTTAAAACTTCTCTAACGGTAAAGAAATTACGCAATGATTTGGACATTTTTTCTTCATTAATGCGCACAAATCCATTGTGCATCCACACATTAACAAAAGTTTCGCCAGTTGCCCCTTCAGATTGCGCAATTTCATTTTCATGATGCGGAAATTGTAAATCCATCCCGCCGCCATGGATGTCAAAATGATTACCTAAGCAACAAGTAGACATCGCGGAACATTCTATATGCCAACCCGGACGACCTAAGCCCCAAGGCGAATCCCATGCTGGCTCATTAACCTTCGTCATTTTCCAGAGTACAAAATCCATTGGATTTTGTTTAGCAAGGTCTACATCAACTCGTTCACCGGCTTGTAAATCATCAAGATTTTTACCTGACAACTTGCCATAATCTTTAAATTTAGTGACTGCATAAAACACATCGCCATTATTACCGACGTAAGCTAAACCCTTATCAATCAGTACACAAATCATGTTAATAATACTATCTATTGATTGTGTAGCTTTAGGCTCCTGATCTGGAGGCAACACAAAAAGCGCTCTTTCATCTTCATGCATTGCGTCAATAAAACGCTCAGTGAGTTGAGTTATTTCCTCACCATTTTCATAAGCACGTTTTATAATTTTATCGTCAATATCTGTAACGTTTCTGACATAAGTTAGATCATAACCTAGGTATCGAAAATAGCGGGCTACCGTATCAAAAACCACCATGACACGTGCATGACCAACATGACAATAATCATAAACCGTCATACCACAAACATACATCCCTACTTTACCCTCGACTCTTGGGATAAACGTTTCTTTTTTTCGGGTTAATGTATTGTAAATCTTCAACATATAATTAATAAAAAGTTAGGCGATACAAAATTAAAGATAAGTGTATAGCAAATTTTCGCTATTTCTTAAGTTTACTTAGCAACAAATCGGTACAATTTACCAAGCGTATACTTCTCTTTCAAGATAAAAACACATAAAATCTATTATTTATCACAGCTTAAAGGATCTTAAGATGCGTAAAATCATCATTTTCATAATGTTATTGTTAACTTCAACACTTTCTTTTTCAACGGAAAAAACCATGTCAAAAGCACCAACAAAAGTCAAACTATCTACCACATTAGGTGAAATTACTATTCAGTTAAATAAAGAAAAAGCACCTATTTCATCAGAAAACTTCTTAGCTTATGTTGAACAAGGTTTCTATAACGGTACAATTTTTCATAGAGTTATCCCCGGCTTTATGGCTCAAGGCGGCGGCTTTGATGTTAACTTCAAGCAAAAATCAACACTGGATCCTATCCAAAACGAAGCTGATAATGGCTTGACTAACTCGCGCGGCACAGTAGCAATGGCAAGAACAAACGATCCTAATTCTGCGACAGCCCAATTCTTTATTAATTATAAAGACAATACATTCCTAAACCATACTGGTAAAAACGCAAGCGGCTGGGGATATGCTGTATTTGCAGAAGTTGTAGATGGTATGGATGTTGTTGATGCAATGGCTAAACAGGCGACGGGTTCAAAAGGACCTTACCAAGATGTTCCTAACGAAAACATCGTCATCAATAATGCAGAAGTTGTAAAACCTTAAGACCTTCCAAAATGTTAGGTATCTCTATTAGATACCTAACAACCTCTTTACTCAGTCCTGAGGATACTCACTTGTATCAAGATATCTTATTTATTTCGGATTTACATCTAGGTCTTGAAAAACCAGAAATCACTCGACGCTTTTTAACCTTTTTAAAAAACGAAGCATCCAAGGCATCGAAACTTTATATTTTGGGCGACCTATTTGATGCTTGGATTGGTGATGACGACCCTACTCCGCCTAACAATGAAATTCGAAAACAACTTAAAGAATTAGTGCAATCAGGTGTGAATGTTTTTTTACAACCAGGGAATCGTGATTTTTTATTAGGCCAAAGGTTTTCTGCCGACACTGGCGTGAAATTATTAGATGATTATGTCGTCATTGATTTATTCGGCACCTCTACCTTGATTACGCATGGTGACCTACTTTGTACCGATGATTTAGCTTACCAAGCTTTTCGTATTAAATCACACACGAATAAATGGAAAAATAATGTACTTTCAAAACCACTCTTATTAAGACTGTTTGTGGCACGTTGGTATCGCTTAAGAAGTTATTTTCACAAACGTAAAAAATCTACTGAAATCATGGATGTCAATCAAAATACTGTTACAGAAAAAATGACAGAATATCAGTGTTATCGATTAATTCACGGTCATACACACCGACCAGATGTGCATAATTTCACCGTCAACGATATTTCAGCTCAGCGCTTTGTGCTAGCCGCATGGACTAAAAACTCAGGAAGTATTTTATCTTGGAATAATGAAGGTTACAAAATAATGACAATATAAAAATCAGAATTACTTGTTTAATGAGGTATTTACAAGAATCCAGTCGTATTTAATACTTGTAATTAATATCTACAAACAAGTCAAGTTGTATATTATTATTTGACTTTTTAAGCAAAATCATTAAATCTAGTGTCTTGGTATGAGTAAATTCCAGAGTTTCCGGAATCAATTATTTAAACCAAAAAAACTAATATTAGTCTAAAAAATCATAATCAGTATTTTGTCTAATTAACAAAATACCAGGAGAAATAAATATGAAGAAGCCTTTAAAAAGTTGGCTGATTGCTTCAAGTGTAGCTGCATTATTAGCTGCACCAGCAATTTCTACAGCTAACAGCGGTGTTGACACTCTTACAAAAGATCCAGCTAACTGGGCAACTTGGGGTGGCGATTACGCCGGCACTCGTTATAGTACTCTTAACGAAATCACTGCTGCTAACGTTAAAAATCTACAACCAGCTTGGACTTTCTCTACAGGCGTATTACGTGGTCACGAAGGTGGTCCATTAGTTGTTGATGGTGTAATTTTTATTCACACTCCATTCCCTAACACTGTTTATGCTCTTGATCAAAAAACTCAGTCAGTTATCTGGGAATTTACTCCTACTCAAGATGCTGACGTAACTATCCCTGTTATGTGCTGCGATACAGTTAACCGTGGTCTAGCTTACGGTGACGGCAAAATCTTCTTACAACAATCTAACACTGTTTTAACTGCATTAGACGCAAAAACAGGTAAAAGAGTATGGAGCGTTCAAAACGGTGATCCTAAATTAGGTATGACCAACACAAACGCACCTTTAGTTGTTAAAGATACAGTCTTAACGGGTATTTCTGGTGGTGAATTTGGTGTTCGTGGTTTCTTAGCTGCTTATGACATCAACACTGGTAAATTACGCTGGAAAGGTTATAGCATCGGACCTGACAAAGACACTTTAATCGATCCAAGCAAAACAACGACTTGGGAAAACGGTAAAGTAACTCCAGTTGGCGCAAACTCAAGTATCAAAACTTGGGAAGGTGACCAATGGAAAATCGGTGGTGGTACTACTTGGGGTTGGACTAGCTACGATCCTAAATTAAACTTGATCTTCTACGGATCAGGCAACCCGTCTACTTGGAATCCTGTTCAACGTCCAGGCGACAATAAATGGTCTATGTCTTTATGGGCTCGTGACGCAGACACTGGTGCTGTTAAATGGGTATACCAAATGACTCCACATGATGAGTGGGACTTTGACGGTATCAACGAAACTGTTTTAGTTGATCAAGAAGTTAAAGGTAAATTGCACAAAACTATCGTGCATTTCGACCGTAACGGTTTTGGTTACACTTTAGATCGTGAAACGGGTGAATTATTAGTTGCTGAAAAATTCGACAAATCAGTTAACTGGGCTTCACACGTTGACATGACTACTGGTCGTCCACAAGTTGTTTCTAAATACTCTACTGAACAAAACGGTGAAGACGTTAGAACTGACGGTGTATGTCCTGCTGCATTAGGTAGTAAAAACCAACAACCAGTATCTTACTCTCCACAAACTGGCTTATTCTACATTTCTGGTAACCACCTATGTATGAACTACGAACCATTCGAAGTTTCATATACTGCTGGCCAACCTTATGTAGGAGCTACTTTAGACATGCTACCTGCTGGCGCTGACGTTTTAACTGGCAAACCAGATGGTACAACTAACTTGGGTCAGTTCACTGCGTATGACGCTAAAACGGGTAAAATCGCTTGGTCTAACAAAGAACCATTCTCTGTTTGGTCAGGTTCTGTAGCAACTGCTGGTGGCGTAGTATTCTACGGTACTTTAGAAGGTTACTTAAAAGCGGTTGATGCTAAAACGGGTAAAGAATTATATAAATTCAAAACGCCATCAGGCATCATCGGTAACGTAAATACTTGGAGCTACAACGGTAAACAATACGTTGGTGTTCTTTCAGGTATTGGCGGCTGGGCTGGTATCGGTATCGCTACTGATTTCGGTAAACAATTAGAAGAAGCTCAAGCTAAAGCTGCAGCTGAAACTGATCCAGTTAAAAAAGCTGAATTAGAAAAAATTGCTTTGAAAATTTCACAAGAAGGTTTAGGTGCTAACGGCGCTTACGCTAGCTTGGGTTCTTTCACTAAGCAAGGTGGTGCATTCACTGTATTTGCATTACCAAACAACTAATCGAACTATTTTAGTTAGCTAGATTATAAAAAACCCTGACTGAGCAATCAGTCAGGGTTTTTTTTAGCCTAAAATTCTTTAGCAGTGGCATATGGCCAAAAACAAAATAATGCGATAATGCTAGACATACCTCAATCGCTTTAATTATTAAGATTACCTAAATGAATGCTCTGCTATTGGCTTGTTTATTACTAGTCACCTTCCCTCTCAAGGTTATTGCCCTTGATGATGACGATGTTCAAGAAACTAAAAAACCCAACAGCGTTTCCGAACATTCCAGCATTAAAATTAATAGTGCATTGCAAAAATCCTCTGGCATTCAGACCCTTAAACTTAAAGCAAATCATCATCAAGAAGAGTTTATCGCCCAAGGTAAGGTTATTAACATACAGCCCTTATTAGACTTAAGAAATAGATACCTGCTGGTCTCAACTGACAGAACAAATAGCCAAGCAAAATTAACTCACGCCGAACAAAATCTGTCTCGGCATCAAGATTTATACACAAATGGAGCGACCTCAAAACGTAACTTACAAGAACAAGAGGCATTGTGGCAAAGTCATAAAGCTCAAGTTACAGCAACTGAATTTCAAGACAAAGCGCTACTGAATGAAGCCACTGTATTATGGGGTAAGAATTTAACAGATTGGGCCTTAACAAAAGAGTCCCGTCAATTACAACCATTTTTAAATAATCAAGAAAAGTTAATTCAGGTCACCTTACCCAGTAACAAACATTTGCCTGAAACTATCAAGACAATTTACGTTAATACCGCTGGCGATAGAACTAAAGCACAAACTGCTAAGTTTGTTTCCGTTGCAACGCAATCAGATGTCGTTGCACAAGGTGAAAGTTACTTTTTTAAGACTTCTGCCAAAAATATGCTATCAGGGATGAATGTAATGGTATGGATTCCAGAACAAACCACTGAGCTTAACGGAGTTAGTTTTCCTAAGTCGGCCTTAATTTGGTATTTAAACCAAGCTTTTGTTTACCAAAAAACCTCGGCAGAAACCTTTGCTCGCCGCCCCTTACTAAAATATAGCGCGTTACCCGATGGGTCTTACTTATCTGACACTTTAAATCCAGAGGATGAAGTCGTTATTACAGGTGCACAAATGCTTTTATCTGAAGAGTTTAAAGGTCAGATACCCAGCGAAGATGATGATTAAGGCGTGTGAGTATCGATATTATTAATCAACATGCGTTGCAGAGGTGTATCGACCTCAGTTTGCCTGGAATTATCATTCACCAACTCAGTGCAAGCAGTCATAAGTTTAGAAAACACTGACTTTTGATTCTCACGTTGCTGAGCAAGACTTTCGACCAAAAGCAAAGCCTCTTGTTCAATTAATATAAAAGCATTGCTCACGCCTTTTTTTAAGCCTTTAAAAGCACTTTTCTTCAGCGAAGGCTGGGCCTTTTTTAAAATAAAAAACGGAATCAACCAAGTAAGTGCAATCATTAAAATACTATGAACTGCAAAATCAACGCCTAGATAATGATTATCAGCCACTGGCGTTGAGTAATAACCCAAAAACACTTTATAACTTACCCAAGCCATTGCCAATAATGGCAAAACAACTTCACAAAACCGAGTGACTTTTAAAAAGTATCTTTGTAAGGCATTTCCAGGATTAGCTAAAGCTAATCTAATTGCTAACTCAGTCTGAGCTTGCATTATTTTAGGGGCTTTCTCACGCAACGCATTTAGGAGGGCTTTAAAAGGTGCTACCGGAACATTCAACTGATCTATTTCTAGCAAAAACTCGTCAGTCACATCATTAAATCTAGCCTGTGCCCAATCATCCCAAAGTGCTGGCGGTTGATTTGCCGTTTTTAATACTAAGTCAGTTGCATGCTCTGCAGCATATTGAGCAACATATTGCATCGGCCATTCAAAACCTTTTTGCAATTGCTGCGTGGTTTGTTGCCATTTATTCTGCCAAACACCCGTTATCTGTTTAAAGGCCATATCTGACCCTAAAGCAGATTCAATGCCTTGCAACTTGTTAAGCAACTCAAGCTTACGCAATTGCATACCGCGCAATTCTAATTCTTGCACCACATGTCCAGTCGCCAAGGCATTGATAGTCTCTTCTAATAAAGAAAACTCATCCTGACCTTCATTGATACACGCTGTTTTATAGATAACAGGATCCACAAAACCGACTTTATTTAACTGTTGAGTAAAATCAATAAACTGCCCTAACTGCCCTCTGTCCCATTGATTAAGCGCAAATAACCAAGCATGTTTAGCCCCTTCAGCCAATAACAAACGCCAAGCTTTTTCATCTTTATATCGCTCAGGACTCACCACATAAATCAACACATCAATATGTGGCAACCACTGTAATACAAGAGCTTGATTACTTTTCTCTGTACTATCAAAATCTGGCATATCAATCCACACAATGCCTTTTCTTTGCGCATTGTCATGTTGAGCTATATTGATTTTTGCTAACGGAAATTGCGCAGGAAAATGCTGAATAGAAATACTTTCGTGATGATAAAGCGTTACTTCCCGAGAGGTAGGTCGCACAACTCCCGCTTTTGCTATGTCTCTACCCGCTAAACGATTTAATAAGGTACTTTTGCCTACGCCTGTTCCGCCCATAAAAGCCACAATAAGGGGTCGAACTTCATTAGTAACACCCCTATCTTTAGAACTAAACAACTGCTCTGGTGCTGCGTTATCAAATTGCGTTAAAGCTTGCGCTTCATCGGCTTTAAGCCAGCCTAAAGTCAGGGCCTGCTCTGCCCAAAGCTGTGTATTTTTAACTAAATCTGAGTAATCGTAAGCCATGGCGCTTTTCTGTAAATTGTTGCTCAACAGCCTTAACCTGAGCATCCGAAATATTAAAATGGGTTAAAGAGGACAGTTGCTCGGGTAAAGTTGCCAACACCTTGCCAATATTCTCAATAAACAAGGTTTGCTTAACTGTTTGCAGTTGTTGTTGTTTTAAATCGTTTTCTACCCTGTGCATATAACTGCCCATAGCACTTTCGGTTAATAAAGTTGTCATAGTTAACATTGCAGGCGCAAAAACTAAATCATGCACCCCAATACCGCCCATATGTAAAGTTAACGCAATAGCGGTGGCATCCGCAGTCACCCGAGTTGCGCGTAAACTATTTAAAAGCAGGGGTTGTTCCTGAAGTTTATGATACAAACGCTGAGCAGTTTTCTCAACATCCTGCTGAAAAGCCAAATGATACCTTAATGCGGCTTGCGTAAAAGCCAATAACAAATCTTGCCGCTGACGTCTTAATAAACCACTCACCTCTTTCCACCACAAACGCTGCTGTTCTGACTCAGCTTTATCCATCAATTGGTCCATCAATTGTATTAGCGTATGTTCGGCAATTTGATTTAATAAAACTAACTCTTGGCTACTATCCGCGATATGTAAGCGTTTTTGACCCAAGTTCATAATCTTACGAATAGGCCAAGTTAACACTTTACGCGCGCCCGTTAAAAAACCAGCTAACCCAGGAATTTCTAGTAACGTTAACAACTCAGCCAAGGCATGTTGAAAAGTTTCGTAATGATGCGGGTGATTTAAATAATCGCGCTGATAATTTTGCAAAGCTTGCTCAATAGCCACTGCAACCATCTTTTGCCACTCAGCAGCGGCCTGATGCTCTGAAATAATAGGCTCTAACCACTCTTGCCAATAGGTCTGCACTAATTCTTGCTCATAGCGTCCTTGTTTTTTGCGATCAACCTGAGAGATAAGCTTTTTAAGCACATCTCTATGCGCATTTGGCCAAAGCGGTAAACCAATATTTTTTTGATAATAAAGTGGCACGACTGTCGGAAAGCTATCTGTTCTAACTAAGGACCATTTTTCTTTTAATGATTCCAACAATAAGTCTTCTGAGCCTTCACTTAGTTTATTTAAACAAATGATAGTCGGCTGATGCAGCGCCTCTAGTACTGACATCATGTCCCAAACTGACTGGTCGGCATACTTCTCTTTACTAACAACCAAAACAATAACATCGGCTAAAGCAATCGCTCTAAGCACACCTTCTCTGTAAACAGAAGAATCGATAGAATCGAAGTCTGGCGTATCCCACAACACTGCTGACGGTAAGAACGCTGATTTTGAATCGACTTGGCTAACAGAGTAACAATCATGCCTATCTCGCGGCAACATATCTTGAGACATACGTTGAAATCGACCGAAATAGCGCTGCAAGCCTTCACACTCTTCAAGATTATCGCGTTGTGCATAGCCTTGTGGATGAATAGTATGCCCAGCAAGTGGACTCACATTTGCCAAATTAGAATCTAGCAGTACATTGACTATAGAACTTTTCCCAGCTTGGGTGGGTCCTATTACAGAAATCTGCAAGGGCTGAGAACTTGTAGCCTTAATGTACTGGCCTCTACGAATAAAGGCCTCTGTTAAAACCAGCTGATCAATGCGTTGCTGATAACTTATTTTGTCAACATCATACTCACGTTGACTTAGAATAGTTTGATAACGTTGATTTAGTAATTGAATAAATTCCAGCATTTAAACTTTGCTCAAGGTTATAATGTCCGACCATTTTACTTTGTTTGATGATCTGGTGTTATAAATACAATAACATGAATCCATACCTAACTTCGAGGTTAACTTAAATGAAGAAATTACCTGCTCTGTTAATCATATTGAGTTGTGCCACTTTAATCGCTTGCGGTAAAGGCCAACAAATAAACGGTCATAATACATCGACTGCTTATAGATCAGTAAAAGCCCTTAAAAATCGTTTACCTGCTGAAAGTCGTATTGAGTTTGAAGTGTCTTTCTGGACTATCAGAGACGCAAAAAAAGACGATAAAGATTTCCTAAATGCTGTTGATGGTAAAACACCTGAAGAAGTTATTATTCTAGGTAAAGAAATCTACCAAGAAAGAAAAGCATCTGGATTTAAAGGGTATGAACAGTATACTAGTTGGGAACAAATGATTACCAAATTTGGTAAAGAAAGAAACGAGCAAGAAAATAAAGTACCTAAATCAAAAGAACAACAAAATATAGATAAAGCAAACGACGTACTCTATAAATTATAATAATCTGTACAATCGTATAAATTGTACTAGCTCAGACCCGATCTGACAGTTACCGATTTTTATAAGGTGTCTGTCAGATTAGATTTGGTTCAAATTCTTAGTTAGCCAAATCTTTTTTCCACTCAATAAAGTTTCCATGGGCGTTCTGCCCAGACAGACTTTA
>CAJADF010000104.1 GCA_903938485.1 uncultured Methylococcaceae bacterium
GCTTGCGTTAAGGTATAAGTTGAGCCTGTCGCTCTAGAAATAGCAGTGCCGTTTGCTAACCATTGGTAGCTGATAGTACCTAAACCATCGATATCCCCTAAAGAGTTGCTGGCTGTTAGTGTTTGATTTTGCGTTGCAGTACCGCTGATTAAGACATTACCGGTAGGTAAGTCGTTCACGTTCACTACCGCTGACGTTGCGGAACTGGTGACGCTTTCTGCTGTGCCTTGTAAATCGGTGTAGCTGGCTTTAACCGTAATCGCTTTACCGACTTCGGCTTGCGTTAAGGTATAAGTTGAGCCTGTCGCTCCAGAAATAGCAGACCCGTTTGCTAACCATTGGTAGCTGATAGTACCTAAACCATCGATATCCGCTAAGGAGTTGCTGGCTGTTAGCGTTTGATTTTGAGTCGCCGTACCCGTAATTAAGACATTACCGGTAGGTGCGTCATTCACGTTAACGACTGCCGTTGTTGCAGAACTGGTGACGCTTTCTGCTGTGCCTTGTAAATCGGTGTAGCTGGCTTTAACCGTAATCGATTTACCAACTTGAGCTTGGGTTAATCTCAATGTAGAACCAGTTGCTCCTGGAATTACTGTTCCAGCAGCTAGCCATTGATAAATTATTGTTCCTAAACCATCAACATCTGCAAGGCTATTGCTAGCCGTTAACGTTTGATTTTGAGTAGCAGTACCGCTGATTAACACATTTCCTGTAGGTAAATCATTTACAGGTGTTACATTGATAGTAAGCGTATTTGGAGTTTGATCTAAATCTACACCACCATTAGTAGTACCACCATTATCTTGCACTTGGAACGTCATTGAAGCATAGGCATTACCATTTGCGTTTGCTACCGGTGTGAACACTAATTTATTTGCAGTGATATCAGTAGCTGTGATGATCTGTCCAACGGTTACGTTTACATTATTGAGTTTTAATGTTCCATTTGCGGGTAACGTATCAATTTTTACTGATAGTAGGGTGTTTTTATTAATATCGTTAAACCCAAATGCTGCAGTTGTTATTGTTACAGCAGTATCTTCTAAGGTAGTAAGCGTTTGATCTGTTCCTGTGGGGGCACTATTAATATTTTGCATATTAACCGTTTCAGTATATGAACTAACACTATAGGCCGCGCCATCATAGACTTTGTAGTCGAATGATGTATAAGTTGTTCCTGATCCATTTAATGCTGAAGTATATGTAAATTTACCTAGGGCTATATCTGAAGCTGTTATAACTTGACCAGATACAATAGTACTTCCATTCAAAGTTAATTGACCAGCGGACGGTATTGAACTTATGTATAGAGCTTGAAGGGAATCAGAATCAATATCAGCGAAACTAAAGTCTGATAAAGTAAATACTCTTGTAACATCCATTGGACCAGTAACACTTCCATTGGATGATGTTGGTGCATTATTTGCAAAAGTGACCGCTAAGTTTATTGAGCCACCGGCGCTTAAAACCATGTTTTGCCAGTTTACATAGATGTTATTAGCATCCCAACTAACTACTGGCGCTGTAGTTAGTCCTGTCCCTGTTAACGTTACATTTGTAATATCTTTTACTTGATCGTTTATGTCTGAAAAAACGGGACCATTATAATTAACGGCATTTTTCCAATTATTTAATATGCTGTCTGTAATTTTAATGTTATTTGCGCCAATATCAATTGATATGCCCGCAGGCCAAGTGGGTATCTCAACTGTATTACCTACTGTAACTATTTGTGGAGCATATCCTCCAAGTTGATAGGTTTGAGATGCAAGGCTAAGCGTAGGGTCGTAAGTTGGCCAAACATAAGCAACTTGAAGTGATGCTGTATTAAAATCAAATAATTTACCAAGAATAGTTGAATAACTCGTATCTACCAATGTTGTCGCTTCGATAGGACCTGTTTGCGATTCGAGAATCCAATTGCCACCGAGCGACGATGCACCCGTAGTATCTACAGAAGCGGCAACATCCGCATTAGTATATTGAGCTAATTGATTTATAAATGTTTGACCTATAGTTCCAGCAGCGACATTGCACCCATAAAGTAAAATATCACCAGTATCACTTAAATGACTACCAATTTCAGCTAGTTGTGTACTGTAATTTGATATGTTGTTTGAATCTAATGAAGTACTTCCAAGTTTTATTATTCCGGCATTGCCATGACTGACAATATGCAAAGCTGATACATTAGACTCGTTGCTCAATATGCTTTGAATTTGACTTAGACCATCTT
Organism: uncultured Methylococcaceae bacterium; assembly: GCA_903938485.1. Taxonomy (GTDB): domain Bacteria; phylum Pseudomonadota; class Gammaproteobacteria; order Methylococcales; family Methylomonadaceae; genus Methylobacter_C. The sequence continues at coordinate 2,240 of CAJADF010000104.1, forward strand.
GGTTGCTATCTAAAATATATATCTTACTGGTTGGGTCAAACCCTTGAATTAAGTTATTTATATCAGGTGTGTTACTATCTATAATAATAATATTTTCTCCGGTCACAGCTGGAGCATTTATATTATTCAGATTAATGGGTAAGCTTGACCCATCTACAAAATTAAAGGTATTAGCATTTATTTGGGTAAGATTGGTATTTAGTAAAGTTACAGTGTCTGCCCCGTAACTGACGATTACGTTGGCGCCAACCTGACTTATATTAAGTTTTGTTGCTGTGTAGTTTGAATCGAATACTAAGGTATCAGGATTATTTGTATCACTAGTGTTTAATGTTATAGCGTTGTTCAGTATATCTTTAAACTTTATAATAGCCATGTCTTCACCTTTAATTTACCGTTATACCCTTTAATTCAGAGTGGTTTGTTATGTTTTAATTCGAAAGAAAAGTTAATTTAATTTTTCAAATTTTTAAATACATTAACATTTTAATTTTCAATAGACAAGTTTTTTGTTAATTTATTTTATTTGTATTTGTCCTGAATTCTTTTAAGGTCTCTATTTACTGGCTATTTGTAAGAAGAGCTATTAGTCATTAAAGAGTTTAGTTAACTTAATAAAGGTATTAACCCATTATGTTTCACATTGTTTTATTTGAGCCTGAAATCCCCGCTAATACCGGTAATATCATTCGCTTATGCGCCAATACTGGTGCTCAGTTACATTTGATAGGGCCTTTAGGGTTTGAATTAGATGATAAAAAATTGCGAAGGGCTGGTCTTGATTACCATGAGTGGGTTTCAGTTAAGCTGTATATTTCTTTTGAAGCTTTTATTGAATCAGTTAAACCCAATCGACTATTTGCATTGACAACTAAAGGTCGAATGATATTGAGTGATGTTGCTTTTCATGACGGAGATACATTTATATTTGGGCCTGAAACAAGAGGTATTCCAGAACTTAGATTAAATGAGATAGGAGAAGATCATTGTTTGTATTTGCCTATGCAGGCGGATAGTCGGAGTTTGAATTTATCAAATGCCGTTGCCATCGTTCTATATGAGGCATGGAGACAGGTAGGTTTCGTTGGTGCTTTAATTAAGGATTGAAGTGAGTAAGGTTTAATTGTGAAAAACATAAATATTAAATCATCATTTAAACCGGCCTGGTGGTTAAATAATTCACATTTACAGACAATTTATCCTTCATTATTTAGAATCGTGCGTTTACCTCATACACGAAGAGAACGTTTTTTTACATCTGACCATGATTTTTTTGATGTTGATTGGTTGGGTGAGGAACATCATCCAATCATTATCTTATTACACGGTTTAACTGGAAGTTCTCAATCAGGATATATAAAAGGAATGCAGAAAAAACTAACTCATGATGGTTTTCGTACCGCAGCATTAAATTTTCGAGGCTGTAGTGGAGAGTTAAATCACAGAGCGCGATGTTATCATTCGGGGGAAACTGAAGATTTAGATTTGTTATATACCACACTAAGAGAGCGGGAGCCGAATATGCCAATTGGTGTGGTTGGCTTTTCATTGGGCGGTAATGTTCTATTGAAATGGTTGGGAGAATCCGCCAAAAGTCTTTTTTTATTTGCGGCAGTCGCTGTTTCTGTCCCCTTACAGTTGAGTATATGTGCTACTACATTAGATAAAGGTTTCGCTAAATTGTATCGTTACAGATTAATTTCAGAGTTAAAACAGTTTATTTCGGATAAGAAAGTTTACTTAGAGGTATTAGGGCTAATTGACGAGGCATATAAAATAACAAACTTGGGTGATATCTCTCAGATTAAGTCCTTTTGGCAATATGATGATCAGGTAGTGGCTAAGTTACACAGTTTTAAAGATGCACAAGATTATTATCATCAATCAAGCTCACAGCAATTTTTGAAATTAATTACGGTTTCTACATTAATCATACATGCCATAGATGATCCTTTCATGACGCCTGAAGTTTTGCCAAATAAAGAACAGTTATCTGATTTTGTCAGTCTTGAGGTGGCTAAAGGAGGGGGGCACGTAGGGTTTATATCAGGAAAAACGCCTTTTAAACCGGTTTATTGGTTAGATCAGCGTATTCCTGAATTTTTAAAGTCTAAACTATTAACCTGGAGGCCAAGTCATTTGACGACCAGCCAATAAATGAAGGTGTAGGTGGTAGACTTCTTGGCCGCCTTTAGCATTGCAATTAAATACAGTCCTATAACCATCTGCTGCAATATTTTCTATTTTGGCTAGTTTTGCCGCAGTTTGTATTAATTGTCCTGCAAGCTGAGTGTCATCAAGCTCATTTAATGTACTGATATGCGTTTTTGGAATAATGAGGATGTGGATTGGGGCCTGAGGATTAATATCCCTAAAAGCGAGTACAGATTCGTCTTCATAAAGTACGTCGGGTTTAATATCACCCTCTACCATCTTACAGAATAAACAATTAGTCATTATTTTTCTCAAAGTAAATTACGTCCTTTAAACGCATGTAAAAGTGTGCCGCTATCAATAAATTCTAATTCTCCTCCCATAGGTAAACCATGAGCTAATCTACTCGCATTAATAGCATACTTTTTTGCTATTTCACTGATAAAGTAGGCAGTTGCTTCCCCTTCAACAGTTGAGTTTGTTGCTAGTATAATTTCCTTTGTTTTTCCATTGGCTAGGCGGAGTTCAAGTTTATCAAGGCCAAGTTCATTTGGTCCTATGCCATCTAATGGTGATAACTTCCCATGTAGCACATAGTAATAGCCTTTAAATGCAGTAGCTTGCTCAATATGCCATGCATCAGCAGGGTTTTCAACAATACAAAGTAGACTGTTGTTTCTTGAGGTATCAGCGCAAATTTCACATAATACCTTTTCTGTGAGTGTTCTACATTCTTGGCAATGGTTGATTTTATTAAGTGCGTTTAGTAGAGTTTCTGCAAGCAAACGTGCACCATTTCTATCGCGTTGTAACATATACAATGCAATACGTTGTGCCGATTTTGGACCAACGCCGGGGAGACAGCAAAAGTTTTGTATTAGTTGTCCAAGTAGGCCTTTTTTTTGCATATTAGAATGGTAGTTTAAAGCCTGGAGGTAATGGAATTCCAGATGTAACATCTGACATTTTTTCTTTTTTCATTTTATTAATTTTGTTAACAGCATCGTTTATGGCTGCTGCGATAAGGTCTTCCATCATATCTTTGTCATCTAAAAGGGTGGGGTCTATAGTTACTTTTCTAGCTTCACGTTTGCCAGTCATAATAATAGAAACTAATCCTGCGCCTGATTCACCTTGGACTTGCATTAAAGCAAGTTCTTCTTGGGCATTTTTTAGGTCTTCTTGCATTTTTTGTGCTTGTTGCATTAAGTTGCCTAAAGCATTTTTCATTATTGTTCCTCTTTTGTAAATACGGGTTCTATGGTGCCAGGTAAGATTCGGGCATCAAAGTTATCTTTTAAAACTTGTATGTTGGAGTCTACATTGATAGCTTCAACAGAAGTCTGTTGTTGGTTTTCGCGTTCTCGAATTATTTGTACGGCGGGTGTTTCTATAGTCGTTTTTGTTGATGTGATATTTAATTTTAACTGGGGTGATTTAGTATAGTGACGTAAGGCTGTTTGTAATGAGTCTTGCGCTTTGGTACTTATAATATGGTTGGGATTGATTTTTAAAGTACAGGTATTATCGTCAAGTGATTCAAGAGCGCAATGACTCGCGAATTCCTTTGTCATGCCCACTAGTTTCATAGCAGAAATCATGGATACCCATGAGGTATCAGTTGTATTATGTTGCTTAGGAGTTACAAATGTTTTAGTTGCTTCAAAAGGATAAAGTGCTTCTTTTGAGGCAGATTTGGGTATTTCGACAACAGTTGGCGCATTTTTTTTGGTAGGTTTAAAAGTTAACATGCGTAACATAACCATTTCTAATCCGCTACGGGGATCCGGTGCTAATGGTAGGTCTTTTTGGCCCAATATACCAATTTGATAGAATAGTTGAATGTCTTCTGTTGATAATTGTTTTGCTAAATTATCAATCAGTTCTTTATTAAAATTATCATCGATAAAATTAGGAATATGTTGTGATAGGGCTGTACGATGTAATACTTGTATTATTTGTTGCAGTACATCTTTAAAGTTAGCCGACAAGCTTTCGAGTTCAGCTATTTTATTCATTATAGCTTTAGCATCATTATTAGCTAGTGCTTGCAGTATTTCCTCAATAGGCTGAATAGCAACAGTGCCCAGCATTGTATTTACATCACTGATTTTAATTATACCGTTGCCGTATACAATAGCTTGATCTAATAAGCTTAATCCATCTCGCATACTTCCATCTGCTGCACGGGATAGTGATTTAAGTGCTGCTGGTTCATAATCTAATTTCTCTTGAGTTAGGATTAACTCCATTTGTGAAAAAATTTGACTGGGGGATAGTTGTTTTAAATTAAATTGTAAACAACGGGATAAGATAGTGACTGGTATCTTTTGAGGGTCAGTTGTCGCTAATAAAAATTTTACATGCTCGGGTGGTTCTTCTAGTGTCTTTAATAGCGCATTAAAGCTGTGTCCAGATAGCATGTGCACTTCATCGATTATATAGACTTTGTACTTTCCTTGATTTGGTGCGTATTGTACGTTATCGAGTAAATCTCGGGTATCTTCTACCTTAGAGCGTGATGCAGCGTCTACTTCAATTAGATCTAAAAAACGACCTTCATTTATATCCATGCATGTGACGCAGGTATCACAAGGATTGTTGTCTTGAAGATTCTCGCAATTAATAGCCTTCGCTAAAATTCTGGCAAGAGTTGTTTTGCCAACACCGCGAGTTCCGGTAAATAAATAAGCGTGATGCAGTCTGTTATGTTGCAATCCATTAATTAATGATTGGACAACATGCTCTTGACCGACGACTTCTTTGAAATTATGTGGACGCCACTTTCTGGCGAGAACCTGGTAATTCATTGCAGGCTCGAAAGTTAAGTTGCTTAATTGGGCGGTAACCGAATCAGCCACATCCCGGCACACGAATCTGCTGCTACCGTTGCTTCCTTCCGGACCTGGCGGGGTTTACAGCGTATCGTTGCGAGAGGACCAACTCGATCACCATTATGTTTTAGCGTAATCAGCTAAAAAATAGTATTATCGTTGAAACCCGAGATTATTACAAGAAAATTAAGCTTAGCCTTTAACACGAGTGATTTTTATAACGATAGATAATTCTTTTAAACGTCTTATTACCTTAGCTAAATGGTTACGATCATTAACACTCAGAGTAATTAAATCAACACAAACTCTATCATCTTGATCAACTACAGTCACATTTTCAATATTAGAGCCATGATTAGAAATGGTAGACGCTATGGTTGCAAGAGCACCTCGTTGATTGAGTATCTCAATACGAATTTCGGTAGGAAAGTCTCCATCAACATCTTTACACCATTCAACATCAAGCCAATTGGTATGTTTTTTTCTCACTACAGTATGATTACGACATTCATGATGATGAACTACAATACCTTTGCCGGGGTTAAAGTAACCAATAATGGAGTCGCCAGGAATTGGTCGACAACATTTGGCTAAAGTTATCACCATTCCTTCAGTACCTTTGATAATTAGAGGCGTTTGTTGTGTTGTCTCATTACTATCTAATTTGATATTGGCGTTAATATCTACTTGGGTTAGTCTCTTAGCGACTAAGAATGGCATTTTATTGCCAAGGCCAATGTCTTCTAATAACTCATCCATGGTTGTCATATTCATTACTTTTAGCAAGATTTTAATGCGGCTTTGTTCAATAGTTTCTAATTGAACATGTAATGTATGCAGTTCTTTTTCTAATAATCTGTGGCCTAAACTAATAGCTTCTTGTTGTTTAAAATGTTTAAGGTGATTTCGAATGCAAGATCTTGCTTTAACTGTCGTTACATAATTTAGCCAAAGTGCATTAGGTCTAGCCCAGGGTGCGGTGATGATTTCAACTGTCATCCCGTTTTCTAATTTTGTTTGTAATGGTACTAGTTGTTTATCTATACGAGCGGAAACACAGGCATTTCCAATATCTGTATGAACTGCATAGGCGAAATCGATAATTGTTGCACCACGCGGTATTTTTATAATGCCGCCTTTAGGGGTGAAAACAAAAACTTCTTGGGGGAATAAATCAATTTTTAAATTATCAATAAACTCTAGTGAATCACCAGCAGTTTTTTGTATTTCTAGTAAATCTCTTAACCACTCATTGGCGCGGGCTTGGAATTTTTCTGTTTTGTCTTCATCTGATTTATATAACCAGTGTGCGGCAATACCTGATTCTGCCATGCGATGCATTTCATGAGTTCTGATTTGGATTTCAATCGGTGCGCCGTATGGGCCAATAACAATAGTATGCAATGATTGATACCCATTAGCTTTAGGTAGAGCAATGTAATCTTTGAAGCGTCCTGGAATAGGTTTATAAAGATTATGGATAACGCCTAGGGCACGATAGCAAGTATCTACATTGTCACAAAATATTCGAAAGGCATAGAGATCAAAAATGGCTGATAAAGACAGTTTTTTTTGAACCATTTTTTGATATATGCTGTAGATGTTTTTTTCTCTACCCGACACTTCATAATGTAGTTCTGCCTGTTCTAATCGATTTTTTATGGTGTCTTCAATCGTATCTATAATTTTACTTCGGTTACCGCGGGTTTTTTTTATGGCATGAGATAAAACTTTGTGCCGTGTAGGGTACATGGCCTGAAAGCTAAGTTCTTCAAGTTTATGGCGTATTTTGCTCATTCCTAAGCGATTAGCAATAGGACCATAAATATCAAGTGTTTCGCGAGCTATACGGCGTTTTTTTTCTGCAGGCATCACACCCAGTGTTTGCATATTATGCAAACGGTCGGCTAATTTAACTAAGATAACGCGTAAATCTTTACCCATCGCGAGGAACATTTTACGCACATTTTCAGCTTGTGCTTCTGCGCGAGTTTGGGATCTACCGTCAATTTTGGTAAGTTTTGTAACTCCATCGACTAAATCTGCTACTTCTTGACTAAATTGCTTAGCAAGTTCTTTTTTAGTGATAGGTGTGTCTTCAATAACATCATGTAAGATAGCGGCCATAATTCCACTAGCATCCATATGCATTTCTGCGAGTAATATTGCCACAGAAACAGGGTGGCATATATAAGCTTCTCCGCTTTTGCGGAATTGTCCGATGTGTGCATCCGCGCCAAATTCATAGGCACGGACACAATTTTTGATTTGATCTTCGTCTAAATAACCAGACAGAATAAAACACAGTTTTTGTATCAGTTCGTCTTGTGGTCGAGTTGAAACAACTTCGTCGGCTATTATCGACATAGGCAGAAATTACTAGAACATTGCATTATTGTCATGTGCTTCACCGACACGATGCAGAATGGCAATGTTTTCAACGGTAACGTGACCAGCAGCGATTTCACGTAATGCGACAACAGTGTCTTTATCTTTGCCTCTTGGGACAAATTCAGTTGCACCGTGACTTAATTGACGAGCTCTGGTGCTTGCCAACAAAACCAATTTAAAACGATTTTCCACATTTTCTAAACAATCTTCAATTGTAACTCTAGCCATTATCCAACCTAAAATAAGTAAAAAGCACTCAGCCCTTAAAGCAGGCTGAAAAAATTCATTCCCATACAGAGTACAAGTATTAGTGCATAAGGTCAAGGTTCAAACTTTATGCACTTTAGCTAGTTTTAGCCTCTTGATTTTAGTATGGCAACGGCAGGTAATTCTTTACCCTCAAGGAATTCTAAAAATGCGCCACCTCCAGTTGAGGTATATGAAACATCATCATTGATACCATATTTGTCAATTGCAGCTAAAGTATCTCCACCGCCAGCAATTGAAAATGCACTGCTATCAGCAATAGCTTTAGATAAAGATTGTGTACCATGGCTAAATTGTTCAATTTCAAAGACGCCAACGGGTCCATTCCAAACGATAGTACCAGCAGATTTTAAGATTTCAGCATATTGTTTAGCAGTATCAGGGCCAATATCTAGGATAAGATCATCATCTTCTACTTCGGTTACTTTTTTAATAGTCGCTTCAGCTGTTTCGGAAAATTCTTTAGCGCAAACCACATCAACTGGGATAGGAATATCAGAGCCAGCCTTTTTAGCGGCAGCGATTAAGCTTTGTGCTTCTTCAATTAAGTCAGCTTCATAAAGCGATTTTCCAACTGAATAGCCCATTGCAGCAATAAAAGTATTCGCAATGCCACCTCCGACAATCAATTGATCAACTTTTTCTGATAATGATTTTAAGACCGTTAATTTAGTAGAAACCTTAGATCCACCTACAATAGCAACTAAGGGTTTAGTGGGGGTTTCTAATGCTTTGCCTAAAGCATCTAGTTCATTTCCTAATAATGGGCCAGCGCAAGCGATTGGAGCGTATTTAGCAACACTATGTGTTGAAGCTTGTGCTCTATGTGCAGTTCCAAAAGCATCCATTACGAAGACATCACATAGTTCAGCCATTTTTTGACCAAGATCATCGCTGTTCTTTTCTTCACCAACGTTAAATCGGACATTTTCACAAAGTACCACTTCACCTGGCGTAATACTAATCCCTTCTAACCAGTCTTTCTCCAGTCTAACAGGTTTGCCTAAAAGGGTTGCTAAACGCTCCGCAACCGGTTTCAAAGAAGATTCATCATCATATTGACCTTCAACAGGACGACCTAGGTGAGAGAGTAGGATAACGGCTGCTCCTTTAGCTAAGGCTTGTTCGATGGTAGGTACACTCGCTTGAATTCTTAAATCACTGGTCACTTGACCATTTTTTACTGGTACGTTTAAGTCTTGACGTATTAATACTCTTTTTCCTGATAAATCAAGATCTACCATTCGTTTAATTGACATATTTAAGCTCTCTTTAGGTTTATTAAAAATTAGGTGAATAGGGTTAAAGCATCTGGTGCTTTTAAAAACTAGTGAATGCTATAGTATAAAAATTTAATTAGGCTGAACGGTTTTTTTCCATTTGATTGAGCAACCAATGCTAGGGGATTGATCTGTTGGGCCATTTCCAGTTTCGGCGACTAACTTCATTGCTTCGAATAACTCTCGATGTGTGTCTGTTATTTCAGTATTTCTGCCGGTAGCGTCAAGTCTGCCTCTGTACTGTAATTCGTAGTGATTGTTGTAACCAAAAAAATCAGGTGTGCAAATCGCGCCAAAGGTACGTGCAATATCTTGGGTATCATCGAGTAAGTAAGGGAAGCTGTAGTTGTTGTTTTTGCTGACTAATTGCATGTTTTCAAATGCGTCTTCTGGGTATTCAATGGTATCGTTTGGCATTATTGCAACGCAATTAATGCCCAAGGCTTTGAGCTCATTAGTATCTCTGATTAAGCGGGCTTGAACTGCTTTAACATAGGGGCAATGATTAGATATAAACATCACTAATAGTCCTTTTTCACCCATACAGTCTTTCAATGACCAAAAATTGTTGTCCACGCCTAAAAGATTGAACTCAGGTGCTTTTAAGCCAAATTCGCAGACAGGTGTAGTTAATGTTACCATCGTGTTACCTTAATTTTACGTAGGGTTATATAGATTAATTGGGTTTATGTTAGATAATGTTGCGTTTGCATTTCTATGAGTCTTGATAGGGTGCGCTTAAATTCGAATGAACCGTCACCTTCAAGATAGAGATCTTCCGCTGGAGTTTCAGCACTGCAAATCAATTTTACATTATGTTCATACAGCGCATCAATCAAACTCATAAAGCGTTTTGCTTCATTACGGTATTCGTAAGACATCTTTGGTATGTTAGCGACAATTATATAATTAAATTGTTGGGCAATTTTACTATAATCATTACTGCCAAGAGGTTGTTCACAAAGTTCATTGAAATTAGTCAGTGCAATATTTTGATACGCTGATGTCAATGTGGTTGTTCTTCCTAGTAGTTTGATTGTAATAGATTTAATTGGTGAGTTGTTTGTTAGTTGCGCATAAGAGTCTCTGATAAACTGCTCAGAATTATTACCCAACGGAAAAAAGTAAACTCGTTTAGAAGATCTCAAATAAGATAGTCGATAGTCAATAGGAGTGTCTAAAGCAATTATTTTGACATGCTCTTGAAGTAGTTGTGTGAATTTTGAAAATTGTGCTTTTTGTATGCCTCCTAGATAGAGGTCGTTTGGATGTCTATTCGAGGTGATTACAAGGGTTGTATTAAGGTCTAATAATTTAGTAAATAAGCGTTCTAAAATCATAGCATCTGCTATATCGGTCACATAAAACTCATCGATACATAATAATTGTGATTCTGTGCTTAACTTATTTGCATAAGCAATCAGTGTTTCGGTTTTATTGCGTTTTGAGCTGACGTGGATATAAGTATGTATTTCTGAAATAAATTTACTGTAATGGATGCGGTTTTTTAATTTGATCGGGCAGGCTTCAAAAAATAGTTTCATTAACATTGATTTTCCTCGCCCCACATCACCATATATGTATAGACTTGGGTTTTTAGGTGGTGGGGTATTTATTCTGAGCCAAATAGGTTTTTGGTAATACAGCAGTAAACGTCTGATTTTATCTAAGGTGTTTTGTAGTTCGGCAATTATCACAAGTTGTGAATCATCAAATTTTATGCGTTCGTCATCACACCATTGGTAATAGATATTTTTTAATAAATCAGGATGATTCGATTTAGTTGTGTTTTTTTCTTTATTAAAATATCTTTTTAGCATGAAAAATAGCTTGGTAAATGAGAACTTTAGACTAGCATTATTTTGATACATAATGCTATATCAAATTATTTAATAGCTGTCACTAACCCCGATTCAATACTTTTTTTCTGTAATATGATAAAATTTTTGGCTTTTAGACTTTCTTGGCTTCATTTATTACATGATTAAACAGCGAACTTTAAAAAATACGATACGAGCCACAGGGGTAGGTCTCCATACAGGGGAAAAGGTATATTTAACGATACAACCTGCTGAGGTAAATTCTGGAATTATATTTCGTAGAGTTGATTTAGCAGAGCCAGTCATTATAAAAGCGACCCCTAACAATGTGGGTGAAACAGTTCTTTCAACTACACTTGTAGCAGGTGATGTAAAAATTTCTACTATTGAGCATCTTTTGTCTGCTTTTGCAGGACTAGGTATTGATAACGCAATTATTGATGTAAGTGCTGCAGAAGTGCCTATTATGGATGGTAGTGCGGGACCTTTTGTGTTTTTATTACAATCAGCTGGCGTTGATGAACAAGATTGTCCAAAACAATATATTCGTATTAAGCGACCGATAAAAGTACAAGAAGGGGATAAATGGGCCTCATTTGAGCCATTTGAGGGATTTAAAGTCACCTTTACCATCGATTTTGAACATCCCGCTTTTGAAGATCATCTTAAAACTGCTTCTATGGATTTTTCTTCTACTACTTTTGTCAAAGAAGTTAGTCGCGCTAGAACTTTTGGCTTTATGAAAGATATCGATATGCTAAGAGAAAATAACTTAGCTTTAGGTGGTAGTTTAGATAATGCAATTGTTGTAGACGAAGATAAAGTATTGAATGAAGACGGTTTGAGATGTGCTGATGAATTTGTAAAGCATAAAATTCTAGATGCTATTGGAGATTTATATTTACTAGGACATAGTTTAATTGGCCAATTTACAGGTTATAAATCTGGACATGGTTTAAACAATAAATTACTTAGAGCCTTATTAGACGACACCGAGGCATGGGAAATGGTGACATTTTCAGATGAAGAAGATGCTCCTATCTCATTCATGCGTTCCGCTGAATCACCAAGAACAGCAGAATAAAGTTGTTGAATTTACTATACTGGCTATTTTTAATCAACGGTCGATTATTTATCAGTTAATATTTTGTTCAAAACTCCCTGCTACATTAATATTATCTAGCAGGGAGTTTCTTTGTTTTAATTAATTGCTTAATCTTTGAAGTGTTTTGCTTAATCTTTGTAAAGAATTTCTTAGTTTTATATCATCTATCCCCATACTATCAGCCTCTAATGATTTTATTTTTTCATTAGAAGGTAAATTAGGTTTTCTAATTGACATCATTCTATTGTTAACGTGTGTTGTTATCAACTTTGTCTGCATAGTTAACATGCGAGTTTTGGTTACTTCATTAACCGCCTTTAATATTATCTGTTCATAAAAGCGTAATTGGGAAGCCCAACTAGCTGATTCAGTATAGATCAATAACTTATTATTTTTAATTACGCAGTGTTTTGCCTGATCAGATAGAGCTTTTGGTAATAGGATCTTAATAGCTTTTAATAGTTGTCTTTGGTTATCAATTTGCTGGTAATAAAACGCCATGGTCTTATTTGAGTAAGATAAAGAAGTTTTAAAAGGCAGTGGGGTTGGCTTCATACCCATTTAATAGTGGCTCAAATTTTAGTTGTTATGCGTGATTGTATTTCGTGAGCGTGTGCAAATCTCATCATTAAAATTTACACACGCTCACGAATTGGACTAAAGTCTATAAATGAGTCTCTATAGTATCCGCTTTCTTTTGATAGTTAGAAAGTTGATTAAAGTTGAGGTATTTATAAGATTCCTCAGCAGACCTACTGATTTGTTCTGCATAGACCATATACTCTTCAACAGTGGGTATTTTACCTAATAAAGAACAGACCGCAGCAAGCTCAGCAGAAGATAAATACACATTAGCACCATTACCCAAACGGTTAGGGAAGTTACGTGTTGATGTTGAAACAACGGTGGTATTTTCACCGACACGGGCTTGGTTACCCATACAGAGTGAACATCCCGGCATTTCCATTCTAGCGCCGGCTTTACCAAAAGTACTGTAATAGCCTTCTTCGGTTAATTGAGTTTGATCCATTTTTGTGGGTGGTGCTACCCATAAACGCGTGGGTAATTCACCTTTTTGTTGTTCAAGCAATTTACCCGCCGCTCTAAAGTGACCAATATTCGTCATACAAGACCCTAAGAACACTTCATCAATCTTAGTACCCGCAACTTCAGATAAGGGTTTAATATCATCGGGGTCATTAGGGCAGGCGAGTAGGGGTTCGGTAATTTCATTCATATTGATTTCAATAATCTCGAAATATTCAGCATCCGCATCGGGCTCTAGTAATACTGGGTTAGTTAACCAGTCTTCCATGCTGTTAATACGGCGTTTTAAGGTGCGCTCATCACCATAACCCTCTGCTATCATCCATTTTAATAAAGTGATATTTGAGTTTAAATACTCACGAATCGGTGCTTCATTTAAACGGATAGTACATCCTCCTGCAGAACGTTCTGCAGACGCATCTGATAGTTCAAACGCTTGTTCAACTTTTAAATCGGGTAAGCCTTCAATCTCTAAGATACGGCCAGAAAATACATTTTTCTTACCTTTTTTATCAATGGTTAATAAGCCACGTTTAATAGCAGCATACGGAATCGCGTTAACCATGTCTCTTAAAGTAATACCCGGTTGCATTTCACCGGTAAAGCGTACTAATACTGATTCTGGCATATCCAGTGGCATAACACCTGTTGCTGCAGCAAAAGCGACTAAACCAGAACCCGCTGGAAATGAGATACCTAAAGGAAAGCGCGTATGCGAGTCACCACCCGTACCCACCGTATCCGGTAATAACATACGGTTTAACCAAGAGTGGATAATGCCATCACCAGGACGTAAAGAAACACCACCACGATTCATAATAAAATCGGGTAGGGTATGTTGCATAGTAACATCAACAGGTTTTGGATAAGCTGCGGTATGGCAGAATGATTGCATCACTAAGTCAGCAGAAAAACCTAAACAAGCCAGATCTTTTAATTCGTCTCTGGTCATAGGGCCTGTTGTATCTTGTGAGCCCACTGTTGACATATAAGGTTCGCAATACGTATTTGGACGCACGCCTTTAACACCACAGGCTTTGCCCACAATTTTTTGAGCCAGTGTAAAACCTTTGTTAGTTTCTTCTTCTGTGGTTGGTCTTAAGAACACTTTAGAGGCACCTAAGCCAAGAGACTTTCTGGCTCTATCTGTTAAACCACGGCCAATAATTAATGGAATTCGGCCGCCTGCTCGCACTTCATCAAGAATAATGTCAGTTTTTAAGGCAAAGTTACAAATCACTTCATCGGTGTCATGGCGTTTAATCACACCTTCATAGACATAAATGTCGATTACATCACCCATGGCTAGGTTAGTAACGTCGCATTCAAAGGGGAGTGCGCCCGAGTCTTCCATGGTGTTGAAAAAGATTGGGGCAATTTTGCCACCGATACACACACCACCATCGCGTTTGTTAGGAATAAAAGGAATGTCGTTTCCGATGTACCATAACACTGAGTTAGTGGCTGATTTACGAGAAGAGCCTGTACCTACAACATCGCCTACATAAGCAACGGGGAAGCCTTTTTCTTGCAGAGCTTCGATTTGCTCTTCTGCATGAGTAATACCTTCTCTCGGTATTTTTAACATCGCTTTGGCGTGTAGAGGAATATCAGGTCTTGACCAGGCATCCGGTGCGGGTGATAAATCATCCGTATTGGTTTCGCCAGTCACTTTAAAAACTGTAACAGTAGTTTTTTCTGCGACCGGTGGTTTAACCGTAAACCATTCTGCATCTGCCCATGATTGAATAATTTGCTGAGCAGCAACGTTACCGCCTTTAGCTTTAGCTTCGATGTCATGAAACGCATCAAAGATTAGTAAAGTATGTGAGAGGCCTTTAACCGCAATAGGGGCAAGTGTTGGGTTGTCTAATAAATCAATTAGAGGGGTTATGTTATAACCGCCTAGCATAGTGCCTAATAATTCTGTAGCATCTTCGGCATTTAATATAGGTGAAAAAGCTTCACCTTTGGCTATAGCTGTTAAAAAGCTGGCTTTTACATAAGCGGCTTCATCTACACCCGCTGGTATACGGTTGGCTAAGAGATCGAGAATAAATTCTTCTTCACCTTGGGGAAGGTTTTTAATTAATTCAACTAAAGCAGTGGTTTGTTCAGCATCAAGTGGTTTGGGTACTACACCTTCGCTTGCGCGTTCTTCAACATGTTGGCGGTACTGTTTTAGCATAATTAGCTCCTAATAGAGTTTTTTAAAATATTCGCGGGATAAAATTTACAAGCCACTTTAATGGTATTTGTTTTGTGCCCTGATTTAAAGCTGGATTATTAGAGGGTAAAATAATCAAACTGAATTTAATACGAAGTTACCTCGGTGTTTAAAGTTTTATAAAGGCAGATATTTAAGTGCTTTTTAGATACAAATGGCTCTGCAAAACATGCGTGTCTAGATAATAACATTGCTGGCATCATTATCAACAAAAAATGCACAAAAATCCTATAGAGTGGGTGATTGTGAGGGTAAAAAGATCATAAATACGGGTTAGATGAGGTAAATATGAATAAGTGTCAAATTTGTGGAGCTGAACGCCTTAAAAGTGAGGTGCGATGCGCGCAGTGTGGTGAATTTTATCCCACACTTACTGAGTTGCTGGATGCAGAAGTGTTTTATGAAGAACAACAAACTCTTAAAGGATTGCTCAAAAGAATTTTAGGCGCAGAAACTATAAAACAAGGTTTATCTGCTGAGTTTAAAAAGTTTAAGGCTGGATTATCTAAGACAGCCTTATTTACTCTTTACGTTATTGCGGCGTTTATTTTTGCTTTATTGATTACAGTGCTTTAGACATTAGAAGGCGACTTATCCTTTGCCTCGAGTACGAGATTTATCTTTTGCTGATTCTAAAGACTCAAAGCGTTTTTCAATAAATTGAATAATCATTTCAGCAATATCTTTTTGGCTTGCAGTTTCAATGCCTTTTAAGCCCGGAGATGAATTAACTTCCATTATTACAGGGCCATGGTTTGATCTTAACATGTCTACACCACAGACATTTAGCCCCATAATTTTAGCAGCTCTAACAGCAGTTGATCTTTCTTCTGGTGTTAAACGTATAAGTTCTGCACTACCACCTCGATGTAAATTAGATCTAAATTCACCTTCTTCAGCTTGTCTTTTCATGGAAGCAACAACTTTGTCTCCCACAACGAAGCAACGAATATCACTACCACCTGCTTCTTTAATGAACTCTTGCACCATGATGTTAGCATTTAGCCCCATAAATGCTTGAATTACACTTTCTGCGGCATTATGGGTCTCCGCTAAAACTACTCCAATCCCTTGAGTCCCTTGTAATAGTTTAATTACTAGAGGCGCTCCACCTACTTGTGAAATTAAATCTTCAATATCATCTGGGTTATTAGCAAAACCAGTTACTGGTAAGCCAATACCTTTTCTAGCCAGAAGTTGCATAGATCTTAATTTATCGCGTGATCTTGAAATAGCGACTGATTCGTTAAGAGGAAATACATTCATCATTTCGAATTGTCTTAATACAGCAGTTCCATAAAATGTTACTGAAGCACCGATACGTGGAATTACCGCGTCAAACCCTGTTAGATCTTCGCCTCGATAATGTATCGAAGGATTGTGAGAGGTGATGTTCATATAGCAACGTAATACGTCAAGTACTCTTACTTCATGGCCCCTAGCTTCTGCGGCTTCAACTAATCTTGCAGTTGAGTAGAGTTTAGCGTTACGGGATAGAATAGCTATTTTCATGATTGGTTAGACAATTACTAAAGATAATCCATATTTTGGCATGATTTAATGTAACTAGCATTACAATTACCTTAAATATTATAAAAAAATAGTATGAAAAAGCGGTTCTACCGATTATTTGATTGACTGTATTTATTTTAACCTACTAATATTCCTAAAATTAACATGCCAGAATTACCCGAAGTTGAAACTACCTGTAGTGGCATTTCGCTCTACCTGAATGGACTTAAATTTAAAAAAATTATCATTCGACAACCTAGTTTACGTTGGCCTGTCCCGCAAGAAATAGAGCAACTCTTACTGGGTTTACAGGTTAATTCTGTTATTAGAAGGGCAAAATACATATTAATTAGCATCGATAAAGGTACCTTGATAATACACTTAGGTATGTCGGGCAGTATGCGGATAATACAAGATGGTCAAGAGCCTAAGAAACACGATCATATTGATTTTATAATGAGTGACGATAGTGTGTTGCGCTTTAATGATCAGCGACGTTTTGGTGCCGTGTTATGGACGGCTGAAAACATTGATGAACATCCCTTGTTAAAAGACTTAGGCCCAGAGCCATTGCTCAATGATTTTAATGCTCAATACCTCTATAGACGCGCAAAGAATCGTAAAGTGCCCGTTAAATCATTCATTATGGATAGTCATGTGGTGGTAGGTGTAGGGAATATATATGCTAATGAAGCTTTATTTATGGCCGGCCTACATCCAGAGCGGCATGCTGGCTCTATTACTTTAGTTGAATACGAAAAACTAGTGGAATGTATTAAAGAAATTCTCCAAAGAGCTATTAAACAGGGCGGTACGACCCTAAGGGACTTTGTAAACGAAGCGGGAAAGCCCGGATATTTTAAGCAGCAATTACAGGTTTATGGTCGAAAGAATCAAACTTGTTTGAATTGTAATAATAAACTAATAGAAATTAGGATTTCTAATCGTTCCACGGTTTTTTGTAGTACTTGTCAGTATTAGATATATTCTTAAAAACGTTACAATCAGGATAACTTTTATTGCATTGTTGCAATATCCCCCTATAATACGATCTGCTTTCAGGTTCCATTCGATAGTTAAGTCTAATGGTTAAACGGGAAGTCGGTAAGGTTTAATACCAAATCCGACGCTGCCCCCGCAACGGTATATAAGTAAAGAAGCATCGTTACGCCACTGTGTATTACATGGGAAGGTGATGGTTCAGGTTAACGCCACTTATAAGCCCGGAGACCGGCCCGTCAGCATATTCGCAACAGCGGAGGGCTGTCTGGCGGAGTGAATGCGTACGTTCGTGCGCTTCATCTTCTATTGTCCTCTGTTGGTTATACCTAAAACTCTATGCGCGGGCGGCGCAGAGGATACTATGCAAAAAATATTAATTAGCTCATTTTTACTTGTGGGTTTTAGTAACCCGGCACAAGCCCAAGATAACACCTCCGATAATGCTTTAGAATTGCCGAATATGGTAGTAACAGCGACTAGAACTGATATTGAGTCAAAAGAACTATCATCAGCAACCACCGTTTACACACGAAAAGATATTGAGCGTTTGCAAGTTAAAACGGTTCCCGAGTTATTGAATGGCACTAGTGGTGTCGATATGATACAAAATGGCGGTTATGGACAGCCGACTTCAACTTTTATTCGGGGTACTAATTCTACAGATTTATTGGTTTTGATAGATGGCATTAGAGTAGGGGCGGTTTCTTCTGGAACGACTGCTTTTGAATTTATACCCATTGATCAAATTGAAAAAATAGAAATCGTAAAAGGGCCCCAATCAAGCTTATATGGTTCAGAAGCCTTAGGTGGGGTCATTCACATTTATACCCGTAAAGGGAGTGAAACCGAAACGGCGCATGTTAACTTGGATACGGGTGGAGGATCTTATGACACAGCTAAAGGTTCTGGATCGATTAATGGTAAATTTGGCAATAATTGGTATAACTTGGGGGCGTCCCATATAAATAGCCAAGGCTTTAATGCGACGACTCCTGCTAACATGTCATATGCGTTAAGCAAAGATGGTTATGAAAATACCGGTATTAATGCTCATATTGGGCATTATTTCGATAACAAATCAGAAGTTGAAGCTTCATTTATAAGGTCAGAAGGCATCAATAACTACAATGGTTGGAATGGAGCGGGTAATGCCGGCATTAAGGGTCAATTTGTTAATCAAGCCGTTAGCGGTTCGGGCAGTATATATTTACTGGATAACTGGCGTTCAACTTTGCGTTTAGGTCAAAGTATTGATAATAGAGATGATATTTACACGGGCTATTTTAATACCTCGCGTTGGAGCACAAGTTGGTTGAATGATATTAAATTATCATCTGATCATAAATTAATAGTGGGTGCGGATTATCACTTAGATAATTTAGAGAGTGATACGTCTTTTACTAAGCACTCTCGCTATGATGCCGGGATATTTTCTGAGTTACATAGTCAGTTATTAAAAGACTATTTTATGACAGCCACGCTAAGAGGGGATACCAATCAGACCTTTGGAGAATTCTTAACGGGTAATATTGGGGCTCGCTATAACTGGGCGCATGGTATTAGTTTGCTAGCCAATTTTGGTAATGGTTTTAGAGCACCGACCTTTAATGAACTTTATTACCCACCCATTCCTGCTTACGGCATGATTAACGGTAATCCGAATCTTAAACCTGAGCAATCGACATCGGTTGAAGCAGGGATTACAGGTGATCATTCGTGGGGTAATTGGGAGTTGAGGGCTTATCATACTGAGATTACGGATTTAATAACTTCTAATCCTCCCGCTTACCAATCAATCAACATTGGTAAGGCACAAATAGATGGTTTAGAAACAATCACATCAACTCAAATTCTGGGATGGAATGCAAAATTAAACCTTAATTTACTGAACCCTATCAATAAAGTCGATAATTCGCGATTAATTGGGCGGGCTGACAAAACCTTGTCATTTGATTTATCAAGAGCATTAGGTAAGTTTGATGTGGGGACTTATGTCGTTGCTCAGGGCGATAGACATTACACAGCTGCAGACACCTCTGGGTACGTAACGGTTGATTTACGATCGGCTTATCATATTAATAATAACTGGATGTTAAACGCTAAGCTTAGCAATGTGTTAGATCAGCAATATCAAACGGTGTACGCTTATAATACGATGGGTAGAAACTTTTTCTTATCAATCCATTATAATAACTAAAATCTGTGCCAGAACGGCATGATACTTTAACTTACTCTCTCACTATAAATATGAATATAAAACAAGGGTTGAAGCCTGAAAGTTTACCTATCCTTCTGATTACTTTGATGGTTATGACTCGTTTTCACCATTTTGGTGACGTACTACATTTACCTGATGCCTCATTAGCCGTATTTTTCTTTGCGGGCTTTTATCGTAAAAAAGCGTTATTAGGGTTCTTATTAGGCTTAGCGGCTTTAATCGATTTTATAGCGATTAAAAATGGCACCAGTGGTTGGTGTGTGACTCCAGCTTATGTATTTTTAATTCCTACTTATGCAACCCTATGGTTTGCAGGTCGCATTGCCGCTCGTTTTAATACGGGAAAAGTGAGTGACTTAGTAAAATCACTGGGCTTATTAATGCTATCAGCCAGTATGGCCTTTGTTATCTCAAACGCTAGTTTCTATGCGTTCTCTGGTAAATTTGATGCCTTAGCAATGGCAGATTATGTGGCGGAGATTCAACAGTACTTTATGCCGTATGTCGGATCAACTTTAGTATACGGAATAGTGGGATGGGCAGTTGTTAAATTGTTTAAAGCATTACCTGCGTTTTTATCAAATCGTAAAGCGGTTTAATTTTATTAAATAGCCGCCATAAAAAATGGGCAGAAATCTCTGCCCATTCATATCAGACCGATTTAAGGTCAATCAGATTAAACAACCAACTTTCTAATCGGTTCACAAAAATCAGTGGTCCCTTCCGGTGTGACTATAGCCATTCTAGTAAAGAATGTCTGGGTAGAACGCCTATGGAAACTTTATTGAGTGGAAAAATATTTGGCTTACTAAAAATTTAAACCAAATCTAATCTGAAAGACACCCTATAAAAATCGGTGGCTGTCAGCTCCAGATCTGAGCTAGTACAGTTAAAGAACGTAAAAAATTAAAGTAACTTCAACTTGTTTTAAAGACAAGTTATAAATTTCATTCAAGACAGCTTGTTCTATCTCAGTTCTATTCATTACTTATAACTTCTGTTTATAGCCATAAAAAATATGTTCTGTAAGCTAATTTATACACTATCAGGAGATGTTGAGGTTATATGCCTAAAGCTTCGCCTTTGAGTATCATCAATAATAATCACCTTGTGTATAATGCTCTCATTTGTCTTGTTGGAGCATTCCTTGACTACTTTTCCAGAAAGAACGTGTTCGATTGAACGCTTGGTAACGCATCCTAAATTAGTGGCCTCTACGTTGGCGGGTACTAAAACTCAACAGCGTCGTGATGGGGTCTATGGTTTTCCGGGTGAAACGTTTGTCTTAGAAGGGATAACATTTGTGGTGACTGATTTATCACGTCAACGCATTGGGGATATGACGGATGAGCACGCGCATGCAGAGGGATATCCTAATCTAGAAGTGTATAAGCAAATTATTTTAAGTATGCATGCGGGCATGACATGGAACCCAGACAGTTTAGTATGGGTGCATAGTTTTGCTAAACAAGAGGATGCTTAAAGCGGATAGTAGTCTTTAAACCATGTGATGGTTTGTTTTATGCCTTCGGCAATGGTGGTAGTGGGTTTGTAGCCAATATAAGTTTCTAAGTCTTGTGTATCTGCATTGGTTTGGTACACATCCCCCGGTTGCATTGGCAAATAGTTTTTTGTCGCTTCTTTACCGCAGGATTTTTCAATAGCTTCTATAAAGTCCATTAATTTTACCGGTGTTGAGTTGCCGATATTAAAAAGTCGATAGGGCGCTGATGAGGAACTAGGATCTGGATTTGCTGCATCCCAAGTTGGGTTGGGTGCTGCTATTTTATCAATACACCGTATCACGCCTTCGGTGATGTCATCGATATAGGTAAAGTCTCGCAACATATCCCCCTTGTTAAAAACCTTAATGGGTCTGTCATTTAAGATGGCATCTGTAAATAAAAACGGCGACATATCTGGTCTACCCCAAGGGCCATATACGGTAAAGAATCGTAAGCCAGTGGTGGGTAGGTTATAGAGATGACTGTATGCATGTGCCATGAGTTCGTTGCTCTTTTTGGTGGCCGCATAAAGACTAACGGGATGGGCTATGGAATCATGCTCAGAAAAAGGCACTTTTGAGTTTAAGCCATAAATACTGCTGGAGCTGGCATAAACAAGATGCTGTATGTTGTTCCACCGGCAGGCTTCTAATATGTTTAAAAAGCCTTCGACATTACTTTTTACATAAGCATCGGGGTTATCAATAGAATATCTAACGCCGGCTTGTGCAGCTAGGTGACATACGCGGTCAAATTTCTCGTTAGCAAACAGCATTTGTAAGGCTTGTTTGTCTTCAAGATTCATGCGGATAAAGCGGTAGTTTGGGTGTCGTTCGCTCTGTACAAACTTAAACCAGTTGAGACTTTCTTCGTTTATTCCCGCTTGCTTAAGGCGGTCTAATTTAAGATTAATATCATAGTAATCATTGATATTATCTAGGCCAACCACTTCGTCACCTCTGGCTAAGAGTTGTTGGACGACAAATGAGCCTATAAAACCAGCCGAGCCGGTAACGAGTATTTTCATGCTGAGTCTGTTTATGCGGTTACACCGATTTGAATATATTCAAAGCCCATGGCTTCCATACGTTGTTGTTTAAATTGGTTACGACCATCGAAGAATAGTGGTTGTTTTAGTAGTTTTTTAATTTCGTCAAAATCTGGGCTTCTAAACTCTTGCCATTCTGTAATAAGTAATATGGCATCTGCATTTTTAAGGGCTTCATATTTACTGTCTACATAGCTAACTTTATTGTTCCCTTTCAAATAGCATGTTTCAGCTTCATGGCGCGCTTTAGGGTCATAAGCCACAATTTCTGCACCTTGTTTTGTTAGTATATTGATGATGGTAATAGCTGCTGCGGCTCTCATGTCATCTGTTTCAGGTTTAAAGGCTAAGCCCCATACTGCAAATTTTTTACCCGCTAAGTCTGTTCCTAAACGCTGAATCACTTTGTGGGCCAGTACCGATTTTTGATCGGTATTAACCGCTTCAACCGCTTCTAATATTCTGGGGTTGTAACCATGATTTTGAGCGGTTTTAACAAGAGCTTGTACGTCTTTAGGGAAGCAGCTGCCGCCATAACCACAGCCAGGGTAAATAAAGCTATAGCCTATACGATTGTCAGAGCCTATACCATGTCGAACTTGATTGACGTCTGCGCCGACTTGTTCACATATATTAGCAATTTCATTCATAAATGAAATTTTAGTGGCGAGCATAGCATTAGCCGCGTATTTAGTCATTTCTGCGCTTTTGATATCCATACCAATAAAGCGATCGTTTTTAGTCATGAACGGGGTATAAAGCTCGTGCATTAAGTCCATTACTTTGTCATTATCAGCACCGATAACCACACGGTTAGGACTCATAAAATCTTGAATAGCAGCCCCTTCTTTAAGAAACTCTGGATTTGACACCACATCAAAGGTAAGATTACTATTGCGTGTGTTTAATTCAGCTTGAATGGTAGCTCTTACTTTATCAGCTGTTCCAACGGGAACGGTTGATTTATCAACAACAACGATGTGTTTTTGCATGGCTTTGCCAATGTTTTTAGCAACTGCTAAGACATATTGTAAATCGGCACTACCATCTTCGCCCATTGGAGTTCCTACGGCGATAAATACAATGACAGAATTGGCAATAGCACTGTCAGCATCAGTAGTGAAATGTAAAGTTTGTTGCTTAATATTTTCCTGGATCATTTCTTCTAAGCCAGGTTCAAATATAGGCACAATACCTTGTTTTAATTTAGCTATTTTTGATTCATTGATGTCAACACAGGTTACATTGTTGCCCATTTGCGCAAAACAAGCGCCACTGACTAAACCTACATACCCACTGCCGATTATACTTATTTTCATAATTCTTCTAGAGCGTGTTCAAGTTATTGTTATTATATAGTTTTAATGCTATGTAATAAGAATTAAAACTAGTGTTAATCTGTTTATTGATGATTTTTTGCTAGGGTTTAATGCGATTTAAACTGGTCTTGATTGTTAATAAACCATTGATAAGTGTCAGTTAGGCCAACTTTTAAGCTGACTTTAGGTTGCCAGCCCAACGCTTTGACTTTGCGCACATCCATGAGTTTTCTGGGTGTGCCATCTGGTTTAGTAATGTCCCACACAATCACGCCAGTAAAACCCACCACTGCTTGAATGGTTTCAGCTAATTCTTTGATGGTAACATCAATACCCGTTCCAACATTAAGATGCGATAACATCGGTTCGGTATTACTTTCATACTGTGCTTTGCTCAAACCTAAGACATGAATGCTAGCTGCGGCCATATCATCTACATGTAAAAATTCACGCATGGCAGTTCCCGTACCCCAAAGCGCGACGGTATCTGATTGATTTATTTTAGCATCATGAAACTTTCTAATCATAGCTGGAATGACATGACTATTTTCTAAATGAAAATTGTCATTGTGGCCATATAAATTAGTTGGCATCACAGAGCGGTAATCTGTACCGTATTGTCGATTGTATGACTCACATAATTTGATACCGGCAATTTTAGCGATTGCATAGGGTTCATTAGTCGCCTCTAAAATGCCTGTGAGTAAGGCATCTTCTGTCATAGGTTGTGGTGCGAGTTTTGGGTAGATGCATGAACTACCTAAAAAGAGCAAATTCTGACAACCTGCGGCCCATGCTTGATGAACGATGTTAGCTTCCATCATTAGGTTTTGATAAATGAATTCAGCTGGAAAAACATTATTGGCATGAATACCGCCAACTTTAGCGGCTGCAAGAATAACGTAGTCGGGTTTTTCATGTTGCATAAACGTTTGCACTGCGGGTTGTTCCGTTAAATCTAATTCTGCGTGCGTGCGTACAACAATATTTTCATGCCCCGCCAGTGTTAATTGTTTAACGATAGCAGAACCTACCATGCCTCTATGTCCAGCGACATAGATTTTAGCTTGTTTATCAATCATGTTTTATTCTCGGCTAACAGAAATGTTATAGCCTTCGCTTTTTAAAATGGCATGTTTTTTGGCTTCATCATGATCGTAAGCCACCATTTCGTTGATCATTTCTTGTAAGGTGATTTGCGGAACCCAACCTAGTTTTTCTTTAGCTTTCGTCGGGTCGCCTAGCAGTGTTTCAACTTCGGCCGGTCTAAAGTAGCGTGGGTCAATAGCCACTATGTTTTGATCTAAGCTCAATCCAGGTGCTTTATCACCCACAATAGCTGATACATAGCCTTTTTCATCAACGCCTTTGCCTTCCCAGCGGATGCTAATACCTAATTCTTGGGCGGACATTTCAATGAATTGCCTAACAGAATATTGCACGCCAGTTGCAATCACAAAATCTTCAGGTTGATCTTGTTGTAACATCATCCATTGCATACGTACAAAGTCTTTTGCATGGCCCCAATCTCTTAAAGAATCCATGTTACCCATGAATAGACATTGTTCTAGGCCCATAGCAATGTTGCTTAAACCACGCGTAATTTTACGCGTTACAAACGTTTCACCACGGCGTGGTGATTCATGGTTAAACAAAATTCCGTTACACGCATAGATGCCATAGGCCTCACGGTAGTTTACCGTAATCCAGTACGCATAAAGCTTAGCGACAGCATAAGGCGATCTTGGGTAAAATGGGGTGGTTTCTTTTTGCGGAATTTCTTGAACTAAACCATATAACTCAGAAGTTGAAGCTTGATAAAAGCGAGTTTTATTTTCTAGTTTTAAGAAGCGGATGGCTTCTAATAAGCGCAAGGTACCCATGGCATCAACATCGGCTGTATATTCCGGTGATTCAAAAGACACAGCGACATGGCTCATAGCGCCAAGGTTATAAACTTCGTCGGGTTGGGTTTCACTTAAGATACGTGTTAAGTTAGAACTATCAGTTAAATCACCGTAATGTAGATAAAACTTAGGATTGGTAATGTGTGGATCTTGATAAATATGATCTATGCGTTGTGTATTAAATAAAGAGGATCGTCGTTTAATGCCGTGAACTTCATAACCTTTTTCTAATAAAAATTCAGCGAGATAAGAACCATCTTGACCAGTGATACCTGTTATTAACGCAACTTTTTTTGTCATAGATTTATTTTAATTAGTATTTAATTAATTGTGAAAGAGATAAATAACTAGAAGATGTTAGCACATTTTTATTGCAAATAAATGACTGCAGGTTGGTTGGGTATTTATTTAGTTGCAAATGAATCATAAAAAGTTATAACGCTAGTTTATTGATACGTAAACTAACGTTTTGGCGTTGCTAATTTAGTGGCGTAAAATACTAGTACAGTTTAAGTAAAATTCAACCCACTATTAGGCTATGACCGATATAAAATTAATGAATGAAGATGAATGGCAAGATAAATTATCGCCCGAACAATTTAGTATTTGTCGATTAAAAGCTACAGAGGCTCCTTTTACGGGTAAGTATAACGACTGCAAACAAACAGGAATCTATCATTGCGTGTGTTGTGATAATCCGTTGTTTAGTTCAGAAACTAAATATGATTCGGGTTCTGGGTGGCCTAGTTTTTGGTCAGATTTACCAGAAGGGAGTGTTTCTGAACTTGCCGATGTTAGTTATGGCATGCGCAGAGTAGAGGTCACTTGTAAGGTTTGTGATGCGCATTTAGGGCATGTATTTGAAGATGGACCTTTGCCAACAGGGTTAAGATATTGTATTAACTCAGCCGCATTGGATTTGAAAGAAATATGTTAAGTGCACATGAGCAAGTCCAAGATTTATTAGATTTTATTGATGCGAGCCCTAGTCCTTGGCATGCCGTTCAAAGCGTAGAAACTAAGTTAAAAGCCTATCAGTTTGTAAAACTGTCTGAAACCGCTGCTTGGAATTTACAGGTTGGTGGGCGTTATTACGTGGTTCGTGATGATTCTTCTATTGTAGCTTTTGTACAAGGTAAAAAAGCGTTAGTAGATACGGGTTTTAAATTGATTGGTGCACATACAGACTCACCGGGATTTAGAATTAAACCCAATCCTCTGACAGCATTAGATGGATTATTTAGGGTGGGCGTTGAAATTTATGGTGGCCCCATTATAGCGACTTTTACCGATCGAGATTTGAGTTTAGCGGGTAGGGTTAACTATAAAGATGCTGATAACAGTATTGTTAGTGCGTTAATTAAATTTGATCAAGTGTTGTTGCGATTACCTAATTTAGCTATTCACATGAATAGAGCGGTTAATGATGAAGGATTAAAGTTGCATAAACAAATGGAACTGCCTTTAATACTATCAACTGTTGTCCAAGATTATCTGCCAGCTCATTATTTTTCGGACTTATTACAAGATAAGTTAGGCTGTGGCGTGGATAAACTATTATCCTGGGATTTAGCTGTTTATGACACTCAAAAAGGGGTTTTTTGGGGAAGCGAACAAGAGTTTTTCGCAGATAGTCAGTTAGACAATTTGGCATCCTGTCATGCAGCAACACTCGCTTTATTAAACGACGACGTTCTAGATAATGACAGTACTTTGGTGTGTGCTTTTTTTGACCATGAAGAAATTGGCAGCGAAAGTAATAAAGGTGCAGAGGGCAGTTTCTTGAGCGATGTCTTGCAACGTATTGCTTTTAGTCATGCGTATTCTGCAGAAGATTATGCTAGAGCTTTAGCTAAAAGTTTTATGATTAGTGCCGATATGGCGCATGCTTATCAACCGAGTTTTCCTTTAGCGTATGATCCAGATCACAAAGTGCTGGTGAATAAAGGCCCGGTGATTAAAATAAATGCGAGCCATCGATACAGTACAGAGAGTATTTCGCAAGCACAATTTATAGATTGGTGTGCGCAAGCAGAAGTGCCTTATCAAGCGTATTCGCATCGCAGTGATTTAGCCTGTGGCACGACTATAGGGCCTATTACTTCTGCTAAATTAGGTATTCGTTCTATTGATGTTGGTAATCCACTTTGGGCGATGCACAGCATTAGAGAAAGTGCTGGGGTGTTTGATCATCATTATATGATTAAGGTGTTAAGGCAGTTTTTTATTGCTTAGGGTTTTGGGTTTTGATTAAGTTGTTTGATTAAACGGTGTAGAGGTTTTTCTACACCGTTTATGCTATAACAGGGCTACTGTTTACAGGGCTTTGTCGCCAATATCAGTGCGATAGAACATGTTATGCCAGTGAATAGTTTCAGCTAACTCGTAAGCTTTGGTCTGTGCTTCTTGAATGGTTTCACCTAAAGCACAAGCACATAAGACGCGCCCGCCAGAGGTAACAACATCGTCACCTTTTTGCTGTGTGCCAGCTTGAAATATTTTACGATCAGTTTGTGTAAGCGTTGATAAGCCAGAGATAACATCACCTTTTTGGTAAGCATCTGGGTATCCACCGGCGGCTAATACTACCCCTAAAGCGGCACGCTCATCCCAATCACTGCTAGTGATATCTAAGTTACCTTCTAAGGCTGCGTTGCATAATTCAACGAGGTCGCTTTTCATACGCATCATAATAGGTTGGGTTTCTGGATCACCAAACCGACAGTTGTATTCTAAGACTTTAATTTCATTGTCTTTGCCTATCATTAAGCCCGCATATAAAAAGCCGGTATATGGTAAACCGTCTTCTGCCATGCCTTTTAAGGTTGGGTTGATCACATCGCGCATCACGATGTCATGAATTTCATGGGTGACGACAGGGGCAGGGGAATAAGCACCCATGCCACCAGTATTAGGGCCTTTATCACCATTATCACGTGCCTTATGATCTTGTGATGTCGCCATCGGTAAGGCATGCTTGCCGTCTGCGATAACGATAAAACTTGCTTCTTCGCCCACTAGAAATTCTTCTATAACAACACGGTTACCTGCTTCACCAAATACATTACCAGAAAGCATATCCTCGACAGCGGCGATAGCTTCAGCTTCAGTTTGGGCAACAATAACGCCTTTGCCTGCCGCCAAACCATCTGCTTTAACAACGATAGGTGCACCTTGTTGTTTAATATAGGCGATTGCTGATTCTTTATCGGTAAACGATTGATAAGCTGCCGTAGGGATTTTGTGGCGAATCATAAAGTCTTTGCAGAAGGATTTTGAGCCTTCTAATTGCGCGGCTTTTGCCGTGGGGCCAAAGCATTTAACACCGGCGGCGGTAAATTGATCGACGATGCCTAAGACTAAGGGCACTTCTGGGCCCACGATAGTCAGGTCAATTTGTTCGGCTTGTGCAAAAGCCAGTAAGCCAGCGATATCATCAACGGCTATGGCTACGTTTGTAATGTTTTGTTCTGCAGCGGTACCTGGATTACCCGGCGCTACATAAATACTGGATACTTTAGGTGATTGCTTAGCTTTCCAAGCCAAGGCGTGTTCACGCCCACCACTGCCAACGATAAGAACTTTCATTTGATGACTCATAGAATTATGGTTTTTGTATTAGTTGAATATGAACAAATTAATGTCTGAAATGGCGCATGCCAGTAAACAACATAGCGATATTATGTTCATTTGCTGCCTCAATAACTTCGTTATCTCGCATTGAACCACCTGGTTGAATAATAGCCGTAATTCCAGCTTGAGCCGCGGCGTCAATACCATCTCTAAATGGGAAGAATGCATCAGAAGCTAAAGCGGAGCCATGAACAACTAAGCCCTCATCTTCAGCTTTTATGCTAGCAATTTTAGCCGAATAGACTCTGCTCATTTGACCAGCACCTACACCGATGGTTTGGCCATTTTTGCAATATACAATCGCATTAGATTTAACAAATTTAGCCACTTTCCACGCAAATAATAAATCAGCAAATTCTTGCTCTGTTGGAACTCGTTTACTAACTAATTTAATATCTGAGGTAGTAACCTCACCAAAGTCTTTATCTTGAACTAATAAACCGCCTGCGACGCGTTTATAGTCATAGGTGGATTCAGCTATTGCACTCCAAACACCACATTCTAATACACGGATATTTTGTTTTTCTGATAAAACGGCTTGCGCTGCATTGGTTACGCTAGGTGCAATTATGACTTCTACAAATTGACGTTTAATGATTTCAGCGGCAGTTATTGCGTCTAATTCTTGGTTAAAAGCAATGATGCCACCAAATGCAGAAGTTGGATCCGTTGCGTAAGCTTTATCATAGGCAGTTAATAAGTTATCCGCCTCAGCAACTCCGCAAGGATTTGCATGTTTAACGATAACGCAAGTAGGCTTAGCACTGAATGATTTAACACATTCTAAAGCCGCATCAGCATCTGCTATATTGTTATAAGATAACTCTTTGCCTTGTATTTGGCGTGCTGCAGAAATAGTGCCTGATGCGGGAGTTTTTTCGCGATAAAAAGCAGCATTTTGATGAGGATTTTCACCATATCGCATAGTTTGATTTCGATAGAACTGTAGGTTTAGTGTTTCTGGAAAGTGTGTGCCGCTTAATTTTCCTAAATAAGTAGCAATCGTTGTGTCATAACGAGCCGTATGTTCAAAGCTTTTTAGCGCCAAATTAAAACGCGTTTCTCCTGAAAGAGTATTTTCAGTATTGGTTAATTCAGACAATGTTGACGCATAATCATTAGGATCAACAATTATTGCAACATCTGCATGATTTTTAGCCGCTGCCCGAATCATAGTGGGGCCACCAATATCTATATTCTCGATAGCTGTTTCAAAATCACAGTTTTGATTAGCAATGGTTTGCTCAAAAGGATAAAGATTAA
The DNA here is from genome assembly GCA_903938485.1 of uncultured Methylococcaceae bacterium. Lineage (GTDB taxonomy): Bacteria > Pseudomonadota > Gammaproteobacteria > Methylococcales > Methylomonadaceae > Methylobacter_C. The sequence goes on from CAJADF010000104.1 coordinate 32,772, forward strand.
CGACTACCATGTCGATGGGTTTGATATCGTTATTGGCCATAACCGTGTCGTCTATGCCTCTACGTCCTAAAATTCCACCGTGAACTTTTGGGTGTAATGTTTTTACACGACCATCCATCATTTCAGGGAAACCCGTATAATCAGATACTTCAGTGACTGGTATATTGTTTTCTGCTAGGATTTTAGCCGTTCCACCCGTAGATAGTAGTTCTATACCTAGATGACTCAATGCCTTTGAAAAGTCAATTATTCCAGTTTTATCGGACACACTGATCAGGGCTCGAGTTATTTTTTTGTTCATGCAGGCCTTTAGTTAATAGTATTGATAGGTAGGTGGTGTTGCGAAAACCTTACTAGAGATTAGTATGGTTTATGAAATATCGTATTGTTCTAGTTTCTTACGAAGCGTACTTCTACTTAAACCCAAAGCTTTGGCTGCTTTAGTTTGATTGTATCCAGAATGTTCTAAGGTGATTTCAAGCAAAGGTTTTTCAACTTCGCCAATGACCATGGCATGTAAGCCTACGGCATCATGACCACTGAGCTGAGATAAATATTGTTCTATCGTTTGTTTTACATAGACTGATAGAGGTAGAAGCAAAGTGCTTTTATTGTCTATGTTAATAATTTCAGCACTTTTGGGTGTTGCATTCGTTGTCATTAACACTATCCAGTTTTAAAAATTAAACGCTAAATTTACTTGCATTATTTGTTCGGTCGGACATTGAGCTTGATTGACTTTATTCTTTGTATCCTGGCTGATGGTATCAATATGATTAAAATACCATCCAATATGTTTTCTAGCTATTCTAACACCGGTAATGTTTCCATAAAAACTATAGAGTTGTTCTAAATGAGCTAACAATGTGTTCTGTATAGTTATTTGTGTTGGTTTTTCTAGCCTTTTTCCAGTTTCTAAGAAATAATTGATTTGCGAAAATAGCCAAGGATTGCCTTGGGCAGCACGACCAATCATGATCGCATCTGCACCTGTATTTTTTAAAACAAAAATAGCTTTTTCTACCGAATCAATATCACCATTAGCAATAACCGGTATATTTATAGAGCTTTTAACCGCTTTGATGGTTTCATATTCGGCTTGGCCGTTAAATTTACAAGCACGTGTTCTGCCATGTATTGTTAAAGCGGTAATACCCGTTTGTTCGGCTATTTTTGCGATTTCAATAGCATTACGGTTTTCAATATCCCACCCTGTTCGCATTTTTAATGTAACTGGAATATTTACTGCGTTAACTACAGCGTCTAATATTTTTTTAACTAAGACTTCATCTCTTAATAAAGCAGAGCCGGCTGCTACGGAGCAAACTTTTTTAGCAGGGCATCCCATGTTTATATCAATGATATGAGCGCCTCGTTCAGCATTAAATCTTGCTGCTTCAGCCATTTGTTGTGGATCTGTGCCTAAGATTTGCACAGATCTTATTCCAGATTCGCCGGTATGGTCGGCTTTTAGTAACGTTCTTTTATGATAGCGTAAGGCCGGATTTGATGCAACCATCTCTGAAACAGCTAAACCGGCACCTTGTTTTTTGCATAATTCTCTGAATGGCCGGTCGCTAATGCCAGCCATAGGCGCTAAGATTAAGTTATTTTGTAAAGTATAGTTGCCGATTTGCATCAAGTTAGTTTGACAATTTATTTGTTATCAGCCTTTTCAATTTCGTCATTCCAAATTGGATTGTCACGATCTTCAGGGTTTAATTTAGCAATGTCTTCTGGATAAATATGCCAAAAAGATTTGTCGATTTTAGCATTGCTATAGCCTTCTTTTTTCTCATGTGTAAATGGGCACCACCAGTTTTCAACTATTTTTACCATGTAAGCGTGCCATTCAAATAATGCAACGCTCACGGGGCAATACCAAGTGCAGTTAAGTATCCAGTATAATTTAGACTGTGCCAAACTGAGTTTAAAAGAGCCATGCATGGTAATTTGGCTTTTTAAGTCGTAACGGTGTGAATCTCTAGCAGGAAGAAAGTCTGAATATTTTTTAATGTTTTTACCGCCTATGAGTATCAGGTGATAGTAAGTAAGATAAGCACTTAAAAAAACGAACGGCAATGTGAATATCGGTAAGTACACAAAAACCAAGCCTATTGCTCTTCTCCATACGGGAACTTGGTTATGATTTTTGCCGATTTCTGCACGACTACATGATTCGCAGGCTTTCATTAGTTATAACTCCTCATTTATATTTTAATTATTGTTTTAACGTGCGCACCCATAAAAAGTTATATTTGTGCTTTTCTGTGAAACGGGTATAAAAAAATTACATTTTATAATGGTAATAAAGTTGGCTCAATGCTTTTATAGACTTGTGGATACTGAGCAAAAGAAAGTTTTTAAATATTCGCTTTCTGGTGCCGCGGGATCTATTGGGTGATCAGGTCCTTGTCCACCATTTGAAAAAAAGACTAAATGTCTGTCGATATGTCGACCAGAACTGCGTAATATCTCGTGCAGGTTTTCTCTGCTTAAATGAAATGAACAAGATGCAGAAATTAGAATGCCATTTTTAGATAAGACTTGTAATGCAAGATGGTTAAGGCGTCTATAAGCCTCATAGCCAAGTTTAAAATCTTTTTTACGTTTAATTAATGCGGGTGGATCGAGCACAATAATATCATACAGTTGATTATCTAATCGAGCTTGCTTTAGAAACTCAAATACATCACTACGCTTAAATACCATTTTTGCACTAACATGGTTAAGTTGGGCATTTTCCATAGCTAGAGATAAAGCCCCCTCGGAAGCATCAACACAGGTTACTTCTGAAGCGCCTGCAATGGCAGATGGAATTCCCCATGCGCCGGTATAAGAGAATAAATCTAACACGCGCAGACCCTTGGCAATGCTAGCTAAATGGGCACGGCTATTTCGATGATCATAAAACCAGCCGGTTTTTTGGCCTTCAAGAATATCAACTCTAAACTGGGCGCCGTTTTCTTCGATAATGAGTCTTTCCGGTAACTGACCATAAGCAACCTCTGATTCTTGACTTAGCCCCTCTAATTGTCTTTGGCTGTTATCATTTTTTAAAATAATTGCTGTTGGATTTAATAGTTCAATCAGAGCTGTAAAAAGCATTTCTTTGCGGAGTTCAATTCCGGCAGTGGTGATTTGTACAGATAAAACATCACCAAATCGATCGATGACTAAGCCTGGTAAACCATCACTTTCACTAAAGACTAAGCGGTAGTATGGTTTAGAAAAAATCTTTTCTCGAAAAGTAATTGCAGTAGTTAAACGTTCTTTAAAGAAGTTAACGCCGCATTTTAAATTCGCTTTTCGTGAAAGTAAGCGTGCACAAATTAATGCATGAGGATTGATGTAAGCAGTACCTAAAATTTTACCATCATCACTTTTAATATTAACTAAATCACCAGCAATAAATTGATCAAGGGGGCTTTTTTTAATGTCCACCTCATTGCTAAACACCCATAAATGTCCTTTACGTAAGCGCTTGTCTTCGTTTTTATTCAAATATAAATCGGGTAGAGACATAAATTAGGTATAGTTGGTGAAGTAATTAAGGGTGGGTTTTAACGTTTAATACCATCTAATCTAATCCAATCTTCTTGTTGAACTAAAGGATTAAAGTGGATGAATTTTTCATAAGCCTGAATAACACTATCTGCTTGTTCAAATAAAATGCCAGATAAAACTAAGTGTCCACCTGTGGCGACTAAGGCACAAATGTTCTCAGACATGTCTATTAAAGGTTTAGCTAAAATATTGGCTAAAACTACATCCGCTTGAAAAGGTGTAAATTGTTCGGGTAAATAACAGTTAATTTTATCTTCGACTTTATTTTTTAAGGCGTTGCTTTCGGTAGCGGTAATCGCTTGTGGGTCAATATCTACACCATGAGCAATCTTCGCATCTAATAACACTGCCGCAACGGCCAATATACCTGAACCACAACCATAGTCGATAACAGTCTTATTTTGTAGTTCATGACTCGCTAACCATTCTAAGCATAAGGCGGTGGTTGGATGGGTGCCAGTGCCAAAAGCTAAGCCTGGATCTAGGGTAAGACAAACTGTATTGGGTTCATATTGTTCTTGATCGGTTGGGCAAACCCATAATTTGTCGGCAAACTTCATAGGCTGATAATATTCCATCCACGCCCGTTCCCATTCTTGATCATCTATTGCGTCATAAACCCAGTTTCTTAAATTAGCTGTCTTAAATTGTTGGAAAACTAAGTCTTTTATTAGATCAACATTTGCGTCTAATTCATAAAGAGCAACAACTTGAGTATTAGTCCAAATTTTAGTTTCCCCGATACCTGGTTCATATACAGGTTCATCTTCTGCATCCATATAAGTGACAGATACAGCGCCTAAATTACTTAGGAAATCTGCTATTTGTGGAGCGGTATTCTCATCAGTAATAACAGAAAGTTGATGCCAAGCCATATTTAGAAGTCTTCAATAAAAGGGGGGGTCGGATTAGATATGTTAATCCGATGGATAAGATTGGTGATGTATCTACTGAAAATTAGATTATAAAAAATTTATAAGTAGATACATCTACAGTGGTGCTTAATGTATGCCCAGTTTCTTTTCGAGATAATGAATATTTTGCTGTCCAACACTAAAAGCATTGTCATTCATGATTTCTTGTTGGAGTGGGATGTTGGTTTTAATGCCATCAATAATAATTTCACTTAGTGCAGTTCTCATACGTGCAATTGCACCTTCACGTGTTTCACCATGAGCAATTAATTTTCCAATCATTGAGTCATAGTAAGGTGGAACTTTGTAGCCATTATAAATGTGCGTTTCACAACGTATACCCGGGCCGCCAGGCATATGGAATTGATCAATTTTTCCAGGGCAGGGCATAAAGGTTTTAGGATCTTCAGCATTGAGTCTGCACTCAATTGCATGCCCCGTAATTTTTACTTGGTCCTGTGTAATTGATAAAGGTAAACCCGCAGCAATACGTAATTGTTCTTTTACAATATCGAAGCCGGTGACCATTTCTGTCACTGGATGTTCTACTTGAACACGCGTGTTCATTTCGATGAAGTAAAACTCACCTTTTTCGTATAAAAATTCAAAAGTACCCGCGCCTAGGTAGCCAATTTCAACACAGGCTTTTGCACATCGTTCGCCAATGGTTTTGCGTTGTTCTTCAGTGATTCCGGGTGCAGGTGCTTCTTCAACCACTTTTTGATGACGTCTTTGCATAGAGCAATCTCGTTCACCCAAATGAATTGCATTACCGAAAGAATCGGCAAGTACTTGAAACTCAATATGACGTGGGTCTTCTAAGAATTTTTCCATGTACACGGTAGGATTTCCAAATGCGCTACCCGCTTCGGCTTTGGTCATCTCAATGGCACTAATTAGAGCTGATTCGGTATGTACGGTACGCATGCCACGTCCACCACCACCACCGGCTGCTTTAATAATAACGGGATATCCGATTTCTTTCGCCATCTGAAGATTAAGTTGCTCATCATCAGAAAGCGGATCATTGTTGCCCGGTACGCAAGGAATGCCTGCAGCAATCATAGCATTTTTAGCTGATATTTTATCGCCCATCATACGGATGGTTTCAGCATTAGGGCCTATAAACACAAAGCCACTTTGCTTAACTTTTTCTGAGAAATCAGCATTCTCAGATAAAAAGCCGTAACCAGGATGAATAGCTTCAGCATCTGTTACTTCAGCTGCACTGATAATTGCGGGAATATTTAAATAACTGTCTGCAGAAGCGGCTGGTCCAATGCATACTGATTCATCAGCAAGACGGACATGTTTAAGATCACGATCTGCTTCAGAATGCACAGCAACTACTTTAATGCCTAATTCTCTGCAAGCACGCAAAACACGAAGGGCAATTTCGCCTCGATTGGCGATGACTATTTTACTGAACATAATAATTCCGTTGCTTATTCAATGATGAATAATGGTTGGCCGTATTCGACAGGTTCAGCATTTTCAACTAATATTTTTGTGATAGTTCCGCTTTTATCTGCTTCAATTTGGTTAAGAATCTTCATTGCTTCAATAATACAAAGCGTGTCACCTACTTGTACCGATTGCCCTACTTCAACGAAAGTTTTCGATCCTGGTGAAGCAGAACGGTAAAAAGTGCCTACCATCGGTGATTTAACGGTATGACCTGATATTTTTTCTTCAGTCGGTGAGGAAGCAACAGGCGCTGCTGCTGGCGCTGACGCAATGGGTGCAGCATAACTAATAGGTGCTGCAGCAACAGAATTGCCATAACGGTTAATCCGAATTGATTCTTCGCCTTCTTTAATTTCGATTTCGGCAATGCCTGATTCTTCGATAATTTCGATGAGTTTTTTTATTTTTCTAATATCCATTGCTTAGGGTCTCTCGGTTAATATCTGATGAGCGGCCTGTAGGGCCAGTACGTATCCTGATGCACCTAATCCTGAGATAACACCAATGGCAATATCTGAGAAATAGGAGTGTTTTCTAAAAGGTTCGCGTGCATACACGTTTGATAAGTGAACCTCTATAAAAGGGATTTTTGTTGCTAACAAAGCATCTCTGATCGCAACACTTGTATGTGTAAATGCAGCGGGATTGATAATTATAAAGTCAACTTGAGCTTTGTATGCGTTGTGAATATGCTCAATAATTTCATGTTCCGCATTATTCTGCTGGAACAGTAAATTATGTTGTAGCTTTCTTGCTTCTTGTTCAAGTAGTTGTTGAATGTCCGCTAAGGTTTTATTTCCGTATAGGTCGGGTTCGCGCACACCTAGTAAATTTAAATTGGGCCCATTTAAAACAGAAATAGTTGCCATTTATAATTGTTATTATGTGTATGTGTAACAAAAAAAGATGGGTAATTTTACCTTGTTTATGCTTTTTGTCCAGATAAACTGTATTTGTGACAATATAGTCGCAATATCGCTTCTAAATTTCGGAGATTAAGCGCTTATAGCGACATTTGTTAGTTAAATTTGTATAGTTTTAAGTGTGTTGATAGCGTTAACTTTACGGTTTTATTACAATTTTACGTATTTGTAGAAGAAGTGTTTTGCCACTTCTGCAGTCAATAAATATAAGCTGACGATCAGGGTAATTAAGGCAATTAATTTGAGTGGTAAAGGGACAAACCCTATTAATTCGGCTAAAGGTGTATAAGGAAGACCGATGGTTGTAAGGACTATACTTAAGGTCGCTAAACTTAAGTAAATACTCGGTTTTGTTTTGAAAAATGCGTGGCTACTTCGAACTACAAAAACGATTAATGAAGCTGATAACACCGACTCAGTAAACCATGCCGTTCTAAATTCTTCGGGAGATACATTTAGCAACATTAATAGACCAAAGGTCATGTAATCATAGATTGAGCTGACTAAACCAAAGGTAACCATAAATTTTCTAATAAATTTAATATCCCAGCCTCTGGGTTGCGCAATCATTTCTGCATCGACGTTATCAGAGGCGATGGTCATTTCTGGAAAATCTGTCAGTAGGTTAGTTAGTAAAATTTGTTTGGGTAATAGGGGTAAAAAGGGTAAGAATAATGAAGCGCCCGCCATGCTAAACATATTGCCAAAATTAGAACTAGTCGCCATGAATACATACTTTAAGGTATTAGCAAAAGTAACACGCCCCTCTTTAACACCTTGAACTAAGACACCTAAGTCTTTTTCTAATAAGACGATTTGCGCCGTTTCTTTGGCGACGTCCGCAGCACTATCTACGGAAATACCCACATCAGCGGCATGTAAAGCAGACACATCATTAATACCATCGCCCATATAACCGACTACAAAGCCAGCCTTTTTTAAGGCTAGAATGATACGTTCTTTTTGGTTGGGCTCAACTTCAGCAAATAAATCCACATCAGCGACTTGATTCATGAGCGCTAAATCACTCATTTTATGTATTTCTGGGCCAGTCAATACTTCATGATCGGCTAACCCCAATTGTTTGCTAACAGTGGCGGCTACTAAATGATTATCACCCGTGATAATTTTAAGGGTAACCCCTAAATCTCTTAATTGTTGGATAGTCCTGGAACAGTTTTCTTTCGGAGGATCAAAGAATGTTAAGAAACCGAGAAAGCATAATTCCGATTCATCTTGATTGGTAAGTGTGGTTTGGGCTGGACACTTTTTATAGGCTACCCCTAAGGTACGTAAACCTTCTTGACTAAATTGCGCATAGTTCAATTCAATTTGTTCACGTACCGCGTCAATAGAAATGATAGCGCCATCAATTGATTCTGCTGTCTTACATATGTCTAAAACATTACTTAATGCGCCTTTAGTGACTAATAAGGTCTCGTCTTGATCTTTGATTAATAGGCTTAAACGTTTTCTATAAAAATCATATGGAATTTCAGCAAGTTTTTGAACTTTTTGTACATCAAAATCTTTATAGTTTCTGATGGCTTCATCAATTGGGTTGTTAAATCCAGTTTCATAAAATGAATTAAGGTAAGCAAGTCGATTAACTTTAATACTTGGGTTTGCATTTATGTCTAAAGTTCCTTTTAGATGCACTGTGCCTTCGGTTAATGTACCCGTTTTATCAGCGCACAGAACGTTCATGCTCCCAAAGTTTTCGATAGAGGCTAATTGCTTAACAATTACTTTTTGTGCAGCCATGCGTTTTGCACCATGCGCTAAATTAACGCTAATGATAGCGGGTAATAATTGAGGTGTTAAGCCTACTGCCAATGCAAGCGCAAATAGAAACGAATCAACAATAGGTTTTGCCAGATAGACATTAATGGCGAAAATTAGAATCACCAAGATTAAGGTGACTTCCATTAACAAATAACCAAAGCGTCTAACGCCCCGTTCGAACTCTGTTTCTGGGGCTTTTTGTTTGATCCGTAAAGATATTTCGCCAAACTCTGTCGATTGGCCAGTTTTAATGACGAGTGCTGTACCACAACCACTTTGAACATGAGTCCCCATCCAAAGCGTGTTAGTTCTTTGACTTAATGGCGTGTTAGTCTTGAGTACCCCAGGTTGTTTCTCAACGGGATAGCTTTCACCCGTTAATAGGGCTTCATCAATATATAGGTTTTCTGAGCTTATTAATAAACAATCACTGGGAATAATATCGCCCGCTTTTAAATGAATAATATCTCCAGGAACCAGTTTTTCACTGGAAATTTCGAGCGGCTTATTATCACGTAACACACAGACAGTAATTTGTACTATGGCTAGTAAATCTTTGATGGCATTTGCTGCACCTTTTTCTTGCCAAAAGCCTAAACTGCCGCTAATGAAAATAATCGTTAAGATAATTGCGGCATCTACTTTTTGATTTAGATAGAAAGATAAGCCTGTTGCAAACAAGAGTATTAAAATGATGGAGTTTTTAAATTGCGCAATAAAGAGTTTTAAAGTGCTGGTTTGTTTTTTAGCATTAAGTTGATTAGCACCATAGTGCTTAAGTCGATCTTGTGCAATATTCTGCTTAAGACCATTGAGTGACGAATTTAATAACATCAGTTGTTGTTCAATCGAAGTACTCCAAAATGCTGATTCATCAAGACTATCTTTGGAATATTTCATAGCGCGAGATCACTAAGATTGATTAAGGTGCAGGAGGTAATGGAGGTGGCGGTTCCACCGACGTAAATCGATGGAACAGACAGGCAATTAATTAAGTCCAGTCATCGCCGCCACCATCGTCGCTGAAACTATCATCATCCCAAGACGAATTATCTGCGATACCAAAGTCATTTCCACCCATATCGTTGTTAATGCTTTGGTTGTCATTATTATCATTCCAGGAATTGTTATCAACTGGTGGGTTGTTAAAATTATCTGTATGTTGTACAGGACGTCCATCGCTATCTAAAAAATGGTGAATTAATGCTTCACCTGCCGCAACGCCAGCACCTAATGCTGCTCCCGTTGCTAAACTACCCATTAACCCAGAGCTTTGGCCACCCATAGGTTGGTTCATCATATTTCCACCCATGTTGTTGTTACCATAAGGCGTTGTGCCATTTGGATGAGGTGTGTTGCTCGAATAATTATTAGGGTAATTTGTGGGTAATCCGGGTTTATTTCTTCTGGTTAAAAAACTAATGAGTAAGACAATGAGCAGTAAACCGATAAATAAACCTAGTGCGGGTAACCATTCTTTAGCGGCGCTGGTGAAATTTTGTTCTACATGAGTTGTTCCTACAACCGTTGCAGTGTTAGCCGATAATTGAGTAATTAGATGCTGCAATGTTTCTGGTTTAACGAATGCTAATCCCGGTTGTAAACTTTCTGCTTTATTAAGTTCAGTTTTAGCATCTGTTAATAAACCTTGTTTTGCTTTAAGTTCAGCTTTAACAAAGTGAGCTTTTGCACTATTAGGATGGTCTTGGAGTACTTTATCCATCATTGCTTCAGCTTCTGAGAATTTACCGGCATCTGCTGCTAAATAGACTTCATGCATGGAGGGTTCATCTGCTGCAAAACTGGAAGTACTTAAAAATATTGATAAGGTAAAAGTAGCAAAGAGTGAAATTACGTTTTTAAACATTTAATAATCCTCAGATAGTTTATATATTAGGAATAGCATATAGCTAATAAATCTGCTTGTCAGACATTTTTTATACAAAATAATTCCAAAGCAATCATAAATCTTAAATTTAGGCCTTCAACGCTTTGTATGTAACTTAGCACCATTATGAATAGTGTGGGTGTCGCTGTATTTGTGATAATCTTATTGACGAGTTATTTGTTTTAATTATTATTAATTACATCAGAGAAATATATGAGTATTTATAAAACAATTTTGATTGCTTTAGCGTTTACAATTCAGGGCTGTTCTGTTTATCAAGCGGCTATACAACCGGGTCCGGTCGATTTATCGGGTATAGTGCTTGGAACACCTAGGTATTTAATTATTGCTAAATTAGGTCAACCAAAATTTGAGGATAAAGATGCAAGTGGTCATAAACAAGATTATTTTGAATATACCTCTGGGTTGGATGAGGCATCTAAAACGCGAGTGGTACCTTATGCCTTGGCGGATGTTTTTACATTTGGTTTAGCGGAGTTAGCCTTATGGCCACTTGAGGAAGTTGCAATGAAAGCGGCGACTTGTACTGCCGTTGCAACGTATGATGCTAATTTAAAGTTAACCAGTTGGCATTTACGTAAAAAAGAGAAAAGTAATTTGCCTTGTTAGTTAGGTGCTTGCATGATTTATTAGTCTAGATGAGTCATGCACTTTCCTTTTAGAGGCTATAAATCACAATATTGAGTGAAATTTATAAATTACTGTTTTTTTGATGTGGAATTGTTGCTACTTGCTAAGAGTAATTCAAATTCATCAATGGGTATTGGGTAAGATAGAAAATAACCTTGACCATAATCACAACCCGCTTTAATGAGTAAGTCTCGTTGTTCGGCGGTTTCAATGCCTTCAGCAATAACCTTAAGACCCAATTTGTGAGCCATCACAATGATGGCTTCGCAGAGTACGAGTTGACTTGAATTTTCGGTCATATCACGCACAAATGATTGGTCTATCTTAATATAATCAAAGTTATATTTGTGTAAATAGGACAGGGACGAGTAGCCGGTTCCAAAGTCGTCAAGTGAGAGTTGAAAGCCATTCTCCCTAAATTCATTTAGTTGGTCAGACACGGATTGGTTGTTTTTTAACATTAAACCTTCTGTTACTTCAATAGCAATGCTATTGCTGGGTAAGCCTATTTGGATCATGTGTTCAAACCAAGCATTGTGACTATCATGTTTGATTTCATTATAAAATTGTACAGGAGAAGAATTGATACTGATTTGAAAATCCAGATCAAATTTTTCCCGCCATTTTTGGAGTTGCTGAGTTGTTGTATAAAATACCCAATTACCAATATCAATAATCAAGCCGGTTTCTTCGGCAATTGGGATAAAGGCACCTGGACTAATCATGCCTAGTTCGGGATGTTGCCAGCGTATCAGTGCTTCAGCTTTATGTATCTCACCGGTTGATAGTTCAATAATGGGTTGATAATGCAGAACAAATTGATCCGATTGAATAGCACTATAGAGGTTGTGCGTAAATAGTGCTCTAACTTGCGCCTCATCTTGGATGAGTTTAGTGAAGTAACAATATCTATTTCTGCCTTCATGTTTAGATTTATACATGCTTTGTTCGGCATTTTTAATCAGCGTCGCTGCATCTTCAGCGTCATCAGGAAAAAGGGTAATACCAATACTCGCAGAGAGATAAACGGTTTCTTTTTCTAGGTAGAGAGGTGCCGTTAAACTGTCTAAAATGGACTGTGCGACTCGATCCGCTAAATTAATTTCATTTAATTCAGTTAAAATGATAGCGAATTCTCCACCGCCCATTCGAGCGACAGTATCTTTATCTCTCACGCAATTTTGCAGCCGTTGAGCAATATTCATAATAACAAAGTCGCCTGCAATGTGGCCATGTACGTTATTTATTTCTCTAAAACGGTCTAGGTCAACAATTAACAATGCCATGGATAGGCCGTTAATTTGATTTTTTTGTACCTGTTGACGAATTTGCTCAGTTAACATGTTACGGTTAGGTAAGCCGGTTAATGCATCAAAATTGGCTTGTTTCCAAACCAAGTTTTCATTTTGTTTTTGGTGTGTGATATCTGAAAAAATAGCAATCCGATAATGGATAGCACCATTCGGTTCATAAATGCTATTAATATTGAGCCACTCTAAGTAGAGTTCACCATTTTTGTGTCTATTCCAAATCTCTCCTGACCAAATACCCGTATGTCTGATTTGTTCCCACATATTTTGATAAAAACTTTTATCGTGTTTACCAGAACTCAATATATTGGGGTTTTGGCCTACGAGTTCTTCAGGCTTATAGCCGGTAATTTTTGTATAAGCAGGATTAACCGTAATAATATGATTATCTCTGTCGGTAATCATCATACCTTCTCGTGAATTATTAAAAACCAAAATGGCCATTTCACGATCTGTAACATTGGTATGTGTCCCTATCATATGTAAGGGCGCACCTTGAGCGTCACGACTGATGACTTTGCCGCGTGTTAGCATCCATGCCCATGTGTTATTTGGATGGATAACGCGATGCTCGTTGGTAAACATAAGCGTTTCGCCATCAAGATGCGCTTGCAGGCTTTCATCAAAGCGGATACGATCATCTGGGTGAATATGGGCGCGGACTTTCTGTTGAGCGTTGTCGCTAATTAACTCTAAAAAATTAAGCGTATCAGCAGAGGTGTATATTTCATCATTGATGATATTCCAGTCCCATATTTCATCTCCGGATTCATCAAGTAAAAATTGCCACCGTTTTTCACTGGTTTTTAATGCCTCTTCTGCACGAATACGTTCTGATTTTTCTCTAAGCAGTTCCATGGTTCTCGCTGATAAACTGTCATACATATTTAAAACAGTATCAATAAGAGTTTTCATCGCACCACTCATTTCATGATCGGCATGTTGTTTGGCGATCTCTAATGAATAACCCTTTTCAAGGCCTTGTAAGACTTTAGCCATGCGTTTATCCGTGTCTAAAATGTGATACGCCAGCCAATGAGTCAAAAACCCGAGTACGCTGCCTAATACTTCATCTATAGCTTTTGTTTTTGCTTCGATTTGTAATTCAGCAATCTTTTGGATAAAACTTTGATGAGTATGATGGTGATTTAGATACCAATCATCTTCTTTGAAGTGCTTCTGCCAAAGCGCTTCTTCACAACTAAAATGGAAGTCTGAGTAGTCAATGAGTCGTTTAAACACATGCTGAAGCTCAATTGAGTTTGATCGATCGGCTAAATGCGCCGCTAATAAATTTAAAAGCTTAACCAGCTCTTGGTGTTGCCCATCAATCTGAGCAATGCCAGTCTCTAGGTTCTTACTCCAAGGAAAAACTTCAAAATAGGTATTCATCACGGGTATCTGGGCTTAAGACAATGGGTCGTGTCTGTTAATTGATGCGAGGATTTAACGCATCAATAATTTTATCAGCGTTAATGATACTAAATATTAGTTAAATGTGTACGATTCATAATATAAATCTACTGCTTGTGCAGTCATTTTAACTCCTATACACTCAGCCGCTCATAAACCCTAATAATTATAATGAAAGGGTGTTTTTAGCTCAGGAGGTTAGTATGGCAAGTGCAACAAATATTCAGCGTCGACGCTTTTTAGGTCAGTCCACTTTCGGTTTAGCGGCTTTTGCTAGTTTTCCAAACATTTTATCAGCAATGGGAGACATGCAAGGGTTTCCCAAAGAGGCCCCGAACAAAGCAAGTGCAAATTTTAAAGCGGATGTAGAGTTTGATTTATTTTGTAGTCTGGGGTCAGTGGCGATATTACCCGGCCAACAGACTAAAGTTCAGCACTACTCTGCGGTATTAAAAACCGGGCCTAAAGACACCTTAATAGATATTCCGGGATCTTACTTAGGGCCGTTAATTAATCTACACAAAGGCCAGAAAGTTAGGATCAACCTGCACAATCAATTGCCTGAGCCATCAGTGACGCATTGGCATGGTTTACATGTGCCAGCCAATATGGACGGGCATCCGCAGTATGCGATTCTGCCGGGTGCTGTTTTAGTGTATGAATTTGAAGTCTTGAATAGAGCAGGGATGAACATTTACCATCCACATGCGCATGAAGCCACCGCCACCCAGGTTTATAACGGCTTAGCGGGTGCTTTGTTTGTGCGTGATGAAGAAGAGGCCGCTTTAGAATTACCATCCAGTGCTTATGAACTACCTATTGTCATACAGGATCGTCGTTTTGATCAACAAAACCAGTTAGTGTATGCCAGTAACCGACATGATCACATGGTGGGATATTATGGTGATCAAATCTTGGTTAATGGTAAACCAAACTTCCAAATCGATGTTGAAAGTCGAGCTTATCGTTTAAGGGTCTTAAATGGTTCTAATGCGCGAATTTATAAGTTAGCTTGGGATGATGGCACACCGATTACGGTAATTGGCGTTGATGGCGGCTTGTTAGAACAGCCAGACGTTAAACCTTATGTGATGTTAGCGCCGGGTGAGCGTTTAGATGTATGGGCTGATTTTAGTGGGCGTAATGTGGGCGCCCAATTAGTGTTACGTAGTTTAGGCTTTTCTGGGGTATTACCTAAAATGGCTGAGCGTATGGGCGGCATGATGATGCATGCCAATAAATTACCTGTGGGAAGTGATTTCTCAATTTTTACGGCGCATGTCACTAAAAAAGTCAGCGATAGTCCTAAGTTACCGAGTAAATTATCAACTATTGCGCGTCATGCTCTTAGCGACACAGCTAATCCTAATAATCCCTTGCCTATTGCCATTTCTGAAAGTCCTATGGCTATGCTGCTTAATGGTAAAGCCTATGCTTTTAATGATCCATTACCCACAGAACGCATTAAGCTGAATAGCATCCAGTTAATGGAGATTTTCCATGATCATGGGGCAGGTGGGCATGGTGGTGGTATGGGCATGGGTGGCATGAAGCATGGCGGCGGCATGGGCATGATGATGTCTATGGCACATCCGATTCATTTACATGGGCAACAGTTTCAGATTGTGAGTCGGTCCATTAATGCCAATCATGCAGAAGATTATGCCACGGTGCGGGATGGCTTTATTGACAGCGGTTTAAAGGATACGGTATTAGTGATGCCCGGTGAAACCGTAAGAATCATCAAGCCGTTTCAAGACTTTACGGGTTTATTTATGTATCACTGTCATAATCTTGAACATGAGGATATGGGCATGATGCGGGAATTCTTGATTTACGATAAAGTGTAATTGAGATTTAGTTTTATTTTTTAATGGAGGATTTGATGCAACAAACTTTTAAGCGTATAGCCTTGGTAACTGGCGCTACATCGGGAATAGGTGAGGCCACAGCCAGAAAGTTAGTGGCAGAAGGCATTAGTGTTATCGGTACGGGCCGTAATGCTGAAAAGTTAGTTGCATTAGAAACGGAGCTGGGTGCGGATTTTATTGGGGTGTCTGGTGACATAACCTCTGCGGGCATTATTGATACTTTATTTGCGGCTGCTCTGGCGCGTTTTGGTAAATATCCGGATATTGTCGTGGCTAATGCGGGTCGTGGTTTGGGTGGTTCTGTGATGGAGAGTGATATCGCAGAATTCGAAAAAATCCTGCAGATTAATGTTACCAGTACCTTAGAATTACTGCAAAAGTCGGCACGTCTGCTGGTCGCGTCTCAAGCGGAGCATTATCCAAGTACTCCCGCTGACATCATTATTATAGGTTCGGTTGTTGGGCGTAATATTTCACCTTTTAGTGCAGTGTATGGGGCAACAAAATTTGCCGTACATGCTTTAGCCGAAGGCTTACGTCGAGAGATTGGCCCCAAGGGTGTTCGGGTGTCATTGATTGAGCCAGGTTTATTATTAAGTGGGTTTCAAGAGGCGGCAGGCTACAGCGAGACTATGGTAAATGGCTTTACCGAAAAGTTTGGCCCCTTGCTAATCGGTGAAGATATCGCCAATACTATTCATTTTATGGTGAGCCAGCCCCCGCATGTGCACATTAGTGAAATAATGGTCAGGCCAACCCGGCAGGATTATCCATAGGGGGGACAATATAAAGAAATTTTGTAACGAATGCTGTCAAAATTGTTTAGACCGGAAAAATTTTGTAAAGACTGCTTGAAAAATTATTTTCCACTTAAAAAAATATGATTCCACTGGTTACAAAATTATTTATATCTGAGAAAGTTTTATAAACTCTGCTTGAAAACTTGCCCGTACTGATTACAAAATTGTTTAGACCGGAAAAAACTTTGCAAAGACTGCTTGAAAAATTGTTGGCCGCTGAAAAATTTTGTCAGCACCGATTACAAAATTGTTTAGACCGGAAAAAACTTTTTAAAGCCTGCTTGAAAAATTGTTGGCCGCTAAACAATTTTGTCAGCACCGATTACAAAATTGTTTACACAGGAAGAAACTTTGTGAAGCCTGCTTGAAAAATTGTTGGCTGCTAAACAGAGGGTATCCAAGATTTTGTGTAAATGGAGTTTAGTTAAAGATTATTAATTCTGTCATCGAACATAATAGAA
>CAJADF010000105.1 GCA_903938485.1 uncultured Methylococcaceae bacterium
CGTTTACCTTACAATACACCGTTGCGAAGACGCCAACAATCACGGTTGACGGAGTGACGCAGACCGTCGGCGTGGAGAGCGTTGATACCAACAAGGCGTGGTATTGGTCAGACTCATCAAATACAATCAACCAAGCAAGGGAATTCACGCCGTATGAGGACTACTGCACTGTCAAATATGACTTTGCTGAGGACACCGACACCACACTTACCAACACATCACCCAATGCCATAGGTTGCGATGCGGTCGCCTACGAGAATAACTACCAAGCCGTATCGAGTGGTGCGGGCTATTGGCGGTTCACCGACACGCACGACTATATCAAGATCCCCCACCAGATCTCTATTGATAACGTTACCGCGCACACGATGGAGTGGATCATTTACATTGGCAGTTTCCAACCAACTGCCCGCCTTTGGGATAAGACCAAACACATCGTCTACATTGATGATGCGAACAAGAACCTTGTCATCAAGCGGTACGACACCGGTGGAGTTAAATATGCCCAGTTCTCCACGCCAGCCAACACGTTCGTAGCCGGTAAAGTGTACCACATCCAGCTTGAGTGGAACTGTACGGTTGTGAACAGTACACCAATCGTCAAGGTCAACGACCATTCACAGATCCTCACCGCGTCGGGAAGTGGAACCGTCACTGCGTGGGCTGCCGACAGTAGTTATGACGCCTACATTGGTAACGATAGTGGCAGCACACACTACTTCGACGGCGGTTTCCACCTCTTCCGATTGTGGCGAACGTCTGCACTTGTGCCGAGTTTACCAACTGTAGCCACAGGTCTGCTCACCGATGACCAGTTCCATGTCAACTACCTCGCGGAGATGTGGCGTTACTCACCAGACACAGGCATGGGGCATCCGCTCACGTCAAAGCAGACTTTAAAAGTGACATATCAGTACGGTTTCCCCATCATCGATTACGTGGAAGACCCCACCGAACAGACTGCACAAGCAGCCAAGGAAGGGGAAGGAACTGGCATTTATGAGGCAATATATAACGACGGAGCCACGACCGACGTAGCGTGGGCTACCCAAGAGGCTGAGGCTCTCTTGACCAAATATATGATGACCCCCGAAACCATCACGTTTTATACCAACATTGACGGTCTCGGCGCGGGGCAACTTATCACCATAAAACTCCCAGATCTGAGCATCAGTGGCACCTATCTCATCGAGAGTGTGACTCTCAATGACACCGACTTTATCTTCTACAATTACGAGATCGTCGCCCTTAGTGGCCAATCACACACGTGGAGCGACTACTTCAAAGACATGACGAAGGCGGGTCAAAAATTTGAGATTGGTGGTGACACCCTGATCCTCGCATCAGTGAACGATCTCACCACAACGACCGCCATAACGTGCACGGAAGCGCACGGCACCCCCGCACACCTAACAACAACCGACGCAACGGTAGGATTTTCAGAATGTTTGACCTAGATACTAAAGTTAAGGATAACGTCACGATCAGAACGTATGACGTACCGAAGTTAGCAGAGCAACATAACATCAGTATAGAAGAGGTTGAACGTCGCCTCGCTGCGGGGGAGAGATTTGAACCTATTACAGAGCAGACCGCCCATAACGCGATAACTGACGTTGGCCTCACATTGCTCGTAGATCGACTCATCAACCAAGACTCAACTACGAGTCGATTAACACATTTTGCGGTGGGCACCGGCGTCACGGCTTCAGCCGATAGCGATACTGCGTTGGTGACTGAGGTTTACCGCGATCAGATCACATACCAAGCCGACGTTTCTACCGGTCAAGTCACGTTTATGTGTTACATCCCAACAGCTTACCCCACCACACAACCAGTAAATATCGGAGAAGCAGGGCTTTTCAAC
>CAJADF010000106.1 GCA_903938485.1 uncultured Methylococcaceae bacterium
AATACTTAATTCAATCTTTCATGATTGAAAAAACGGGTAACAGTACTTTAACATTGAATGATTCATTGATTGCTTTCGCAAATTTAAATTCAGATAGTACATTAACCATACAAACTAAATTGAATGATTTATTAACACCGGTAATCTTGGCTCAAACTCAAAATATAAATAAACTACCTGAACTGGAATCAGACAGGGTTGCATTAAGAAATGTCTCTAAAGATATATTTGATAATTATTATGCGCCGGGACCAGACTTAGATGGGCAAGACACTAAAACTTTATTAGACTTTATTTTAAAAACAGAAAATGGTTTTGTTGCTACTGATGCATTCTTCCCTAAAAGTGCTGCTCAAGGGGATTTAAGTATGTTTTTTAGTAAAATACAAACCGTTGTAGGTGGTGATATTAATGTTTACACACCAACAGGACAAATTAATGTAGGTTTAGCCGTTGCTCCCAGTGGGTCTGGTGCTAAAGGTGCCGATCAGTTAGGTATTGTTGCACAAACTCAAGGCGAGATTAATATCGTTGCCAATAACAACGTTAATGTAAATACTTCACGAATATTTACCATTTGTGGTGGAGATATAAACTTATGGTCTTCATTTGGTAATATTGATGCGGGTAAAGGTGCTAAATCGGCATTAGCAGTAACAATTGATCCACCTTATTATGATCAGAATAATCAGTTAGTCATACCAGCACCTAAGATAACCAGTGGTAGTGGTATTCGTGCAGCTGCGCCGAGCGGGGTTATTCCCGGTAATGTCAATCCTATTGCACCGAATGGCAAAGTAGATGCGGGTGAAGCCGGTATAGCAGGAACTGGCATCAACTTAATTACACCTTTAGTGGCAAATGCTGCGCAAATTCAAGCGGGTGCGGGTGGGGTAACGGGCGCACCCGCTGCGCCTGTTAGTAATTCAGCTGCATTAAGCAGTGCAAGCAATGCTTCGGCAAGCGCTACCCAAACAGCTCAGTCAAGCATGAATGATGAAGATGATAAAAAGAAGAAAAAAGATACAGTATTAGGTATGCTAAGTGTTGATATTTTAGGCTTTGGTGATTAAGTCAATTCGCGTTCGTAATAATAGTGTAATGAGTTTTTGTGATAATCAGGTTATTGATTTATAAATGAGAGAAAAAATGAAACGGTTTAGTTTTTTGATAGTAGTGCTAATGTTAATCCCAACAATGGCTTCTGCCTGGTGGAGTGATGATTGGGGATTTAAGAAAAAAATCACTATTGATGCAGAAA
The DNA here is from genome assembly GCA_903938485.1 of uncultured Methylococcaceae bacterium. Lineage (GTDB taxonomy): Bacteria > Pseudomonadota > Gammaproteobacteria > Methylococcales > Methylomonadaceae > Methylobacter_C. Next base: position 1,262 of record CAJADF010000106.1, read on the forward strand.
AGATAAAAACAGATGGCTTAACAATTCCAGTCTCTGCTTATGCATTGGTTAGATTACATACGGGTAACTTTACCCAATTTGCTGATGTGGCAGAAAAGGGCAAAGATATTCGTGTGTTAGGGCCAGATGAAAAAACTCCGTTAAAATTTTATATAGAAAAATTAGATCCAATTAATGAAATGGCTTTTATTTGGGTTAAGTTGCCAGCCGACTTAGCAAAAGAAACTGAGCCAGCGATTTGGTTATATTATGGTAATGC
>CAJADF010000107.1 GCA_903938485.1 uncultured Methylococcaceae bacterium
GCAAGCTTGAAATACTGGTTAATAAGAATTATAGATAACATTCAAATTAGCTGTTTAGTAAATTATTCAATTAAGAGTTCCAAAGTAATGACTACCATAAATTTTAATACTGTAAATTTACAAAGTACTATTTTATTAGGACCTACGGATACAATAGTTTTTGATGTCGGTTATAGTGCTGCAAACTTAGTAATAAAACAACTTGGCGTTGATGTACTGATTCAATATAACGATCCATCAAATCTATTAACGAATAGTATTCTGCTAACAAACACGTTATTAAGTAATTTAGCAAGTCAGCAATTTGTCTTTAACGATGGTAGTCAAGTATTTTTGGGTACCAGTGTTGCTGAATCAATTACAGGTAGTCTCGGAAACGATTTAATAGAAGCATTATCGGGTAACGATACGTTAATAGGCGGTGCAGGAGATGATACGTTTGTTTTCTCGATTGGTGATGGTTCAGATACTATTGAACAAGCCCAAGTCAATTTATTTAATAATGTAGATACTCTTTTATTTGCCGATGTTGTTTCAACGGATATCACCGGCGTTAATCAAGTAAACAATGATCTTATACTGAGTTATGGTGTCAATGATCAAATAACTATTCAAAATTTTTATTCAAAAAATAATAACCAAATAAGTCAATTTCAATTCAGTGACGGTGTTAATTGGTCTACCGCTCAGGTTGAAAATACCTATTTCGGTATAGGTAGTTTTAATAATGACACGATAGCCGGCGTTAATGGGCAAGATAATTATCTCTATGGCGGTGATGGAAATGATGTAATTACAGGTGGCAACTTAAATAACACTATCATTGGTGGGGTTGGTCAAGATGTATTAGCGGGCGGATTAGGTAATGATACGTTCGCATTTTCTGTGGGCAATGGTACAGACACTATTTTGCAATCCAACAGTATCACCGGTAGTGATGTCATAAAATTTACAGATATTAATTCCACTGATATTACATCAGCATTACAAGTTAATAATGACCTAGTATTGAATTATGCAGGTGTGGATGAATTAACAATTCGTAATTTCTTTTCTGCGACTTACAATCAAATTACGCAATTCGAGTTTTTGGATGTTATTTGGTCAAAAGCGGAATTAATAAGTCATTTTATTCCCCCTACATTTACAGCATTTACGACATATATTGGGACTGTCAAAGAAGATTCTCAAATATCAATTACTTTCAGCAGTTTATTAGCGGATAGTAATGCGGTTGATCCTAGTGGTACTATCGATGGCTTTGTAATAAATACCCTAACCTCAGGGATGCTGTTGATTGGACAGACGCCATCAACCGCAACGCCATGGAATGCAACGACTAACAATAAGATAGATGCCAATCTTAGTGGCTATTGGACGCCGGCGGCAAATGCAAACGGTCTATTAAACGCATTTACAGCCGTTGCTATTGATAGTAGAGGTATGCTCACTGCAACAAGCCCTGTGCAAGCGCAAGTATCGGTTACAGCGGTTAATGATGCGCCCATAGGCATTAGCAATAGTATAACAGTCTTAGAAGATACGCCTTTTAGTATTGGTACGAGCGCATTTCAATTTACGGATTTAGAAAGCAACAGTTTACTAGCTGTTAAAATCAGTTCGTTACCCGCTAAAGGATTACTTGCGCTAAAGGGAAATGCAGTAACAGTCGGTCAAACCATAACAGTGACTGATATTTCGAACAATGCCTTAGTTTATACACCGGCATCTAATGCAAATGGGTTGGCTTATACAAGTTTTGGATTCCAAGTTCAAGACAATGGTGGCACAGCGAATGGCGGTGTAAATCTTGATCCTACCGCTAAAACGTTAACTATTAATGTAACACCGGTTAATGACCCACCCTCAGGTATTAATGCAACATTGACGACACTTGAAGATACTGCGTTGATTTTAGGTACCAGTGCATTTGGATTTACTGATATCGAAAATAATACCTTACAAGGGGTGTATATCAGTAGTATACCCGCTGCCGGGATTCTATCGCTCAATGGTGTTAACGTAACAACAGGACAATTTGTAACGGCTGCAGATATTGCTGCTAATCTATTAAGTTATACACCCGGTATTAATGGCAATGGAAATGCATATGCCAGTATTGGATTTCAAGTGCAAGACAATGGTGGCACAGCGAATGGTGGGGCGAATACCGATGCATCTGTAAATACTTTATCGATAAACGTGACGCCGGTTAATGATGCTCCTGTAGGTATCAACACAACGATATCAACACTAGAAGATACTGCATTAGTGATTGGAATAAATGCTTTTGCGTTTACAGATGTTGAAAGTAATAGTTTGAAATCGGTAATAATTTCAAGTTTGCCAACTGCGGGAACCCTAACGCTAAATGGTCTAAATGTCACAGTAGGCCAAGTAATATTACCCATTGATATTTCGAACAATAAACTAGTATACATGCCCGGATTAAACGGTAACGGTGTTAGTTATGCAACGTTCGGATTTAAAGTCCAAGATAATGGCGGTACATCAAATGGCGGTGTAGATATTGATACAGTTGCGAAAATAGTAACGATAAATGTTACACCAGTAAATGATGCGCCTACGGGCAATGTAACAATTAATGGTATTGCTGCACAGAATCAAATCTTAAGTGTCAGTAATACAGTGGCTGATGTTGATGGTTTAGGTACTATCAGCTACCAATGGTTAGCAAACGGGACTGCTATTTCTGGAGCCACAGGCTCAACTTATACCCTAACGCAAGGGGAAGTCGGTAAAGCGATTACGGTTCAAGCCAGTTACACGGATTTACAAGGCACGGCAGAAAGCGTTACCAGTTCTGCAACAACGGCGGTAGCGAACGTCAATGACTTACCTACCGGTAATGTGTTAATTACGGGTACGGCGACTCAAAATCAAACATTAACAGCCAGCAAC
>CAJADF010000108.1 GCA_903938485.1 uncultured Methylococcaceae bacterium
GCTTCTCCCCAGACAAATTTAGTTTCATGATAATCACATAGCAGTACAGTGATTTATCACGTTTAACACTTCGTTTGTCGTTGGCCACTCACTATTAAGCCCCCTGACTACTTGCCCGTACTGATAGGGGAACCAAATTTTTTCATTCGTTGGGCCAAAAATACCAATCACTTTAATGCCAAACAAAGCAGCGACGTGTAAAGGGCCGCAATCATTTGCCACAACCAACGTTTCTTTGTCAAAATATTTCGTTACAATATTTTTCAAAGGCGTATTTAAAAAAGTAGGTGCAAGCGCTGAAAACTGAGCTTCGTGGAATTTTTCTGTATCGCCTAAAAACACGGTCACATTAAAACCTGCATTGATTAACTGTCTGATAATCAATAACCAATGTTCTACCGGATAATGTTTTAAACTATTTGAGCCACACGGAAAACATACGATGTTTTTTATAATGGATACTGTATTATCACTTGATCCATATTGTTTTAGACCTTGACGAGGATATCTTAAAGGCACATCAAAGGCTTTAGAAACCAACATAATATCCATAAACCAAGCATGTTGATTACGCGCATCTTCTTGATCAAACTTTGCATTAATATCAGAAAACTTAATAGCATATTGCGCGGTATTTTTGACTACCGCTATTGCCAACTCCTCTCTAAAGTCGAAGGCATATTGTTCGCTACAATTAAAATGTGTCTTTATTAATTTTGAGGTCTCATCACCTCTAAAATCTATCATCTTTTCAGAAGACAACAACCCGGAAATTTCAGAATAAGACTTAACGGTGACATCATTAAAAATAATCATAAAGAGGTTTTTATAGATCAACTCTGTGATAATTAATACCTTAGCGTTTATAAAAAACTCTTGATAACACCTAAGTGCATGAACGCTCATCATGGCATCACCTAAAATCTTGGGCAATAAAACCACAATGTCGTAATCGATATTAATGCTTTGATTTAAACAATTTTCAGTTACTGAGATGAGACGTTTCTTCACTTAATCGTGCAACATGATTTGACGACCCAACTTTTTGAACTGCTTATGCTGAGCGACCGGATTTCTGGATTTATTCTGTAAGAAATTAGCGTATCTATACACATCCAAAACAGAGGGTGATGATTGATGCCGTCTTTTGGGCTGATATTTCGGATTCTTTATAAAACCTTGATTATTAGCAAGGTAGGTAAACCAAACTTTTGGCGTAGTCTCAAGAAAAATACCTAATATCCCAATCCCTAACGCACCAGATATATGCATTAATCCCGTATCATTAGCGATTGTAAAATCCAAATCCCGATTAAAATCATAAATTTTATCTATGGGTTGATTAAAAATAACTTTAATACCCTGACGGGTAAAATGTTTCATGTAGCACAATTCACTTCTAGCAATAAATACTCGAATATCAGTTTTATTGCTTTTAATGAGCTTAATAAATCTCAAGTGTTTACTGATCGGCCAGTGCTTTTCTTTAGAGGAACCACCAGGAATTAACCCAATGACAGTTTTTCCAGAACTTTTCACTCTTCTAATAGTTGATTTTTTATTAGTTAAAACAGGCTGAGTTAAAGATGGTAATTCAGATGCCTCATCTTGCGGTAAAGCCAACATTGCCATCTTGGCATACAGCGTCCAAGCCGGCTTAGGCTCATAACCGTTGGCATCAAAGAAAATAGTATTTATTACAGGAGTGTCATTAACATAAATACAATCGGCTCCATCCATAATGGCTTTATCCGTGAAACAGGTATGAGCAATAGTTTTATGAAACTCATGAAGATGCAGTTTGGCCTTTAACCAAGGTAAACCGTTGAAGTCTATTAGAAGGTCAAACTGCTGCTTTGATTCAAAGAATGCAAATGATCTATTAGACACAAACTTTATTTTTGGAAATTGCTTTGAAAGTAACTTAATTATATTAGATCCAACTAAGACAACAATTCTGGATTCTTTGTAATATGATTCAATGATACGAAAGCCAACGAAGCTTTGAATAGCATCTCCTATCCCACTGGGTAATATAACTAGAATTCGCTCCATAATTTTTTATTTATTATTCATAATTTTTATAAAATCATCACTTTTAAAACATCATTTTTTAATTATGGGTGCTAAATCTTTTGTTCACTTGGATCCACTTACAGGACTTACAGCTTGTATTTTTCTTTTAATTTTTCTATGCATTCCGAACAGATGATATCTAAATTACCGAGCTTAACGGTGACAACTTCTGCAAATATCTCATCGTTTTCATTTTTTTTACATATTATGGTATGTCCATCTTTGCAATGATTTATTTCCTGATTGTTAGTTAATTGAAGCCATTCAGCAAAACTAATTTCATTTTTTGTAAAAATTTCATTATCTGTACTAATGTTAATCCATTTCCTCATTTCTTCTGTAGGCGATAGTGTGTTCATTTTTATACCCTTATTCCATGTTAAAAATTAAATGAGGTGACCATGCAGCCACCTCACAAACGCATTAACTTCTGTAGTTAACACCACAGTTAGCGTCGGTCTGAGAAGGGCAACCAGTTAAAGGTTTACGTTCTACAGATACTACTTTTGAAACGCCTAATTTTTTCATGTTATTAATCTCATAAATTCACCCCTTAAACGGTGGATGTTCCCGTACTCTTTACTAAATAGTAATAGAATTTAGTCCATCTTCACTTGTAAAGATGCAAATTGTTCTCTGATAGGCTCAAATGCATGCAATGACTGGACATTCCATTTGGAACCATAGTTAAGCCATGTTTCACCGTATGCTGTTACATAGGTTTGAGACTGATCGGTTTCATCTGATTTTTTTAAGCTCTCCAAGGAAGTTCTTGGATCAAGATGATTCGCTGTACCGCGAGCGGGTTCAGGTATTTCAGGCCGTTCTGACGGTTGCTGCGAGCCATAATTTTCAGCCAAATTAAAGGCAGCTGCCACAGACTCACGTGTTTCACCACTTCTTAATAGCAAAGCAGCAAACATACGGGCATTAGCCGTTCGGCAATTAGTGGTAGATGGTGCCAAGGCTCTACCGGTTTCCATTAAAGCCATGCCCGGACATTTGGTACACCAGCGACAACGTAAATGCGTGCTACATTCCTCGTAATCTTCAAGCCTTACATCCTGCCATGCCGCAAGATTTTTAGTGGTTTCATTGAGCGCAAGTGTTTTATCGGTTTCTTGCAGGTTGCTTTTTTGCACGTCTGTTATTTGTGCGCGTTGCCCTAATGCGGAATGCCAAATATCCAAGGGATCATCGGTATGTAAATTACCTGAATTGATGGTTAATGAATTACAAGGATAGATTGACCCATCGGCTGAAAAGTTTAAACCGGCATAACCTGCTGCACAGACCGTCGCTTTTTGGTCTTTGATAAACTCGCCGTAGTTATTTTCTTCAGTACCGACAAAGATAGGGAAACCTTCTGTCATAGCAGCAAGAATGAGTTCTTGGGGATCTGAGGTAGACATTAACATCGGCGCAATAGCACCATCGACGCCAGGACTTAAACCGATTTCTGTTTCTGGTGCTGCGTTTAATTCCTTGGCTAAATCTAGCGTACCAACATAACTTTTTAGTGTATGTGACATTTGTACAGACTTTAGACTGGTACGCACGCCTCGTTCATTCATCGCTTTAAGGGCAGTAACGGTTTTATCAAATGACCCTGGCACCCGTGTTATATCATCGTGAACTTTGGGCACATGACTATAAATTGAAAAGCTAACTGTAGACGGCCATAAGTCGCACAGTTTATTAATATTCGCTTCATCCAGCTTTAGGCCATTGGTATAAATATTAACCGCCATACCTAATTGACGCGCTGCCTCAACGATTTCAAAGAAATCTTTGCGCAGCATAATTTCGCCGCCGGATAAGGTTAGATGAAAAACACCGCCCTCAGCCAAACGTTTAAGGCTGGTAATGACTTGTTCGGTTGATAATTCATTATTAAGGCGATCTGGTTTTTCAAAATCAGAGTGTGCCGCACCGGGATTGTAACAATGCACACAACGCTCATTACAGCGATAAGTTAATTCCCAATGCGTTGAATACATAAAACCTTGAGCCATCACCCAAGACTGGAAGTCATTTTCTGGTTTTATATTGTCAGCAAACTCAAGTGGCTTTGCTGTTGGCACAGGTAAAGGTTTATTGTTTCCGTTATGATCAGGATCAACTAATAAACCCAATTCTTTAAACTCAGTTAATAAGCCATCTAACTCTTCTGCAACCTCTAGTTCAGTAGCTAAAGCGTATAAGTTTTGGTAGCTGATGCCTTTTTCTATCTCATGCCAAAGTTCAGCCGACAAGTCATCTAAAAAGACTTTGGTGTGATCACGCTCATTAGCAATAATGGATCGCGTTTCTTTAGATGCGGTTTTATACGTGCGCCAAGCGGTCCAAGGCGCTGGTTTTAGATGAGTATTGTTCATAAACTTTTGTTATTTAAGATTGATTCTTTTTTGATAAGACAGTCATTTAAAAAATAACTATTATGCGTTTGTGGACTTATCGTTAGTTATTCCAGTCGCCCAGTATTTAACGCCATTAATATCAATCTCATTCCAATTCTGCATCTCACTTCCATCAATCGCTTTTAACTTATCAATAAGAGTCTTCATTGCTGCTACATCAGTCTCTTTTGGCACAAACACCAATGCTTTGGGCGAATTTATTGGGTCGCCAATACCTGCAAGTCGTTTAATATCTTCAATCATTAAATCTTTATTCACGAACAGTTCCTAAATAATATTTTCTCTAAATAAACACATAAAACAACATAATTCGTTGTTTAAATATTCAACATATCCAATTCTTTCATGAAACTATTTTTAGGTCAACCATATATGTTGAATTTAAATACGACATTTATGACTGACAAATACTCATCACCACTAAATAAAACAAGTACAGAAAAGGAACCCATAGGGATTCGCTTATCAAAAAATATTGCTAACAGGCGCAGAGAACTTGGTCTAACCCAGGCGCAATTAGCTGAAAGAATGGGAATTGAACCTGAGACTTTATCTAGATTTGAACGAGGCAAACATTTGCCTTCACTGGGTACACTTGAGAAATTAGCGGATTTATTATTGGTTTCCGTTGCTGACTTATTAGCCGAACAACCACAGATGGCTGATGACGATGCGTTAATTTTTACATCTTGGATATCTGACCTAAGTGCCGCGGATAGGTCGTTTGTTCATAACATCTTGAAGCAGTGTTGCGATTATTTAGGACAGAAATCAAGAGCCAATCAGTCTTCATAACAGTTCAAAATTAGATTTTATTGATTACCCCGCCCTGCACTATTACTCTTTTACAGCGTGTCTCGACTCTCATAACACGGTTCCACACTCTGACGACATGTCTCGAGCATCTGTTGACAAGGTTTAAGCAATTGGCGACAAGTGTCGAGTAGTCTGAGGCAGGGTTAGCAAGCCTTGCGACACGTCTCGCCATCATACAATTTGAGCCGACAACTTCTTGCGGCTTGTGGCAATATTTTCAACACGTCTGGCAAAGGTTGCTAGATGTGTCAACAGAGTGTGGAACCGTGTTAACTAGTCGTTGAGACTCCATACTAAACAACGCAAATCGCCTTAAGTTATAACCGAGACGTCTCTCAAGTATCCCTAACCACTTTATCAAGCCTCCAAACACGCGGAACAACGCCCACAGACACCCATTAGAATCATCAGCTTAACCATTAAAGGCGCAGAGTTGAATTATAATTAACACTAGAGCTTAAATAACGTGTTAGAGTAAGCTCGTTAGTCACTATTACGATTTATGTTCGGCTGGATGCATCGTAAGGCCTTAGAAACATGGGCACCTCTTTGCAGTTTATCTCTTTTAAGCTGCCCACTCTTGTATAGCACGCCCTTTTTCTAAGGATATTACCGATGAGCACGACTTACTATATGCCGACTAATGACAGCGGCAAAGCTGACTTACTAGATCATTTAGCCAATAATCTAACCCAATATCAAACCGTACTCGCCATTAGCGCTGAGGATATCGCAGGTGTCTTAGCGGATGCACTGAGCTTTAGATACACACTCCAATCTATGTTCGATATGCAAGCTTATGGGCAAGCATGGACTGAATATAAGAACCTATCACGCGACGGTACTCCTGGCTTTTCTACTGCCACTTGGCCGGTGGCCCCTTTATTAGTTTTACCGACACCTGCGGCCGTTGTACCGGGTATTATTCCGCGCCTATCTAAGTTAGTGGCTCGCATTAAAACCAACAAAAACTATACGGCGGCTATTGGCCAAGACTTATGGTTGGTGGGTACGCATAGCCCGATTGATCCTTCTACGTGGAAACCCATTTTAAGCTTACAAAATAACGCAGGGCACCCCACTATTGTCTGGACTAAAGGGGATGCTACCGCTATTGAAATATGGGTTGATCGTGGTGATGGCGCTAATTTTGTGTTACTGACGATGAACACCGAACCCAATACCCCAGATGCCTCACCTTTGCCCCCTGCCGGGACCAGTGCAGCTTGGAAATATAAGGCTATTTACCATTACCACGATGCCCAAGTAGGGCAATGGAGTGATGTGATTAGTGTCGCCGTTGGCAATTAATAAACATCTTCGCCTATTTGACATAGCATCTTGTTTGATTAACGATGTAACTATTAACAATCTCAGGCTTAATCTTATTAATTAAGCCTGAGTGTTTTAAATCAACAACTCAACAGTAATCAGTTTAGCTTTAAGATTTACCTCTAGAATTTGATCTTCCTTTACCTCTGGAATCCGCTCGTTGACCCCCTGCACCTCTGCCAGCAGGCGCTTTTGCTGCCTTAGCCCCTGGTTTTTTAGTATGCCGAAAATCTTTTTTACCATTAGCACTAGGCGCATTCTTTTTAGGCGCATCCATCACTTTTAAAGACACCGGTTCATAGCCGGTATCTTCTACCCGTGGAATGTGACGTTTAAGTAGTTTTTCTATTTCCACTAATTGCCAAGCTTCTTCTGGACACACTAATGAGATAGCCGCGCCACTTGATCCGGCTCTACCGGTACGACCAATACGATGAATATAATCTTCTGGCACTTGCGGTAAATCAAAGTTAATCACATGCGGTAAATCATCAATATCTAAACCGCGTGCCGCAATATCTGTCGCCACTAAAGCGGACACTTTACCGGTTTTAAACTGTTCTAAGGCTTTATTACGCGCCCCTTGAGTTTTATCGCCATGCAAAGCTGCCGTGCGTATGCCATCTTCTATTAGTTGTTTCTCAAGACGATCAGCACCGTGCTTAGTACGCACAAAAATCAGCACTTGTTTCCAATTATTACTCCCAATCAAATACGAGATTAATTCGCGTTTATACTCACGTCCAATACCGTACACCAACTCTGTAACATTTTCGGCCGTCGCATTTTGCTTAGCCACTTCTACTTCTATGGGGTTATTTAATAACTGGCTAGCTAAAGATTTAATCGCATTGGGCACCGTTGCAGAAAACAATAAGCTTTGACGCTTTTTAGGCGCCAGCGTCATAATCTGTTTAATATCCGGCATAAAGCCCATATCCAACATTCTATCTGCTTCGTCTAGCACTAAGACTTCAATATTGGATAAATTAACATGACGTTGATTAACATGATCAATTAAGCGCCCAGGTGTTGCCACGATAATATCACAGCCGCGTTTTAGGTCACGGGTTTGCATGCCTACACTCGCACCACCCACGACAGATTGAATCTGCAAGGGCAAATATTTGCTATAAGCAATCACGTTTTCATAAACTTGCGCCGCTAATTCACGGGTAGGCACTAGTATTAAAGCGCGCACTCGCCGCGGATTTTGCTCTGGATTATGGGTAGCAACTAAACGCTGCAATAAGGGCAAAGTAAAACTAGCAGTTTTACCGGTACCGGTTTGCGCACCGGCTAAAACATCCCTACCTTCTATAATAAGCGGGATTGCTTTTTGTTGTATGGGAGTGGGCGTGGTATAGCCTTGATCAGCTACCGCCTTAAGGAGTTCATCGATTAAGCCGAGTTGAACAAAAGACATCAAAAAACCTCTGGTAAATAGTATTCAAACATCAAAACTTATTATACCAGTACCGCTTCCACCTCTTCGCAACTAATCACATTTTTATTAACCTGCAATATGTAGTTAGCTAATTTAGTAATGGCTTGCCAGTGACCGGCATGACCAACAAATTCACACGCTTGCTTAAACAGCTCAGCCATTTTAGCTTCTTGTAATGTCTCATTTTTAGAGAAGCTCTCTATGTATTCATGCACTAATTCTAAGTCAGCTTCGCCACCATAATTTTTTAAAGCCGCTAGATTAACCATTTTAAGGGTAAATAATTCATCATCTCGACTATAAGAATACTTAGCTTCTGCTAAAGGCCCGACTAATAAGTTGATAATATCCGCATCAAAAGCGCTTAAATACGCCGCTGTTGAGGTTAAAACCACCCCTTCTTGCACCAAAAGGTCTTTACTTAAGTCAGCAATGTTAGGTACAAAATCTTCAATTAAACGGCCGCCGTCTACTCTTGAGGTGCATTGATCATGCATCGCCTGAAAGCAAGTGTCATTGGCATCAATAATAAACTGACTATCATTGATAATAATTTGAAAATAAATGGGTGGGAGGTTATGCGCTTTATTATTTAAATAAATGGCGGCGGCATGACCGGCTTCATGAAATGCGATAGCTTGTTTTTGCAACTTTTGCTTATGGGCATTATGGCTATCTGTTGAGTGTTTACGTTTCATATTAATCACTATAGTGAGGGAGAGTAAAAGCCGGTACATGACAAACCAGGACAGACTCTCTGGTTTATTGGCGGACATTCTAACACCTAAGTTTAGGCACTCCTAACATTCATTTTGTAAAACGCGAATTAATATTAGCGTTAGCCTAACAATCCTTGTCAGCTATTTACCACAGTGGAGTTTATATCGCTTTACATAACTGCTTTCTTTAATCTAGAAAATAACTTCTAGGGTATAATTTCTTAACACATCAAGCTTAATATCACTGCAAATGCGTATTCATTCACTGCCAATTCAATTAGTTAACCAAATTGCCGCGGGCGAAGTAGTAGAACGACCGTCCTCTGTCGTTAAAGAATTAGTAGAAAATTGTTTTGATGCGGGCGCACAACAAATCATTATTGATATTGAACAGGGTGGCGCCAGATTAATTAAAATTAGAGATGATGGGTGCGGTATTGATAAAGAAGATTTGCCTCTAGCACTCTCTCGACATGCCACCAGTAAAATTGCCAGCCTACAAGATTTAGAACAAGTAGCCAGTATGGGCTTTAGGGGGGAGGCATTACCCAGTATTAGCTCTGTCGCTAGACTCACTTTAATATCAAGAACTGCAGATGCGGAATGTGCGTGGTCTGTGTGTGCAGATGGTACCGAAAGAAATTTTGATCCTCAACCGGATCCACACCCCTTAGGTACTACGGTGGATGTGCAAGATTTGTTTTACAACACCCCGGCTAGACGCAAGTTTTTAAAAGCCGAAAAAACCGAGTTTGCGCATATTGAGACCTTAATCAAACGCATGGCTTTAAGCCGTTTTGATATCAGTTTTGTCTTAACGCATAATCAAAAAGAAATCTTAAATCTAAGGCAAGCACGTGAGCTTTCTGCACAAGAACAGCGAGTCGCAGACATTTGTGGCCCTGAGTTTATTAAAAATTCAGTGTCTATCGATTATTCTGCCTCTGGCTTGCAACTGAGTGGTTGGGTAGGCCTACCGACCTTTTCGCGTAGCCAACAAGACATGCAATTCTTTTACGTAAATGGCAGGCTTGTTAAAGATAAGTTGGTGTCCCATGCCGTTAAACAAGCCTATCAAGATGTGCTTTATCATGGCAGACATCCAGTTTTTGTTTTATATCTAACATTAGATCCCACTTTAGTGGATGTTAATGCACATCCAGCAAAAACAGAAGTGCGTTTTAGAGAAGGAAGATTAGTACATGATTTTTTATTCTCAGCACTGCATCGATCTTTAGCCAATGTAAGACCGGGGCAATCTAATAATGTTTTAGAAACAGAAGCTTTAGAGTACGAACCTACTACTCATACTTCGTTTGATACGGGGGGCAATTTAAATAAACAGTCCAGTTATACTTCAAGACCACCTCAACAAAGGATACTGCCCTATTCTGTAGGCGAATCCATCAGAGCGTATGCAAAGTTATATCAAGAAACGCCAACCTATTCAGGCGAACATTTAACATCTGATCCAGTACCTGTTACCCCACCATTGGGCTACGCCATTGCACATTTGCACAATATTTATATCTTAGCGGAAACAGCGAACGGCATTATTTTGGTGGATACTCATGCCGCACATGAACGTGTCACTTATGAGCGATTAAAACACCAACATGCTGAAGGCGCTATTCCAAGTCAGCCATTATTATTACCTATTAAATTAAGCGTAACGGCAGCTGAAGCTGATTTAGCTGAGCTAGAACAAGAGTTCTTTACGTTATTAGGGTTCGAACTTAATCGTTCGGGCCCAACAACGTTAACTCTACGTGCATCTCCGGCTTTATTACGCAATGTGGATAAAGAACAATTAGTTAGAGATGTATTAGCTGACTTGTCAGTTAATGGCATCAGTCAACGCATTGAAGAACACACGAATGCTATTTTAGCGGCTATGGCATGTCATGGTTCTGTTCGTGCACATCGACGTTTAAGTATTGATGAAATGAATACTTTATTGCGGGATATGGAACAAACCGAACGTATAGGCCAATGTAATCATGGCAGACCCACTTGGATTGCATTATCTACTCAAGATTTAGATAAGTTTTTTCTACGGGGACAATAGCTACTTAATACACTGAGAATAGCCGTGTTATCTGTAACTATTAATACTTTATAAATACACTTATAACGCCTTGATAAGTGTAATATAAGATTTTTATACTCAATCAATAAATGCTTCAAATTCGGAAATTACTTCTACATGGCCGCATCCTCTATACAACTCTCCACACCGACCACTAAAAAGAAAGATTTACCTCCCGTCATTGTTCTCATGGGACCTACTGCTTCAGGTAAGTCGGCTCTCGCTGTTAAATTAGCACAAGCATTAAACGGCGAAATTATCAGTGTAGATTCTGCTCTAGTCTACAAAACAATGGATATAGGCACGGCAAAACCAACTATTAATGAACGAGGTGGCATTCCGCATCATCTAATTGATATTATCGATGCATCTGAATCCTACTCAACTGGCCAATTTAGAAGCCAATCGCTGGCTTTAATGGCGGATATTACACAACGAGGCAAATTACCTATTTTGGTCGGTGGTACCATGCTGTATTTTAATGCCTTGCTCAATGGACTAGCCGTATTACCCCATGCTAATCCAATCATTAGAGCGCAGTTAGATTTAGAATTAGAAAACGTTGGTAAAGAAGCGCTACACAAAAGACTCGCTGAAGTGGATCCTATTGCCGCGGCCAGAATTCATCCTAATGACCCACAGCGCGTGCAAAGAGCTTTGGAAGTTTATGAAATTAGTGGCAAAGCCTTATCTGATTTCTTTGTCCCAGTTGAAGCGGATGTTTTACCTTATCAAGATATTAAATTGATTATTGCCCCAGCGGACCGAAAAGTTTTACACGATTTAATCGCTCAACGTTTTCATTTAATGCTTAAACAAGGCTTTATGGAAGAGGTCAAAAAACTTTATGAGCGAGGCGACTTAAATGAAAATATGCCCGCTATTAGAGCCGTAGGCTATCGACAAGCATGGTCTTATCTTCAAGGTGAAGAAGATATAGCAACGATGTCTGAAAAGGCTATTATTGCAACACGGCAATTAGCTAAACGACAGTTCACTTGGTTAAGAAGAGAAACGGATGCAAAGCAATTTGAAACGGGACAAGTGGATTTAGTAGAGCAAGTTTTGAGTTACATTAAAACTGAATTACTTATCTAGCAGGAACAAATAATCCCCCTATTATTAAATATAATAGCGGGATCATTGAATTTCCAGCACATGGTCAGCACAGAGCCAGTAATAAATTACGTAAGAATGGCCTGTTCATTTGCGGATATATTGAACAACAGAGTATTACCGTTCTATGCGCAACAAGGATTACCCATGCTTCGCATTCTAACCAATCGAGATACCGAATATTGTGGCAAAGTAGAACAGCATGATTATCAGCTCTATTTGGCTATTATTGATGTAGATCACACCCATACAAAGCAATATCACCGCGCAAACCAATGGAATTTGCGAATGTTTCATAAAACGATTTTACAAGAGTTTTATCAAGTCACCTTCCGTAATAAGCTTTATGGGGACTTGAAGTCCTTGCAGAAAGATCTGGACGAATGGCTAGTTTATTACAATATTGTATGAATTCATCAAGGTAAAGTCTGTCTGGGCAGAACACCCATGGAGACTTTAATGAGTTGAAAACAGATTTAGCTGACTAAAAATTTGAACCCAATCCAATCTGACAGGCACCCTATAAACATGGGTAACTGTCAGATCAGGTCTGAGTTAGTTCTCTTATTAATTTAAACCGTTTTTAATAAATTTCTTTAAAAACAAGCCTTCATTGCTACACCAATATCAGAAGGTGATGAACATACTTCTATACCAGCAGCTTTTAATGCCGCAATTTTACCTTTGGCTGTCCCTTTACCACCGGTAACAATAGCACCCGCGTGTCCCATTCGTTTTCCGGCTGGAGCCGTTTGGCCCGCAATATAAGAGACAACAGGTTTAGTTACATGGGCTTTAATATAATCTGCGGCATCTTCTTCTTCAACACCGCCAATCTCACCGACCATAACAATACCTTTCGTATTGTCATCAGCTTGGAATCTGCTCAACACATCAATAAAATTCATCCCATGAATCGGATCACCACCAATCCCTACACAGGTACTTTGACCCAAGCCTTGTTGAGTTGTTTGATGCACAGACTCATAAGTTAAAGTTCCTGATCGAGATACAATACCAATTGAACCTGGCAAATGAATTTTACCCGGCATAATGCCAATTTTACATTCTCCGGGTGTTATAACACCCGGACAATTGGGACCAATTAATAAAGCACCGGTACCCTCCATAGCCGCTTTTACTCTAAGCAATTGTAATACAGGAATACCCTCTGTGATACAAACTATTAATTTAATACCTGCATTAACCGCTTCAAGTATTGCGTCTGCCGCATAAAAGGGCGGTACATAAATAACACTGGCAGTGGCGCCGGTTGTTTTAACCGCTTCATCTACAGTATTAAACACAGGCAAACCTAAATGTATCGATCCGCCACGTTCCGGTGTGACGCCAGCCACCAATTTTGTACCATAAGCAATTGTTTGTTCTGAATGAAATGTACCTTGTTTACCTGTAAAACCTTGGCAGATTAATTTAGTATCTTTATTAATTAGAATACTCATACAGCCTCCGCTAATGCAACAGCTTGTTCTGCAGCGTGTGTTAAGTCATCTGCCGGATATATATTTAAACCTGTATTAGTTAACAAGGCTCTACCCTCTTCAACATTTGTACCTTCCAATCTAACGACTACAGGTACGTTAACATGAATCTGTTCTATGGCAGCTAAAATACCAGCAGCTATGACATCACACTGTACTATACCGCCAAAAATATTCACCAAAACCGCTTTTACACTTTTATCTGACAAGATTAATTTAAAAGCTTCACAGACTTTTTCGACATTTGTTCCACCACCCACATCTAAAAAGTTAGCAGGCAATCCCCCTTTTAATTTGATTAAATCCATGGTGGCCATTGCTAATCCAGCACCATTAACCATGCAACCAATATTTCCTTCTAAAGTGATGTAATTCAATCCAAATTTTTGAGCATAATTTTCTTTGTCATCTTCTTGGCTTGAATCTTTCATCGCTAATATTTCAGGATGTAATGAGACTGCATTATCATCAAAATTAATCTTTGCATCTAATGCTATTAACTCGCCCGTATCAGTTTCAATTAATGGATTAATTTCTATTTGAGTCGCATCTTTCTCTATAAACAGATCGTACATACCTTGCATAATCTGAGTCAGGGCTTTAATTTGCGGACCTTTGAGGCCTAGGTTATAGGCCACTATGCGACACTGATAACCTTGCAATCCAGCGGCGGGATGTATGGATACGGAAATGATTTGTTCTGGCGTTTTATGAGCAACTGCTTCTATATCCATACCTCCAGCAACAGAGGCGATAAAGATAACTCGCTCAATACTACGATCCATTAAGATACTTAAATAAAGTTCACGTTTAATAGGATATAAACTTTCAATCAATATTGAATTAATGGGTAATCCTACGTGACCCGTTTGATTAGTGACCAAGCGTTGCCCTAGTAAATTTTC
Organism: uncultured Methylococcaceae bacterium; assembly: GCA_903938485.1. GTDB lineage: Bacteria > Pseudomonadota > Gammaproteobacteria > Methylococcales > Methylomonadaceae > Methylobacter_C. The sequence goes on from CAJADF010000108.1 coordinate 14,423, forward strand.
ACTAATTTCTGCGACTTCCTTTAAACTTTTTGCAACTTTAACACCTCCGACTTTACCACGCCCACCTGCATGAACTTGTGCCTTTATAACCCAACCATCCCCAATTAATTCTTCTGCTATTTCAAGAACTTCTTTTATTGTCAAGGCAAGTTTACCTCGTGGAATTGCTATTTTATAGTCAGTAAATAATTGTTTAGCTTGGAATTCATGGATGTTCATTTGTTACTCCTGAACTTTCTATTTTTACTAATTAATGCATATATACACTATTAGTGTAATTTATAATGTTTTATAGACCATATTTTATACAAGTTTGTTCAAATGACTATCACTTCGTGATACTCATTGCATAATATCTTATACAACTATTCTTACTAACATATTGCTTTCAAATATTTAAATCAAAAAAAAACCCCCGTTACCGAAGTAACGGGGGTTTTCAATTCCTTAATTAACAATCAAATTGTCAATTAATCAATCATTAGATGAAAGTTGGAATTAATGGAGCGTCAATTGTAACCATTTGACGGTTTCCAGCAGCATCAAAGAAGAATAACAAACCAGCAAAACGGCTATCTGGATCGTAAATCAAATCAGCTAAACGGTAAACTTCCCATGCAGCATCAGAAGCAGTTACTTGAACTGTTCTTGATTGACCTGGAGCAATTGGGCTGTTATCACTAACAGTCAAACCTTCTTCAGCCAATAAGTCATCAGGATAGTTAGTTTCGTCTTGAGCAACAGCAGAGTCCATGAAACGAACACCAGCAGTGTTGAATTCACCTAAACGTACAGATGAATCACCATTGTTAGTGATAGTCATAGTCATTTGCATAGCACGACCTGGAACACGGTAAGTAGCATCTTCGATTTTAACTGCAACAGTTGGTGCAGGCATTTCGATAGATTTAATACCACGTAATAAACCAGCTTGTAATGGAGTAGTGATTGGGTATTTTTCGTTAGTGTTTGCCATTGAAATAGCAATTATAGCGATAGTACCTGCAGCAAAACCCATAGCAACTTTTCTGTCAGTACCAGTTATTAATGAATCAGCTTTACCAGCTTCAACAGCAATAGAACGTGGAACGAACAATGGTTTACGAATCCAGTAAGCCATCCACAATAAACCTAAAGCATACCAAAACGCATGCCAGAAGTATGTGTTGCTTAAGTTATAAGTTTCTAAATCTAAAGTTTCGCCAGTCAAAGTAGTGATTGGGTTAACAAAAGATGACATAGAACCAGTAACAGTTACCCATTTACCAGGACCGATGATTGGACCACCGCCTTTTACGTTCAACATAGTATGAACGTGCCAGTCACCTGGACGACGAGCTTTTAACAATACTTTGAATTCATAAGTTTCGCCTAATTCCAAAGATACTGAACGTGGAACTAATTGACCACCGATCCAAGATCCTGCACGAATAAATACAGGGCCTGGAATACCGATGTTTAAGAATGAAATCTCTGGTTTATCAACAGTTTCTGGCCAACCAGAGAACACGAAGAATTTACCTGAGATTGTCATTGTATCGTTTACAGCTACTTCTTCTTTAGACCAGTTTAAATCAAACCAGTGAATAGTACGCATACGCATGAAAGCCGCTTGTGACTTTTCACCATGAGCAGAAGCAGTTGGTGTGTAAAGCATCGCTGCTGTCATAGTGATCAGCAGTGCGACAAAGGATAATTTAGCAACTTTGTCTTTTAATATATTCATATATCCTCCTCTATAATAGAGAATCTATCGTTTTTTGAGTATCTAATATTGATTTAATTGCATCAATATCAGTCTTTTTTATTTTTCTATACAACTAAGACTTTAGTCTTAAGCAGCTTCAACAAATTTAGTTGATGCGAACCATTGACCGAAGAAGTGCCATAAGAAATAGATTAAGATACTCACGAAAGCAGAGAAGAACGCTGATACTGGAGCAACGTCTTTACCGAAAGTTCTTAATGTACCTTTTTCAACCATTCTGATGTACTCAGGAGTACCAGTTCTTACATAGTGGTAACCTTGTAAATCAGCAAGAGTCATCATCATACCGTTGTATTCAACAGGTACGTGTAATGGCGCAATGATTGGCCAGTTTCCTGGATAGAATAATAAACCCCATGCCATACCGCCTAAAACAGCAGTAACTGTCATACTACCAGTTAACATTAAGATCGCATCTAGAACTAATGCACCTGGCATTAAGTTTGATGGGAAGCAGAAGTTTACTGGGAAATAAGTCCAGCCCCAGAAGTTTAAATATCTGTTAATCCACTCACCTAAAAGAAGACCTAAGATACAAACAACAGCGCCAAATGGCAAACGGTAACGCCACCACAAGCAAGCTTGAACAGCAGCAGGGAAAGTGATTGAAACGATTGGAGCTACAGTTACCCATAGACGACGATCTTTCCAGTCAGTCCAGAAATCCCAGTCACCACCAGTTAACATGTAGTGAATGTGATAACCACCAAGTACAACGAAGAACAATGTAAACAAAATTAGCCAATCGAACGTGCGTGAAACTTTAACTGCTTCTGCGCGTGAACGTACAGCTGATTGAGATGCGCTCATTAGCTTACCTCCTAAAGGATTTAAATTATTTTTATTAATGACCATCTTCGCTATGTGGTCTCACCTTGAAAAAGGGTGAGACCACTAGGAGATAGTTATTACAGCCAAGACTTGCTTATTAATTAAGCTAGGTCTTTTTTAAGAAGTTTAGAAATAGACTGAACTTCTATGTTTACAACACCTAATACACCTAAAGCAGCCCATCCGAAGAATACGAAGCCATAATGTAAAGGAGCAACAAACAACTCTTCCATAAACCAGAAAGTGTGACCCCATTCATTCAAACCAACATTTGGTAAGATCATGAAAGGACCAACTACTGATACTAAGTACTGAAGAGGCAAACCTTTTTGATATGCTGGTAATCTAGTTTTAGCATATAAGAAAGCTGCACCACCAGTGATGATGTAGATAGGATAGCTCAAGTAGAATTCGATGATGTGACTTGGAGTGAAGTCAGTATCACGAACGATAGTTTGATGCCAAGTACCATCTTGCTCAGTGAAGTAGCTAGCGCCGTAGTAGATAGCGAAAGCATACATTACTAACCAAGTCCAGTGAGTAAAATGTCTTCTCAACTCTTCACGTGGAGTGATTGACATAACTTTACGGTCACGAGATTTCCAGATATAACCCCAAAGGATACCTGCAGTAGATACTTCTAATACGAACTCGATGTACAAAAAGTTCATCCAGTAAGTTTCGAATTCTGGTGCGAATGAATCTAGACCAGCTGACCAGCCGTAGACACCTTCATACCAACGAACCCAACCATAGAATACGATATATAGCAAAGAGCCTAATACCATATTTTTAACATTTAACAGCGGTGCTTCCGCAGCATCAGTTTTTACTGATTCAGTTGTAGCTGCCATTTCTACCTCCTAAAAATTAACAAAATCCCCAGTCATTATGACCAGGACTCTATAGTTTAACTCCTTTTTCCTATCTTTAAAGATCAAAGATCCTTAGAAATACCACCAAGTCAATTTAGTGAGCAATCAGTCTACCAGCTCATAAAACCTTGTCAAGTCAAAAAAAAACTTCAATTTGTTTTTTTCATATTTCGGGTATATTCACTATAAATCGACTGTTCTTAATAGGTTGATTTCTGTTAGTATTATTACCGAAGACACTATTTATTTTTACAACATTACTCACTACAACTACTATGAAAAAATACCGAAACTTTCTCTTTATCATTGCATTTATTGCACTACTTGTTAGCCAATATAAAGTGGTTATGCCCTTTGTATATAAGGTTGTTTCATCCGACCTCTTTTTAGTAAATAGCAATGACCAAGCTAGTCAAATTGCAATCTCAACACCGCTTACCGACATCGCTTTCCACTATTGCAATGACTTCATCAAAACTGATCTTGGCGATACTGTTAAAGTTACGTTTCCTGATAAAGCTATTAATTCTTGGACATTAGGTAACTATCAATATTTAATTAGTGCTGAGATTTCAATTACCGGAGCGGATACGATGACTAGTATTAAGAAATACGCTTGCCGTATAACTTATAATAACGGTGATGATCAATCTGGAATTAATGACTTCGCAAATTGGTCAATTATTGGTATTTCTGGCTTAAAAGATAATTAATTAGTTTTGTTTTCTTAAGCTTGTACCTACTAATCAATTTAAATTCAGTTTAATTGATTAGTGGGTCAGTTAAGTTTTAATCTTTTTTTCATTAATTTGTATTCTGCTATCATTTAATCTAATATCATAACAACTAATATTTTCATATGCTGGCGGAGATTTTACATTACCTGTTTTAATACAGAATCTTGCACCGTGACGCGGACATACAATTTCATTTCCTTCAATTGTTCCACTTGCGATCTCCCCACCATCATGTGAACAGATATCTTCAATTGCATAAAACTCGCCATCTAGATTAAAGACTGCTACATCAACACCATCGACATCTACAACAATGCTCTCTCCGGGCGCTAATGCTGATTCTGCACACACATCAACCCATTCAGTCATACACACCCCTCTTTTGAATTAGTTTTTAAGATATACATCATAACGCAATAATTTTCCATGATAGCTTTCATTAGGCTTACCACCTAATGGCTCTGCATAATCTGGACTTTTAATAACAACTCTTTTACCTGTTGCCTTTACAGACGCCTCAAATAACTGCTCTTTATCATGATCATCACCTAGCAAATCACGCAGCACTACCATTGATTTTTTTGCTAAAGCCGACTTCTTCCGCTTTGGAGGAAACATAGGATCCAGATAAATACAATCTGGAGGTGTATCCAATGTGGCCAATAACTCAATTGCATTTCCTTTTAACAATTTTGGTGGCCGCAATTGCAAATTCCGCATCCAATCCAACTCAGCTAAACGGTTAAAACCATCTGCAAGCAACTCTGCCATGACAGGTGATCTTTCAATACAAATCAATTCGTAACCCATACGAAATATGTGTAAACTATCTTGTCCCCACCCTGTCGTTGCATCTACCACTGTTTTAGTTTTTCTACCTAACGCATGCGCTAAGGCATCCTGCTTAGGCGCAGGCCAAGAACGTTGCTCGCCATTTCTCGGTTCGATATCTACGACTAAGCCACCCTTTTTAAGTAACTCTCTATCGAGTAACTTTAAACAACCTTCTCGCCAACTTAAAAAGAAATTTTCAGGACACTCTTTATCGATTATTTCATAGAGTGGCACAGACAACCTATCAGCTAATTCTTGCGACCGCTGCTTTTCTTCTGCGCCCTGATGGAGTACCGCTAATTTTCCGGTATATTGATGCACTATTTCTAAGATCTATTTATTCAGTTGAAATAGCTTCTTGTTGATTTTTTAAGGCGGCATCTAACGTATGCCATGCCAATGTTGCGCACTTAACACGCGCAGGATATTCACGCACACCAGCCAATACAGCTAATTTACCTATTGCTTCAAGATTAATATGCTCATCTTTCCCAGTAGTCATTTCATGAAACTGCTTAAATAACGTATCTGCCTCTTGCTCTGTTTTACCTTTAACAATTTCCGTCATTAAAGACACAGAAGCTGTTGAGATTGCGCAACCTGAACCTTGAAAACTAGCATCCGTAATAACATTACCCGCCATTTTAAGATACAAGGTTAAGCGATCACCGCACAAGGGATTAAAGCCTTCTACTTTTCTATCCGCATCTTCTATTATTCGAAAATTACGTGGATTACGATTATGGTCAAAAATAACTTCTTGATATAAATCTCGTAAATCATCAAACATTAGCCAAACACCTCAATCAAAGATTCTATACCATTCATTAAAACATCAATTTCTTGACGGGTATTATACAGACCAAATGATGCACGTGCAGTTGCAGGTACATTATAAAAATCCATCACAGGCATAGCACAATGATGACCCGCTCTAATAGCTATACCTAAACTATCTAACATCGTACCAATATCGTGAGGATGAATCTTATCCAACACAAACGATAAGATAGCGCCTTTTTCTTCTGCCTCGCCAATAATTCTCAAGCCTTTAATTGCCTGCGCTTTTTCTGTTGCGTAATGTAACAAATCTGCCTCATGTGCAGCAATAACATCCATCCCGATACTATTTATATAGTCAATTGCAGCACCCAAACCTATAACATCGGCGATATTCGGCGTACCGGCTTCAAACTTATAGGGCAGAGTATTGTATTCAGTTTCGGTAAAGGTCACTTTACGAATCATATCGCCACCACCTTGATAAGGTGGCATCGCTTCTAATAAGGCTTGTTTTCCATATAAGACACCGGTGCCTGTTGGCCCATATAGTTTGTGACCAGAGAAAACATAAAAATCGCAATCTAATGCTTGCACATCCACTTGAATATGCGGAATAGCCTGAGCACCATCTAATAAAACTGGAATATTCTTAGCGTGAGCTGCTTCAATAATATCTTTAACCGGATTAATCGTCCCCAAAGCATTCGACATATGCACGACTGATACTAATCGTGTTTTATCATTCAACAACTGCTCAAACTCAGTGAATATTAATTCACCGGCTTGATTAATTGGCGCCACCTTTAGTATTGCGCCCGTTTGCTCACACAGCATTTGCCAAGGCACTATATTAGAATGATGCTCCATTGCGGTAATTACAATCTCATCACCCGTTTTAATATTGGCTTTACCAAAAGTTTGCGCGACTAAATTAATCGCCTCTGTCGCACCTTTAACAAAGATAATTTCTTTATCACTGGAAGCATTTATAAAGTCTTTTACTTTAGTGCGTGCCCCTTCAAATTTATCAGTCGAACGAACACTTAAAGTATGCACACCCCGATGTACATTGGCATAATCATGACTATAAACATGAACGATGCTATCAATTACAGACTGTGGCTTTTGACATGTCGCTGCATTATCTAAATACACTAAATCTTTCCCACGAATCTTTTCCTTAAGTATAGGAAAATCTTGGCGTATTTTTTCTACATCAAATGTCATAACCATTCCTTATTGACGCCTTCTTGTGGAAAGCGCAATAACACTTGCCCTAAGATCACATCATGTAAACTTTTTATCTTAACTTTATCAACCATTTCATTTGCAAAGGCAAAGGTCAGCATGTTTCGCGCAGTCTCTTCATCCACACAACGAGATTGAAGATAAAAAATTGATTTCTCATCTAACTGCCCAACCGTTACGCCATGCGCACACTTCACATCATCCGCATAGATTTCTAATTGCGGCTTGGTATCTGCTTCTGCATCATTAGATAGCAAGAGGTTACGATTATTCATTTGCGAATCGGTTTTCTGAGCATCTTCGGCCACCACGACACGACCCTGAAATACACCTCTCGCTTTGTCATCCAAAACGCCTTTATACAACTCTCGACTGATGCCATGCGGTTTTAGATGATTAATACGCGTATGATTATCGCTATGCTGACGCTTAATGCCCAAATACAATCCGTTAAACTCACATTCAGACGCCTGATTTAAATCAGTATGCACATCAGAACGCGCTATTAAGGCACCCAAGGCAAAATTATCATGACGGAATCTAGCATCTCGAGCTTGCTTTACATAGGTTCCGCCAAAATGCAGCGCTTTTTCAGATTCGACTTGTACTTTATATAAAGTTACATCCGCATTTTGCCCAACAAATACTTCTGCCACCGACACCGACACATAAGCGCCTTCTAAACCCACAAAGGTTTCAATCAATTGAACTTGCGATTGCTCATCAGCAACAATAATACTACGTGTATTAATGGCAACCGAAGCTTGAGTTGCAACATGCACTATCTGAATCGGCTTAGCTAATATCTGCTTAGCAGGAATATGCACCCAAACGCCATCCGCAAAATAGGCACTGTTAAAAGCAACAAAACCATTCTCATCAACATTAACGGCTTGATTGAATTTATCCGCTATTAATAATGCGCTTTTGGGATCAGCTAAAGATTGCGCCAAACTAGAAACAACAACACCCGCCGGCAAACCGTCTAGCTGTGATAATTCTGCAGAAAAGAAACCATCGACTAATACAATAGACCAGGCATCAGCTAACTGATAATTCTTCAGCCACTCAACATCAATCGCGCATGAAGCAGACTTTTGCGCAGGCAAGAACAACGTTTTATCTAGCGCAGAAAGCTGTGTATATCGCCACTCTTCATCACGCGCCTTAGGAAAACCAGTTGCCGTAAACTGTCCTAAAGCTTCAGTTCTCTGTTGTTTTAACCAAGAATCTGACTTTTCTGACAAATCAGCAAACCTATCTGCATAAGCTTCTAAATATTGACTACTATTTGCCACAGCCATTAAGCCGACGCCTCCGCGTCTTCAAGCCAACTATAGCCTTTCTCTTCAAGCTCTAAAGCCAACTCTGGCCCACCTGATTTTACAATTTGACCATGCGCTAATACATGCACAAAATCCGGCTTAATATAGTCCAATAAACGTTGATAATGCGTTACCATCACAAAAGACCGGTCAGGTGAACGTAAAGAATTAACGCCCTCAGACACAATCTTTAAAGCATCAATATCTAGACCAGAGTCCGTTTCATCTAAAATACACAGCTTAGGCTCAAGAATAGCCATTTGTAATATCTCATTACGTTTCTTCTCACCACCCGAGAAGCCTTCATTCACAGCACGGTATAAAAACTTCTCATCCATATCCAACAATCGTACTTTACCTTTAACTAAGGTTAAAAAGTCCATCGCGTCCACTTCAGATTGACCATGATGTTTACGAATCGAATTAAGCGCTGCTTTTAATAGATAAACGTTGCTCACACCAGGGATTTCAACGGGATATTGAAATGCTAAAAACACACCTTCACGCGCTCTTATCTCAGGCGCCATGTCTAACAAATCTTTACCTTGATAAGAGGCAGAGCCATCCGTCACGGTATAGCCACTTTTACCCGATAAGATATGAGACAAAGTACTTTTACCTGAACCATTCGGCCCCATGATCGCGTGAATTTCACCAGGTTTAATCTCAAGATTAATACCTTTAAGAATGGGTTTATCGCCCACACTCACGTGAAGATTTTTTATGCTAAGCATTGATTATTACCTATTTGTTTTAAGGGCTTTAAGCCCATTCCTTTAAAATTCTGTATGACGCTTCTGTATTAACCTACCGAGCCCTCAAGACTTAATCCTAATAAAGCCTGCGCTTCAACTGCAAACTCCATGGGCAATTCTTTGAAAACCTCTTTACAAAAACCATTTACGATCATTGACACCGCATCTTCAGCTGAGAGCCCACGTTGCTGACAAAAAAACAACTGATCTTCACTAATCTTAGAGGTAGTCGCTTCATGCTCAACTTGCGCAGAAGGCTGTTTCACTTCTATATAGGGGAAGGTATGCGCACCACACTGATCACCTACTAATAGGGAATCACATTGTGTATAGTTACGCGCATTTTCTGCACTCTTTAAAACTTTAACCAATCCACGATAAGTGTTTTGGGCTTTACCCGCTGAAATACCTTTAGAAACAATCGTACTACGGGTGTTTTTACCAATATGAATCATCTTTGTGCCTGTATCGGCCTGTTGATAATTATTAGTTAGCGCAACTGAATAAAACTCACCCACTGAATTATCACCCGTTAAAACACAGCTAGGATATTTCCAAGTAATAGCAGATCCTGTTTCAACTTGCGTCCAAGACACTTTAGAGTTCTCACCACGACAGTCTGCACGTTTAGTCACAAAGTTATAAATGCCGCCTAATCCGTTTTTATCGCCCGGATACCAATTCTGTACGGTTGAGTATTTAATTACCGCGTCTTTCATCGCGACTAATTCAACAACCGCTGCATGCAATTGATTTTCATCACGCATGGGCGCAGTACAGCCTTCTAAATAACTGACATGGCTACCTTCATCAGCAATAATCAAGGTTCTTTCAAACTGCCCCGTATTAGCCGCATTAATTCTAAAGTAGGTTGATAATTCCATAGGGCAACGCACACCTTTTGGGATATAAACAAATGATCCATCGGTGAATACGGCTGCATTTAAAGCTGCAAAATAATTATCAGTAATAGGTACGACAGAGCCCAAATATTCTTTAATCAACTCGGGATGATCACGCAAAGCTTCAGATATCGGACAGAAAATAACACCCGCGTCTTTTAACTTACCTTTAAACGTTGTAGCCACCGATACACTATCAAATACCGCATCAACCGCCACACCCGCTAAACGCTCTTGCTCATCTAAAGGGATACCTAATTTTTTATACGCTTCTAAAACTTGTGGATCAATCTCATCCAAGCTTTTAGGGCCATCTTCTTTGCGCTTAGGTGCAGAATAATAACTTATAGACTGGTAATCGATTGGATCAAAGTTTACAAATGCCCATTCTGGGGACTTCATGGTTTGCCAGTGTCGAAATGCCTTTAGACGATATTCGAGCATAAACTCAGGCTCATTCTTAATCTTAGACAATTTAGAAATAACATCTTCATCCAAACCTGGTAAAAAGGTTGTTGTTTCTAACTCCGTCACAAAACCTTGTTTGTATTCTTGATTGATAAGATTATTAATTTCTTGGGTACTTGCTGACATAAAAGTTCTCTATAAATACGTAAAGTGAGTTAATCCCGTAAATTAACTAACGATATAAACTAGCAACAGGAATGAAAACTTCTTGCTTCCATGCCAAACTCTGCACCGCAGAAGGTTTAATCATGTCAGCCAAAGTAACTGACTCTAAGGCATGATGAATCACTTGATTGATTAAATTCCAATTACCTCGAATATCACAACCCGAAGCTTGCTCACAGCCTTGCTGAGAAATACTACACTCAGTTAAAGCGATCGGGCCTTCTAAGGCACTGATCACATTTGCAATAGTAATCGCCTCAGGGTTTCTAGCTAAAGCATACCCCCCCTTGGCCCCTCGGGTAGAAATCAGCACTTTTGCATTAACCAATAGCTTTAATATCTTGCTCACCGTTGGAATTGCAATCCCTGTCACGGCCGCTAAATCCATAGCAGTTCGGACTTGCGCATCTTCTTTAGCCATTAAACTTAATATGACTGTTGCATAATCTGTTAACTTACTGACACGTAACATCTCACCCCCAATAATTGAGTACCATTATAGTACTATTTAAATACAGAGTAAAGAACTAGGTATTTGTCTTCATGCTTGCCAATTAGCACCCTAACCGTATAATTAGCGTCTATATTTTTAACTCAACCACATTAGGCTTAAGAAATAGTGAATTACATGGGTATTCTCAGTCTACTACTGTGGACTCCAGCTACAGGTGTTTTAATATTAATTTTTGCACCCAGTCAAAATACCCACGTCATTCGTATCATCGCCCATCTTTTTACAAGCCTCGCCCTATTATTGAGTTTTTGGGTCTTACATCTTTATCAGCAAAGTAGCGCCGAACTTCAATTTAATGAGTATTTCCCACTCAACCCTAACTTGGGAAGTGCCTATGCTTTAGGTGTCGACGGTGTATCAATGCCTATGCTTATTTTGGCGACGCTACTCACATCAATTGCCTTACTTGCCTCATACCCAATCACTAATAATGTGAAAGGCTATTATCTAAGCATCCTATTATTGGAATTTGGCTTATTGGGTGTATTTTTGGCTCAAGACTGGGCGCTCTTCTATATAGCATGGGAACTCACCTTAATACCGCTCTTTTTCCTCATTGGACGCTGGGGAGGCAAACGTCGACATACAGCCAGCTTAAATTTTGTACTTTACACGATGGTCGGTTCCGTATTTATGCTGATGAGCTTACTTGCAATTAGTCAATATGACTTGCAACAGGCAGGCTCTTTAATGACTAGCATGCATCAAGCTGCCAAAGACATGCCTAGAAATGAACAAATATTGGTCTTACTGGGCTTCTTAATAGGATTTGGTGTGAAAATGCCGGTGTTCCCCTTACATGGCTGGCTACCCTTAGCGCATGTTGAAGCACCCAGCCCCATTAGTATTTTACTCTCAGGCGTCCTTTTAAAAATGGGGGCCTATGGCCTCATCAGAGCCGTTAACATGCTCCCAGAAGCCGCTCATATACTGCAACCCCTCCTGATCTCTCTTGCCCTAATCGGCATGATTTATGGTGGTTTGTTAGCTTGGCGGCAAACCGACCTTAAAGCCATGATTGCCTATTCTTCAGTGAGTCACATGGGCATAGTATTATTAGGTATAGCCAGTTTGAATCAAATGGGGCTTACAGGTGCCTTGTTGCAAATGACCTCACATGGCTTAGTTTCTGCCGCCCTCTTTCTATTGATTGGCTTGTTATATGAGCGCACTCATACTCGAAACATACAAGACTACGGCGGATTAATATACAACATGCCACGCTTTGCTTTGTTTATTAGCTTAGCTTTATTTGGCGCCATGGGACTACCGGGTACGTTTGGATTTATCTCAGAACTTCATGCCCTGATAGGCGGATTTCAACAATGGGGCGGCCTAATGATAGTGTTTAGCATCACGGTACTTATTAGCGCCGCCTACGCTATGCGTACGATCAACTTATTATTACTAGGCCCCGCGAAGACCACCGCATTTAATTTAATGGACTTAAATAGGCGAGAACAAGCAGCAGCCGGTATTTTGGTCATAGGTATAATCGGCTTTGGATTAATCCCTAACCCTGTCATTGAGTTATCAGCCGCTACTATTAGCAACATGATTACCCAAATAAGCCAGCGTCTTCTATAAATCATGTTCACATCATTAAACACAGCTAATCAACATGAACAAATTGAAGCCATTCTGGCCCAATTAGATACTGTATTACCTGCACAAGCACCCATCCTTAACTTTGTGCATCACAATACGTTACATGGCTTTCAACAGCTACCGTTTGACAAAGCATTAGCAGAATTTAAAGCAATTACCGATATTGATGCCTATTTACCTGAACAAAAATATCGACTTTTCTATCAACAAGGTCGTATTACTGATGATGATATCAGTAGCGCTCTCGCTGAGCATCCAGACCTAGCAACCGAACCTATTGTCTGCCAACTAGGCACACGTAACATCACTAAAAAAGAACTCTATCAACTCGCTTTAGCATTTGATTTTAAAGCACTCAGTATGAGTGAATTAAAATGGCATAACGATGAGCTCGATGCATTAAACACTGTGCAAGCAGATGTGCCCGCCACTGCGTGTGCACAATTGTTTAAGGACGCATCGGATAAAAATACAGCTATCCAGCAGTTATGGAACCGTATTTTAGACTTGATGGATTTACAAGAAGCGACCTTACATCCCGAAGACCTCCTCGACTTATCATTAGAGCAAGCGGAAGAATGGTTAGCCAACTATCAATCATTTAACCCCACCCAAGAACAACGTCTCGGTGAAGAATCTAAAGATACCAAAGCACTTGACGACTTATTTTTACAAATTGGCTCACCTTTAACCCTAAGAGATCTCGTACTTAAATTATCAGGCATTGATATCCTTGATTCGGTTAGACCACAACTTATTAGAGTCTGTGCTTCAGCCTTAGATGAAGGCGTAGCTGCTTGGCAAAATCCTGAAAACAAGCACTTAGGCCTATATTCGACTTGGCGTAGCACATTAAAATATGACGCCAATCCTTTTTTACATGAACTACCTAATTGGCAACAAGCCTTAGCCGAACTACCCGAATCAGCTATTGACGCCATCGCCTTACATCTCACCCAACTAGAAATTCCTCAGCAAAACTGGGCACTTTATTTAGAGCGTTTAGCCTTAGAGATTCCCGGCTGGGCAGGCATGATTAATTGGAGAGAACACCACCCCAATTTCACCGCTCATGAGATTGCTACCCCAAGGTTATCTGACTTTCTAGCCATCCGTTTAACGTTAGATCGCTTATGGTTAAACCATGCCTGTATGGAACTATGGAATACTCCAGCGACATTATCAGCACTGCATGCGTATTTTCGTAAAAATCTTGCTGAATTTACCGTACGTCTCTATTTATTTAAAGGCACCCTACCTGAATACCTCACCCAGTTAGCTGAAACACTCACCATAAAAGCCGATCCAGAACGACAAAGTCGAGCCGCGTGGCAACAACTGACTGAGCTTATTTGGACTTGGCAATGCTATCGGATAGCGGGTCAAAACGATGGTCATAGAGCACACAATAGTGGCTGGCGCTTATTCCGTTTATGCCAACACTTAGGCCTAACCCACGCCCAAGTAAGCTCATTAAAAAAAGCGGATCTTCTAGCTATGTTACAGACTCTTAATAGCTTTGATGAAACAGCACGCTCTAAAATCTGGCTGACGGCTTATGAAATCAACTACCGTGATCGACTATTAAGCACGCTAAGCGCTAATCATCTTAGAGGCCGCTGGGCAACTCGTAATCATCGCCCAGAAGCACAGCTTATATTTTGCATGGATGATAGAGAAGAAGGCTTTCGACGTCACTTAGAAGAACATAACCCAGCACTTGAAACGTTGGGTGCAGCCGGATTTTTTGGCGTTGCGATGAACTATCAAGGCTTAGATGACCAAAACCTAACGCCATTATGTCCCGTAGTGGTTACCCCGGCTCATAATATTTATGAAACGGCGTTAAATCAGAAACAATTACACCGCCATCAGCAGGCTAAGAAAGGTAAACAATTTCTTGCGAATGTTTTACACCATAGCCTTAGACGCAATTTGCTGATATCAAATCCACTGATTAATCTCATGGCACCGATTACGCTATTAAGTTTAATCGCAAAATCGCTATTACCCAGCCTACAACAAAAACTTTTAAAAACGCTTGATAATAGTTTAGCTCCATCGGTAGCCACTCAACTTAATATTAATGCAACTCATACGATAAGCACTGCGACAACAGAACACCCTCAGCATGGTTTTACTGATCAGGAACAAGCCTCCCGCGTAGCGGGCTTCTTAAAAACAATTGGCCTCACTGAATACTTTTCACCCTTAATAGTCTTAATGGGACACGGATCAATCAGTCAAAACAATCCTCATCTAGCCGCTTATGACTGTGGCGCATGCAGTGGTAGACACGGAGGTCCTAATGCCCGTACATTTGCAGCGATGGCTAATCGACCTGAAATACGTCAACTGTTAACCGAGCAAGGCATTTATATCCCTAACGACACATGGTTTATAGGTGCAGAACACAACACCTGTAATGAAGAAATCAGCTGGTACGATTTAAGTGATTTACCCAGTACACAATCAAACAATCTAAAGACACTGCAACTTGCTTTAACACATGCCCAACATCTTTCAGCTCATGAACGTTGCCGACGATTAGCCTCTGCACCTAAAAACCCAACGCCTCAAGAAGCCTTAGCGCATATTCAAGAGCGAGCGGTGGATTTCTCTCAAGCCAGACCCGAGTTGGGACATGCCACTAATGCCGCCGCCTTAGTAGGCAGAAGATCATTAACGCAAGGCGCTTTCTTCGATCGGCGCCTATTCTTAATCTCTTATGACCCGACACAAGATATCGAAGGCAAAATACTCGAGAACATTTTATTAGCCGTTGGACCTGTAGGCGCAGGTATCAATTTAGAATATTACTTTTCGACGGTGAATAATGACCGCTTTGGCTGCGGGTCTAAAGTGCCTCATAATGTCACAGGTTTTTTTGGCGTCATGGAAGGTGCCAATAGTGATTTACGCACAGGCTTACCGCAACAAATGGTAGAAATTCATGAGGCCATGCGTTTACAACTCATCGTTGAAGCTAAAACAACCGTACTAGAACGTATTTACACGGAACAAGCCAGCTTAAGAGAGCTTATCGGTGGAGGCTGGTTACATTTAACCGCCAAAGATCCTGATAGTGCAGAACTATTTATCTTTAAACCGGGCACGGGATTTACCCCTTGGCGAGCAAAAAAGACAGAAATACCTATGGCCGATAACTCTCCCGCGTGTTATCAAGACCACACTTTACCGGTCGCACCCATGCTCATTAAACAACCCGAATTACAAGGTGCCAAGGCATGGATAGCTTAGTCGTTTTAATTCCCCTTTTACCTTTTATCGCTGGCGTTCTGATAGCAACGGGCGGATTAACTGGCCAACTGAAAGGCGAAGATAGCGAAACCCAAACCGCTTTTATCGCTAATTGGGCTATCAATATGTCCTGCCTAATCGCATTGACCTTGCTCGGCGCCGATTTGTTGCACAAAAATACAGGGGGGTTAAGCTTAGGCTCATGGTTATCGAGTGATGATTTAAACATCGAGATTAACTTTATCACGCACGGTTTTAATGTCAGCTTAGCGGCACTCTTTAGCTTAATCTTAAGCATCATTTTGCGCTTCTCCGTTAATTACATGCACAGAGAAGCCGGTTTCCATCGCTTCTTTGCCATCTTAAGTTTATTTGCCTCCGCTATGCTGTTACTGGTTTTATCGGGCAATGCTGTGGGTACTTTTTTTGGTTGGGAAATTGCCGGCTTATGTTCTTATTTACTCATAATGTATGCCTATCAGCGCCCCGTTGCTACGGTAAATGCAACGCGTGTATTCGTGACCAACAGACTGGGCGATATCGGCTTTATCTTAGGCATTAGCTTAAGCATTGCTTGGACGGGCAGTGTGAATTGGCTAGATCTAAAAACGCTCGTTGCCGATCTAAGCACCAGCGAGGCGACTGCCATAGCCTTATGCTTTAGCCTAGCGGCCTTTACCAAATCAGCCCAAGTACCTTTTACCCCTTGGCTCTCTCGCGCCATGGAAGGGCCTACCCCCTCAAGTACCGTATTCTATGGCTCTGTTATGATTAGTGCAGGCGTTTATCTCGTCTGTATGCTAGAACCTCTGTTTGAAAAAGCCCCCTTCGCCATGGCAGTTCTCATCGTATTCGGTGCAATCACCGCATTACACAGCTACTGGGTTGGCTTAACTCAAACCGATGTTAAAAGCTCTTTAGCTTATGCAACATCTGAGCAACTGGGATTAATGTTTGTGGAATGTGGTTTAGGGTATTGGTCATTCGCCATCTGGCATTTATGTGCCCACGCCATCGTACGTTGTTATGGTTTTTTAACGGCGCCTTCTTTAATGCATAATGTTAAAGACAATCCTATCAAACCAATAAACCCTGCCATCGCCAAACTCCAGTGGGCTTATACGGCTTCATTACAGCGTTTCTGGTTAGATCAATTAGCCGATTGGATGTTAGTCAGGCCGATCAGAAGATTAGCGCATGATTTAAGTTATTTTGATGAGCATGTAGTAGATCAAATGATGGGCATGCCCACTCCAACTATCAACACAATCTCATCTTTAGCTGAGTTTGAAGAAAAATTACTTGGCGCCCACCCTGAGCACACACAAAACCCATTTTCTAACGGCAGTGGTATTGCAGGAAAAATTACTAGCGGCTTTGCCAGTATCATGCACTGGTTTGAGGATCGCTTTATATTACGAGGCATTGGTAAAGACGCCTTGAATATGGGCAGGAAATTAGGCCGGACCGCTAATAAGTTTGAACTATTAGTATTGAGGCCTCGTTATCTAGTGTTATTTGTCTTAACCACTTTATTGCTTGCCTTTTAAATTAAAAATAAACATGCCTATTATTTATTGGTCATCAATTGCGTCATTCCCGTTACTGACAACATTAACTTTAGTGCCCATTGCAAGCATGCTCGGCATTCTATTATCTCGTTCAATCAAAATGGCATTACGCTTTGGCTTTGCTGGCACTTTGTTAACCGCTTTACTGAGCGTGTACTTATTAAGTGTATTCAACTCGGGCAGTCCCAGCATCCAGTTAGTTGAAAAAGTTCACTTAGGCTGGCTAAGTTATGCAGCAGGAGTAGATGGCGCTAATATTCTGTTTATCCCCTTAACCGCCATATTAACTTTACTAGCGCTCACCTATACCTTAATCACCCGCCATGTAACAGATCGATTATTTATTGCCTGCCTTTTAGGTTATGAAGGCATCTTAATCGGCGCCTTTAGCGCCTTAAATCTTATGCAGTTCTGGCTCTGGAGCTTATTAGAATTACTACCCGTTATTTTATTGACCCGACACGCCGGCACAGGTCAAAATCGCCGTTGGATAATCACCCTGTTATTGCAATATTGGGGTAGTGGTTTGCTGATGACATTAGCCGCCTTTATGTTATTAGGCTTTGGCTTAATGGATGCAGAAAATGCGCTGACTTTTGATTGGTTGACCCTAAAACAAAACAATGCCTATCTACATGATGAAGTCTTAATTTTTATCCTACTATTCTTTGGATTTTCAATTAGGATGCCTTTATTCCCTTTTCACGGATGGTTACCTTTACTAGCTGAACAAGGTACGGTTGCCAGTGGCGCCATATTTATCGTCGGATTAAAAATAGGCTTATATGGTGTAATTCGCTTCATCTTACCGCTAGTGCCCGGGGTAGCAGAGCAATGGACTCAGTTTGTATTAATCTTAAGTTTAATCAGCATATTTTACGGTGCATTACTGGCTCTAATGCAAATTAATATCCGGCGTTTACTGGCTTTTTCTGTCGTAAGCCATACTGGCATGTTAATGATAGGTATCTTCTGCTTTAACGAATTCGGCTTAGAAGGCAGCCTATTACTTTGCATCGCTTATGGCTTAGCGACTGCCGGTATGTTATTTAGTGTAGGTTTAATTTATGAGCGCACCCGCACGGCCTTTATTCCACGCCTAGGTGGATTATTTGATACTAACGCCACCATTGCTATTTTATTTTTAGTCTCAGCGTTAAGCACCATGGTAATGCCTGGCACACCCGGCTATGATGCAGCACATTTATTATTAGAAGGCGTGATTGAAGAAGAGGGTTGGTTGTTAGCCATTTCCATATTATTAGGTAACGTCATGGCGGCCGCGTTTTTATTAAGGACTTTTCAACACATGTTTATTGCCACTCCCAAACGCTTCCAACAACCCTACAATAGTCGCCACCATCCGATTAGAGAAGAACGCATTATCACCTTGATAATTTGCGCTTTATTAATCATTACCGGCTTTTACACCACGCCATGGTTGAACTTTATTGACCAAGAAGCCACCGACATTGGCGCGCATTATCCTAAACACCGCTCTCAAAAATTAGAGCTTATTCCCTTGGCTAAGGACAAATGATGAGTCCAACCCACTTTCCTTTATTAAGTGTCATTATCTTATGGCCTGTTTTGGGTGCCATTGCCACCAGCCTTGTCTCTGATAAAAAACGCAGTAAAAGAATTGCCTTAGGCACTGCCATTATTGAATTGATCTTAACATTGATCGCTTTAAGTTTATTTAACCCTACCGATGGCAGCCAGTTTCAGTTTATTGAACACTATGCATGGATACCGCGTTTAAATATTCATTACGCTATCGGTATTGACGGCATCTCTATCTTATTTTTACCGATGACCGCTTTATTAACCTTAAGCGCCATTATTGCCAGTTGGAACTCTATACAACAACTGCACAGCCAGCATTTCGCTTTGTTGTTAATGCTAGCCGGCATGACCATTGGCGTATTTTCTGCCATCGATACGATGCTGTTCTTTTTGTTTTGGGAACTCACTCTACCGCCCTTTTTCTTCTTAATGGGCTTATGGGGTATAGGGCCTAAGCGTCGAAGTGCCGCCATGAAATACACTTTATTTATGCTGTTCGGTGGTGTCCCCCTATTATTTGCCATAATATTACTGGCGATGAACCATATCTCATCGGTTAATGGCTCTCTACCCGAAGCCCTCTCTTTTGACTTAGTCAAACTTTTAGAAACACCTTTAGCCGACCACTTACAGCTAGTAGTGTTTAGCTTATTTTTATTAGGATTCTCGGCAAAAGCGCCTTTAGTGCCTTTTCATACTTGGTTACCTACCGCCACTATGGAAGGCCCTACCCAAGTTACGGCGTTACTCATTGGCTTAAAATTGGGTCTGTATGGCATTTTACGTTTTGCCTTACCTTTAGCCCCAGAAGCCGCCGTTGAGTACAGCTGGGCCTTGGGTATTTTAGGAGCCATCACACTCATTTATGCCGGTTTAATTGCCTCACAACAAACTAACTTAAGACGCTTACTCGCTTATGCCAGTATCAGCCATGTGGGTTTAGTACTGATAGGCATCGCCTCTTTAAATCCACAAGGTCTACAAGGCTCGTTATTTCAATTGGTTAACTTTAGTCTAATTTCCAGCTCACTGATGTTAATTTCCGGATTTATTCAACACCGCTTAGGCAGTACAGAAGCCTTACATCTAGGAGGTCTCGCCGCTGTAATGCCGCGTTTAACCTTCTTTTACTTTTTATTTATGTTGGCCAGTATTGCCTTACCCGGCACCAGTGGTTTTCCTGCAGAACTATTACTCATCTTAGGCGCCTTAAACGCACATCATAGTTTAGGCATTACAGCACTGGTTGGCGCTGTCTTAGGTGCTTCTTACATGTTGTCATTTACCCGCAGGGCTTTCTTAGGCCCGATAACTAGAACAGCCGTCAGTCAATTACATGATTTAAGACCTCGAGAGATCGGTTTGTTATGTGTGCCTGCGCTATTAATCATCTTGTTAGGGTTTGCGCCTTCAGCCTTACTTAAAGTGAATCAAACAGCCGTAGAAGCTTGGCTTTCGCATTTACTAGAACCCGCCAAGGTAGAACACAATGAAATGGCTCAACTTACCCAACCTTGAGTTAATTATTAAAACGTTAAGAGCATACTCTTCGACAAGCTTGTCGAACCATGAATTACCTAAGTTAATTAATGTTATCAGGAGTTTTTAATGACCAACACTATTGAAGCCCGTCCACCAGTCCCACCATTTACTCGCGACATGGCCATACAAAAAGTACGTATGGCTGAAAATGCTTGGAACAATCAAAACTCTCAAAAAATCGCCTTGGCTTATAGTCCAGATAGTGTATGGCGAAATCGGAATGAATTTATTAAAGGTCGCACTGAAATTATCGAATTTCTAGAAAGAAAATGGGCTAAAGAATTAGAATATCGCTTAATTAAAGAACTTTGGGCTTTTACAGAAGACCGCATTGCAGTTCGATTTGCTTATGAATGGCATAATGCTAATAACCAATGGTTTAGATCTTATGGCAATGAAAATTGGGAGTTTGATAGTAACGGCCTTATGCAACGCCGCTACGCAAGCATTAATGACCTAGCGATTACTGAAGTAGATCGAAAGTTTCATTGGCCACTAGGGCCAAGACCAGATGGACATGCCTGTTTAAGTGAGTTGGGATTATAAAACTCACCCAAATCTTCTAAACCTAAAAAATAAAACAGTTTTTTCCGCAAAATAAGTCCACACTCTGTCAATCACTATGATTAACAGAGTGATACACAAGCTCATTAGTTCCACCCCCATTGCACTCAATCCCGTGCTAACCTCACTAAGGAAATACCGCATGACGATTAAGGATTGGCCGGCCGCAGAGAGACCTAGAGAAAAACTACTACTAATGGGTTCAGCCGCTTTAACCGATGCGGAACTTTTAGCCATCTTCTTACGCACAGGTACCGCCGGTAAAACTGCGGTCGATTTAGCCAGAGAATTACTAGATCAATTCGGCTCACTAAAAGCCTTATTAGATGCCGATCAAACACACTTTTGTTTAGGGCATGGCTTAGGTAGCGCAAAATATGCGCAACTGCAAGCGGTGCTAGAAATGGCCAAGCGCCATTTTAAAGAAATTATCCAGCGCGGTAGCGCCTTAACCAGTCCAGAAATTACCCGCGCCTATTTAAGCGCTCAGCTTAGAGGCTATACCTACGAAGTGTTTGGCTGTTTATTTTTAGATAATCAAAACAGAGTTATTGAGTTTGAAGAATTATTTAGAGGCACTATAGATGGAGCGAGTGTTTACCCCAGAGAAGTGGTAAAACAAGCACTCTATCATAATGCAGCCGCCGTTATTTTTGCCCATAACCACCCCTCGGGCATTACCGAACCCAGCCAAGCGGATAAACAAATCACCGAAAAACTTAAGAACGCCTTAGCCTTATTTGATATACGCGTTCTGGATCACTTTATTATAGGAGATGGTGAGCCGTATTCGTTTGCCGAGCATGGTTTGATTGGATAAAGTCTATGCCAATAACTCAGTATATAAAGCCAAAGTTTGAGCAATAACATGCTGTTCTGAATAATCCTGCTCAACTATTTTTCGACCTTGTTTGCCCATATTTTCTCTAAGCATTGGTTCTTTAATTAATTGAGTTAAAGCGTTGGCAAGTGCTTCAACATTTTGCGGTGGCACTAACAATCCATTTACACCATGCTTAACTAACTCTCTACAACCCGGCATATCTGAAGTGACAATAGCCCGTTGACTTGAAGAGGCTTCAATTAAAATACGCGGCACGCCTTCACCGTAAAAAGTAGGCAACACCACTATATTGGCTTGAGCAATTAAATCTGGCATATTTTTTACCGTACCTAACCAATTGATTATTCCTTCACTATGCCATTGCTCTAATGTACTCTCAGGAATCGCATTCAGCGTTGAATGATCAATAATACCCGCCACATGCACTTCAAAATTTAAACCCTGTGCTCGTAACAGTTTTGCCGCCTCAACCACATCACCTAAACCCTTATCCCACAGTAATCTAGCCGCAAATAAGATAATGGTTTTATCAACGATAGACTCTGATACCGGCAAATATAAATCCGTATTAACACCTGCACCCAAAATTAACACGGCCTCGTCTGCCACACATAATTTTGTAGTAACAAAATAATTTAAATCTTCACCATTTTCAAACACAATACGGCGCACACCTTTACCAGCCTTTAATGCTCTATAAATTAACCTGATAAATGGCTTTAAAAGCTTTATGGCTAAAGATTGGCCTGAGAATACTGTTCCTGTACCCGTAATGCTCAATACATAAGGCATCTTAAAAAAATAACTAATTAAGCCTGTATAAATATTGGGCTTAATAGTAATAGCATGCACAATAACGGGAGAAAGGCTCTTAATATAGCCATAGAGCTGAAGAAACTCTTTGATATTATTGATGGGATTAATAGATTTACGGTTAAGTGCCCAAGTGTGACAAGTAAATCCCAAATCGCTTAAGCGCTCTAAAATAGCCTCATCAGTAAAATCCATAATCAGATGAACTTCAAAACCTGCTTTTTTAGTCGCAAGCGCACGTTGCAACCAATGAAGATCAAAATACCAATCAACATTGATGACATAAACAAAAATACGGGAAGTAGTAGACGAAGTTGCCATAGCTTTATCTAGCTCTTAATAATCGTAGTAAGAGCACAAAACCTTGCAACAATTTTGATCTACCCAAGGCAATTTGAATACGGAAAACCTCAGTTGCATTACCAATCATATCAATAGCACTAATCCCATCAGTACCCATCTTTCCAACAATACTATCTAGTAAGATGGTCTTTATACCTGACTCATAAGCCTTCATAACGAAATATTGGTCTGCAGCCAAAGGATATTTTTTAGAATAAAAACCAAAGCGTTGATGCAGATCTTTTTTAAATGCTGTAGCAACAGTATGGCCAGCGACATAAGTTCTAAAACCCCAAAGCCATACCGCTGACTTCTTTGGTTTTAATAATTTCTCACCAAAATTAATATTGGCCATAATCATATCGGCAGATGAAGTCACAATAGCAGCTTTAAACTCAGCAATTGCATGACTATAAAAAGCATCATCCGCACCAGAAACAATGTAATACTCTCCACTAGACGCGTTTATAGCCCTATTAAGCGCATCATAAATGCCAAAATCTGGCTGTGATAAAACTAATAAATTGAGATCGGTCACCTTCGAGAGTAACTCTAAAGTACCATCATTAGATGCACCATCTGCAACTACCCATTGAAAATCTTTATCTTCTTGAGCACGCAAACTTTCGATTAACTGTGGCAATACATCGACTGCATTATAAGTAGCAGTGACGACTGAAATACTGTGCTTATTATCTATCATTAAATTTAATGGCTGCGTTGTAAACTTGGCTATATTTTTGAGCGACAACCGGATAAGAAAATCGCTCAACCGCATCCTGACGTGCACTAGCACTTAAGGTTTTATATCGATCTTTATCCGCTAAAATCCATTCAATACCTAAAGCAAGATCTTCGGTATCAAAAGGCGTGGCTAAGTACCCTGTATTCTTATGCTTAACAACATCTTTTAAACCTGTCGTATCAAAAGCGACTACGGGTGTACCACAAGTTAGAGCTTCGGAAGCTGTTTGGCCAAATACTTCCTGTCTAGAAGGTACAACAATCAAGTCAGCTACATTATAAAGCAATTGCAAGGTCAAATTATCGTGTAGATGACCCATATAATTTACTGGAAAACCAAAATCTTCTGGTTCTTTAGGCTCCATTTGACCAAACACAACTAGCTGCAAACCGTCAATCTGACCACGCAAATGTACTAATGCCTCCCGTAATAAATCAAAACCTTTACGAGGATCTTTTGAACCGCCAATAGCGCCAAATAACAATAAAGGAATATCCTGAGGTAATCCTAATAGTTGCCTTGCTAAATTTTTTTCTACCGGTTGCCACGCATCGGTATCAATTGCATTTTCTATCACAGTTACTGGCCAATCACGCATAATGACACTCTGCTTTACGCAATCAGCTAACCAATGACTAGGAGTAACTATATGTATGGGGTGATTCCAAGTTTTAAGTTTACGTTGCCATACCCAACGACTTAAATCAAAACCTGACTCATAACTAGGTCGATTAAATTTAGTGTATCCATTAAGCCAGCGGAGTTCTTCAGTGTAATGCTCGGCTCCACAAAACGCCCACATATCATGCAATGTCCAAACAAGTGGCTTAGTTATTTTAGCAATATCTTCAATAGACATCATTTCGGCATTCACCCAATGCATATGCACGAGCTCTGCATTTGAACTGTTTAATTTTTTAGGCCAATTTGAAGGAAGTAATGCTGGAGAATGAAATCCATAAACCTCTGTTTTAAGTAGTTTGCTAAAAACACCACCTACAGGAGAACGTAATAGTGCTAAACCTTGTGCTAACTTAGTTGCTGGACCTTTCACAGTCCAATCTCCGGAACTAGAGATATCAACGTACATTATTGAATCAATACCAAACTGTCGTACTGCACTATGAATACGATAAGCCGCTCGTGCAGCTCCACCCTCAATATCAAATCGTGTTGCTACAGCGACTTTCACGAACGTAACCGCAATAGACCTTGCTTACCCCAAGACAATATACTACGAATGAAATTGAGATAAGGCCCAATCCATTTTGAAATAGCTTCAATACGATGCGCCTTATCTAAATCAAAAGGTTGATTAACGACTCGCTCAAAAACCTGTGACTGAGGAACACCCTTTATTCTACCGATATAACGCAAACCTAAGGCTTGCATTATCCATTTAAATGTACATCTTAAATGAAATGTTGCAGGCAAATGACATTTTATAACAGGATAAAAACAATTCGCAAAAACGATCTTACCTCCAACTTTAACTGCTTTAGAAATTTCATAAGCTAATTTAATTGGGTCTTCTACATGCTCCAAAATATCTTGAGCCACTATTGCATCATATTCATTATCCTTAAGGTCTGATACAAATGAAATTTGCTTAAAATCATTAAGCCGTTGCAATCCAACTTTTGAAGGATAAGGCTCAACAATACAAATATCTACACTTGGATTTTTACGTGTTATGGCTATCGCTAACTCCCCAAAACCACCTGCGTAATCAGCAACATAGTTAACACCAATTTGTCTTAAATAATCGGCAATGGCATCCCGATGTAAAAATGATTCAGTATCTAAACTAGTAAAAATTCCATTCATTATCCATACAGGATGCTGGTAATAAGCACCAATTGATTGATCTTGAAGTGACAGCTTATTGTTTAATCGCATTGCTCCCCAAACACGATCCATCTCTTCCCAAACCCACTTAACCGAAGGTAAATCAGTTGGCAATTGCAACAAGTATTCAACCTCATCAGAGCTTAATAAACTTCTTGACACTTTAAATCCCCAAATGGAAATCTCAGACATTTCTTAATGATCCTTAATATTTTTTGAGAGAATTATTTTTATTCTGCGCGATAACTTAGAGAATATATTAACTTTTAATAACCAATAAAACCGCTTAATTCTATGAGTAGCTATTTTTGACTCTTCTAATACGATCGGCATATGATAAATCTTTTTAGAAATTATTTTAGCTATAAAAGGATCATATCCACCGCAATTATCACCACTGCCATCATGGCCAATATTGACTACAAGGGAATGAGATGGATTTAAACACAAGCCTTTTTGTTCAAAAATACTGGCATACCAAAATACTGCCCAAGTACTTATCTTACCCGATTTATTGTCCAACACTTGTCGCCAAAACTTATAATTGCCACCTAAATTGAAAGCCTTAATTTTTTTCTTAGACCATGTCTTTACTAAATAATCTGGGTCCTTTTTAAAGTAGCGCCACCTATCATCCCATGTAGCCCACCCCCAACAATTCATGGTGTACCAAAAAAAAGCATCTCCCAAATCTTGCGTATCTATAGGATAGTTCCAACCACTAACGTGCATAACCTTAGGTTCATCTTTATACGAGTCCAAAGCATTATTCATAAAAGTTAAGAAATATGGACTAGTTACTAAATCATCTTCTAAAACTATGACTTTTCCATATTGATTTATTATTTCAGTCACACCACTAATAATAGAAGCAGCCAGCCCCAAATTTTTATCTCTTTCTATAATGGTTATTTTTTTGAAACCATCAATTTTATTTATGTAAGATCTTACAGTCTCAACTGGTTCAATATCTTGCGCGGTTTTAGCTGCATCACTATAAATAAACAACTCACTTTCACTCGCAAGTTCATTTTTTTGTAGTGCTTCTATGGTTTGTTGTGTATGACTAAGACGGTTATAAACAAATAAAACGATAGGGGCTAATTCGCTCATAAAGATAAACAATTATCTTTTCTATAAAAAATACTAGTGCACTTTTTATAGAAAAAACCTGGAGATATTCCCCAAAAATCTAACCTCTTAAATCCTTTTTCATTAAGAAAGTCAATTGCCTCATCATAGATTTCTCTCTCTGAGTCATCTAAAACAATAACTCCATCTATTGCTAAGACCCCAACTGAAGAGATAATACAATTAACTCTATCAACGCCATCAACAATAATGATGTCAAATTTTTCTAATTGAGTGAACGCAGTTGAATAATAATTACTTCCTTTAGAAAAACTCTCGTATATCAGAGTGGCATTTCTAGGTAATTGTTTATTTACATGCTCGTACCAACCTTTATCATGTTCAACTGACGTTATAGAACCGACTCTTTCTGCATAGAATATCGTCGAATTCCCTGAACCATATTCGAATAATTTCATCCCTCTATTCAGCCTATCACTTATAAAATCAATAAAAGGGTAAGTAACCCAAGGAAGTGCTTTTCCTGATTTATCAACCGGCTTTTTATTAATGAAAGAAGCTACCCAACCAATTTCAAAAAAATAACCACCACTACCGTATGCAATTAATGTGAAAGCTAGCTTAGGATTTAAAAATGTTTTTAATATTCTGTAAATTGATTTCATGATATAGCTATTTAAGCATAAGAAAAGATTTAGACTTCATAACAAACTGAGTTCTTGTTTTTTTATGAAAAAGGTCAAAAAGATAAGCGGCACAAACTTGGCTTATTAATGTTGCAACAGCAACACCAACAATACCATAAACTCTTATAAAAACCATATTCAAACCCACATTAATAATTGCACCACTCGCAGTTCTCCAAAAAGCTAAATACTGTAAATTTTCACTAACAAGGTATCGACCACTTGCCACGCCAAGAAACACAAATACACTTGTCCAAATATGAATCTTCAATACACTACCAGCCATATGATAAACTTCGCCATACAATAAAATCACCAGCCAATCAGAAATCACGGTAATTACTATAGCAATAGTAACAGCAACCCAAACAAGAAAGGTATAAAGTCTTTGTAAGCGGTATAAATACATATTTTCATCAATATTTTTGGCATTCAAGATGGCAGGAAATAAAGAAGTTACTAATATCACTGGAATAAAATAACATACCTCACTCAACCTTACCGCCGCAGAAAAAACTCCAACTTCACGCTCGCCTAACATTTCTTTAATCATCAACTGATCAATACGCATATAAATCAAAACCATCATGCTTGACAAAATTAATGGCCAAGAATCTTTCAATAATTTTTTTGCAATTTCGAGCTCAAAATGAAATATTGGAAGATTGCTTATATTCTTAATGAAATAAGCAACACATAAAAAAATTGCTAAAGTAATTTGATCAAATAATGAAACATATATAATCCACATTAAATCTGCATTATTCAGCATTAAATAAATTTTAACTCCAGATGATAATAAGAGTTGTAGCACCCGACAAACTGATACAAACTTTACAACAACTTGAGATTGAAAATAAAAATCAACTACTTCGAAACTCTGAAATACTAAACCAATAGTAATGATATAGATATAATGGTTTTCCCTGGTATTACCAGAAAACAAAGGTAAAACTAAAGTAATTAAACATATAACAAAAATAGCACTTATAAACTTAAGCCAAAAAGCAGTACCTAATAAAACATCGCGTTTAGCCGGCTCATTAACTAACTCTCGAACTAAAATAGTATCAAGCCCTAATTTGGCTATAGACGTAAAAATAGCACTAAATGCAAGTACATAACTAAACACCCCAAATTGTTCTGGCCCTAGATAGCGAGCAACCCAAATCCCAACAAACAATCCGGCGACCATACGCAACATTTGTTCTGCAAACATCCATGAGGTATTGGCAAAATAACGACGAAAACCTTGATGAGTCTTAGCTGTATGGGTGAGATGTTTTAGACGTTTGATCAAAGGAAATAGAATGATTTATTAATAGAGTTAAGAGCGAATTAAAACAAGCCCTGCCAATAATGTTGATACTAAAAAACATCAAACAAAACATTAATTGAAGCGTATTCTACGCAAGTTAAACTTTTAATACCAAATCCAGAACGCTCTCCTGTGATTTCTTGTGCTTAATATGACTAATTTAAAGAAAGCATCGCCATTCAAGACATTATTTTAAAAATAATCAGGCTATAATTACCCTAAGTTTCTTATAGAATATCTTTATATTATTTAAATCAAATACAATCCTATAAACTATAGGACTAAATCTAAAGTAGAGAGAAATCCTTGCCTAACGCCTCTATCCTAAAAAATAAAACTATACTCATTACCGGTGCCAATGGATTTGTCGGCAAAGCACTTTGCGAGTCATTAGCACACCAAAGTTATAAAATCATTGCAGCCGTTCGTAAAATAGATGAAGCATCAAATAAAGCTAAACAAATAGCCATTGAAGAAATTAACGCTGATACTGATTGGACATCAGCATTATCAGGCGTTGATACTGTTATTCATCTAGCCGCCCGCGTTCATGTAATGCATGAGACGGCATCAGACGCACTAACTGCCTATCGTAAAGTAAATGTAGAGGGCACATTACAGCTTGCAAAATCCGCTGTTAAAGCGGGTGTAAAACGTTTTATTTTTTTAAGCTCCATTAAAGTAAACGGTGAAGGCACAGAGCCTAATCGCCCCTATACACCCGAAGATGAACCCGCCCCAGTTGATCCTTATGGCGTTTCTAAACTTGAAGCCGAAATTGCCTTGCGACAGTTAGCAAATGATACGGGTTTAGAAGTCGTGATTATTCGCCCACCTTTAATCTACGGCCCCGGTGTTAAAGCTAACTTTAAAAGCATGATGAGTTTTTTAAATAAAAGCATCCCATTACCTTTAGGCGCTATCAATAACAAACGTAGCCTAGTCGCCTTAGACAACCTTATTGATTTAATCAGTTGCTGCATAAATCACCCTGCCGCCGCAAATGAAACATTTTTGGTCTCAGACGGACTTGATGTCTCAACACCCGAATTATTAAGAAGTATGGCAAAAGCCTTAGACAAAAAGGCGCTATTAATACCTATCCCTAGTTCATTATTGCAAGCGGTCGCTGTTATCATTGGCAAAAAAGCCTTTGCACAACGCTTATGCAGTTCTTTACAAGTTGATGTTTCTAAAACCTATAAACTGTTAAACTGGACACCTGCCATAAAAATGGACGCAGCACTTGCTAAAACAGCGTTATTTTATAAAAATAACCTATCAAACTAACGTTCTTTTATATTCACAACCTGTTTAATTTAAGCATGACACTAATTACACCAGCCCTCATTGGCCTGCTTACATTAATCTTAACCGTAGTATTAACCAGCTTTTTGCGCCGTTACGCTTTATCAAGACAACTAATAGACATACCCAACTCCCGCAGTTCTCATAGCACCCCCACACCAAGAGGTGGCGGGGTTGCTATTGTTTTAGTCTTTCTTATTGGCCTACCTATATTATCAAAGCTAGACATTATTCCAATCAGCACCCTATGGGCCTTACTAGGTGCAGGTACTGGTTCAGCAGTCATAGGTTTTTTAGATGATCATGGGCATATTCCCGCACGCTGGCGCTTACTTGCACACTTTTCCTCTGCAACTTGGGGCTTATATTGCTTAGGTGGCTTTCCGCCATTATTAATCAACCTACCCTTTGGCTACGAACCACTAGTTTTCAATTTAGGCTGGTTAGGTCAACTACTAGGACTTTTCTATTTAGTTTGGCTGCTTAACCTCTATAATTTTATGGATGGTATTGATGGGCTAGCTAGTTTACAAGCCATTACTACCTGTATAGGTGGTGCTTTACTCTATGTTCTAACTAGTGAAAATTACGCACCCGCTTTATTACCTTTGTTATTAGCCTCTGCAGTGTCAGGATTCTTAATATGGAACTTTCCACCTGCAAAAATATTTATGGGTGATGCGTGCAGTGGCTTCTTAGGATTAATACTAGGTTTATTTTCTATACAAGCCGCATGGCTTAACCCACTATTTTTGTGGAGTTGGCTAATCTTATTAGGCGTTTTTATTGTTGATGCCACATTGACATTACTTAGACGCTTTTTACAAGGTGAAAAAGTCTATGAAGCGCACCGTAGTCATGCTTATCAATACGCGTCACGTTATTATAAATCGCATAAAAAAGTTTCCATAACTGTGAGCTTAATAAATATGCTTTGGTTAATGCCATTGGCTTTATGGGTTGGATTAAGTAAACTTAACCCTTTTGTAGGACTTATTTTAGCTTATTTGCCCTTATTGCTATTAGCTATGTATTTTAATGCTGGGCAAAGAGAACATAAATGATACAAAATGCATTAGCGCATTGGTTTATTAATCTTAATAGAAAATATAAGGCTGTCATTTTAATTAGCACCGACGTATTTTTTGTTTTATTTGCACTATGGACCAGCTTTTCGTTACGCTGGGGCTTGCTTTATATACCTAAAGGCGACGAATGGTATTTATTTGCTGCAGCACCTTTTATTGCTATCCCTATATTTACTAGACTAGGACTATATCGCGCTATCATTCGCTATATTGAAATCAAAGCACTATGGACAATCGTCCAAGCTTCTACTCTTTACGCCCTGCTATTTGCCTTTGTCATCTATGAATCTGCCATAAAGGTAATTCCTAGAACAGTATCTCCACTCAATTGGCTTATTATTATGTTGCTAATCGGTGGCAGTCGTTTCTTTGCCCGTTGGTGGTTAGGAGAGGCCTATTTTTGTATTGTTAATAAAAATAACCGAACCATTTTTCGCAAAAAAAACGTAATTATTTATGGTGCAGGCAGTGCTGGTGTGCAATTATCAGCTTCGCTTGATCAAGGTCGTGATTTTAAACCAGTAGCCTTTATCGATGATGATAAAGCCCTGCACAAAAGAAAAATTAATGATTTAGCAATACATCCTTTAAGTTCGCTAAGCCACTTAATTGAGCGCCATGATGTTTCAAATATTTTATTAGCGATGCCTTCGGCAAAACGTTCACGCATTAGTGAGCTTATCCGCATACTAGAAAGTTACAAAGTACATGTAATGTCCATGCCAGGGTTATCAGACATAGCTGAAGGAAGAGTTAGTGTTGATAGTTTACAAGAAGTAGATATTGCAGATTTATTAGGTCGAGATTCTGTTACTCCTAACATATCATTACTAGAAGCTAACATTAATCAGAAAGTAGTCATGGTTACCGGAGCGGGCGGCTCTATAGGCTCAGAATTATGCCGTCAGATTATTAAATTAAAACCCAAAAGCCTTATTCTTTATGAAATCAATGAATTTGGACTATATGCAATTGAAAGAGAATTAAATCATCTCATCGCTAAAAATCCTAATAATTTAAAACCCGAAATTATTCCTATCTTAGGTTCTGTGACTAATTCTAAACGCTTAGAAAAAACCTGCACTGTACTTAATGTACAAACTATTTATCATGCAGCCGCCTATAAACACGTCCCTCTCGTCGAACAAAACCCCGGGGAAGCCATTTACAATAATATTTTTGGCACCTTATACACTGCACAAGCCGCACTAAAAGCAAACGTAGAATTATTTGTACTCATTTCAACAGATAAAGCAGTTAGACCTACCAATACAATGGGTGCAACTAAACGTTTTGCAGAACTTATTTTACAGTCCCTTAGTTTAAAAAACAGTGCAGAACAAAGCACGCGTTTTACGATGGTACGCTTCGGAAATGTATTAGGGTCTTCTGGATCGGTAGTACCTTTATTTAGAGAACAAATTGCCCAAGGTGGCCCCGTAACAGTTACTGATGCCAGAATTATTCGATATTTTATGACGATTCCGGAAGCATCTCAGTTAGTAATACAAGCAGGGGCATTAAGCCATGGAGGTGATGTATTTGTATTAGATATGGGGGAGCCTGTACGCATACTTGATTTAGCAAAACGCATGATTCACCTTAGTGGTCTAGAAGTAAAAAGTGAGCAAACGCCTGATGGAGAGATTGAAATTAAATTTACCGGCTTAAGACCCGGTGAAAAACTGTATGAAGAATTGTTAATTGGCGATAATGTCACTGACACGATACATCCAAGAATTATGAGCGCCGAAGAACACGTAATCGAATGGGAAGCATTAGAAAAACTATTAATAGAATTGGAAGTGGCTAATAATAAAGATAATTACGCACAAATAAGAGAGGTATTAAAAGAAGCCGTAACAGGATTTATTCCACAATGTGATATCAGTGATATTCTAGATCTAAAAGCACAAGAAATTTAAAGCAAAAAAAAACCCTCCTATGCTTATTGCAAAAGAGGGTTGAAAATTCAAGCAGAGCATTTATGAGGAGGAACTGCTTGGAGGTATAACACCAGGAGGTAGTTAACTGGTTTAAACTTAGCTGTTTATATTAACTCGCTTTACAATATTGCTATAAATGGCTGCTGAGGCAAAAAACACGGTTGCAACAATAAATTGACCGGATATGAAACTCACAAGACCCGCAATAAAGATTAATCCAATAACTATATATTTATTCATTAGTTTAATCCTGTAATTAAGTTTGAATTTTATTAAACAGCTGAAGCGCTAATTTACAAATTTGCTTACGTACTTACATGGGTACTACTATACAGGGATATTTTTCGTATACAATATAGCAAATACTAAATAAATTGTTTCTAATTGAGAAATTATATCTAATGTCAAGCGTTTTATTGACGAAAAGCATAAAAACGACATAATGTCTCTATCCCAGATTAATGAGATTCAACAATGGATAAATTAACGAGCATGACTGTTTTCGTGCGTGTAGCTAGGTCAGGTAGTTTTGCCGGTGGCGCTCGAGACTTAGGTATTTCTAGAGCCATGGCTACAAAACATATTATGCAGCTCGAAGGCACCTTAGGCACACGTTTAATAAATAGAACAACTCGTAGCTTAAGTTTAACCGACGTAGGCGCTTCTTATCTTGAACGCTGCCAACAAGTATTGTTAGATGTAGATGAAATGGAAGCGGCTATTACTCATTTACAAACTGAACCTCGAGGTCTTTTAAAAATTAGCGCTCCACCAGCTATTGGGGCCACCCATATTGCTAGAGCAGTTGCAGAGTTTTTAAAAATCCACAAAGATTTAACCATAGAAATGATTCTTCAAGGCAGTCCGGGAGACTTAATTGACGAAGGAATTGATGTGGCTATTTTCCTAGGCGCGTTAGATGATACAAGCATGGTGGCTCGAAAATTAGCCAGTTCCTCTCTTGTTATTTGTGCATCTCCGGAATACATAGAGCGTTATGGCGCTCCTAAAACCCCCGAAGACCTAACCTCACATAGCTGCTTAATTAACTGGGCCATTTCTCCGCGTAATAAATGGCAATTTAAAACTGAAACTGGCATTAAAATAATCACAGTAACAGGAAGAATGCAAACTAACGCAGCCCACCCTATTAGAATAGCGGCTATTAATAGCCTGGGCATTGTTATGTTACCTACTTATATTGTCGGCAAAGATATTGAAAATGGCACACTTAAAGTCATATTAGAAGACTATCCTCTGCCCCCCTTAGATATACATGCAGTTTATCCACATAGAAAATATTTATCTGCAAAAGTAAAAGCTTTCATGGATTTTTTACAAGTCTGGCTAGAACACAGGGTGAGTATGCCAGGCACAGAATAATGATATCTCCAGACCAGCGCTGGGACACTATTTATGATAAAGCATCACTTTCAGACTGTGATCCAACTTATTGTGCTGATGTACTGTCCGAAAATGCTTTTCTACTACCGTCAAAAGGTACGGCACTTGATTTAGCATCTGGAATGGGAGCTAATTCAACTTTTTTAGCACAACAAGATTTAGCAGTGACTGCCTTAGATATCTCAAAAGTTGCCATAGATAAACTAGGGCAGTATGCTACTCAACATGCCTTGAATATCAAGGCATGCGTTCAAAAAATAGACCTTAATTGCTTTACAGATTTTACTTTTGATGTCATTGTTGTGAGTCGTTTTCTTGACCGCAGACTCTCTAATGCGATAATAGACGCACTTAAACCGAATGGATTGCTTTTTTATCAGACTTTTACGAAAGAAAAAACCATTCCAACCTCACCAAATAATCCAGATTATCTGTTAAATCGTAATGAACTTTTAACATTATTCTCTCCATTACAGGTTATTTTATACAGAGAAAATGGTTTAGTCGGCTCCCATTTAAAAGGCCTAAGAAACCAAGCCCAATTTATCGGTCAAAAAACACAATAAATAAAGAACATGATAGAAGATCTTACCCCAGTAGAAGCATACGAATTACTACAACAAAATACTGCAAGTATTTTAGTTGATGTACGAACAAAAATTGAACATAGCTTTGTAGGCCACCCTATAGGAGCAATACATATAGCGTGGAAAGAAGCCCCATCTATGCAAATCAATGAGAACTTCATCGCAGAGATAGAGAAAATAGCCCCTAATAAAACCGCACCTATTTTATTACTCTGCCGCAGTGGTCAACGCTCACTAGATGCAGCAAAAGCACTAGAAAACTTTGGTTACAAACACCTCATAAATATCATCGATGGTTTTGAAGGTCCATTAGATGGCTCTAAGCACAGAGGTAATTTAGGAGGTTGGCGTTTCAATAAATTGCCTTGGCAACAAAGTTAATACCCTAAACCACATTACGAACACTATTAATCAGATTAGATTAACATCTAAACTATAACCATTTTTAAACTATTAGAGTAACCAAAAAGTGATTGAAAAACTAAGAAATATCGCCATCATTGCGCACGTTGACCATGGCAAGACAACTCTTGTTGATAAATTATTGCAACAATCAGGTACCTTTGCATCACATGCAAAGGTCACCGAACGCATCATGGACTCAAACGATATCGAAAAAGAACGTGGTATCACCATTCTTGCAAAGAACACGGCATTAGACTGGAACGGCTACCACATCAATATCGTGGACACCCCAGGCCATGCTGATTTTGGTGGTGAAGTAGAACGTGTATTATCGATGGTTGACTGCGTATTACTGCTAGTTGATGCGGTTGACGGTCCGATGCCACAAACACGTTTTGTAACTCAAAAAGCTTTCGCATTAGGTTTAAAACCGATTGTTGTTATCAACAAAATTGACCGTCCAGGTGCTCGTCCTGATTGGGTTGTTGACCAAACTTTTGATTTATTTGATCGTCTGGGTGCTACTGATGAACAATTAGACTTTCCTATCGTCTATGCGTCTGCCATTAATGGCTATGCTGGTTTAGAGCATACTATTACCGGTGGTGACATGACGCCTTTATTCGAAACAATTGTTGAAAAAGTAAGCCCTCCACCTGTAGATGTTGACGGCACATTTCAAATGCAAGTTTCTAGCTTGGATTACAACACATATGTAGGTGTTATTGGTATTGGTCGTATTCAACGCGGTAGCATTAAACCAAACCAACCATTGGTGGTTGTAAACCGCGAAGGTGTTGAGCGTAAAGCGAGAATGTTACAGATTTATGGTTTCCATGGTTTAGAGCGCGTGGAAGTTCAAGAAGCGCGTGCAGGTGACATTATCGCTTTCGCAGGTATCGAGAAATTAGAAATTTCTGATACGCTTTGCCATCCAGACGCAGTTGAAGCAATGACACCGTTATCAGTTGATGAACCGACTGTTAGCATGACTTTCCAAGTTAACAACTCACCATTTGCTGGCAAAGAAGGTAAATTTGTTACCACACGTCAAATTCGTGACCGTTTAGACAAAGAATTACAACACAACGTAGCGCTTCGCGTTGAAGATACGGTAGATCCAGATAAATTTAAAGTATCAGGCCGTGGCGAATTGCATTTATCAGTATTAATTGAAAACATGCGTCGTGAAGGTTTCGAAATGGGCGTATCTCGTCCTGAAGTAATTCTTAAAGAAATTGATGGTAAAAAATGCGAACCATTCGAAATGGTAACTATCGAGGTAGAAGAAGAACACCAGGGCAGCATTATGGAGAAATTAGGGGATCGTAAAGGTGACCTAACCAATATGGTACCGGATGGTAAAGGTCGTATTCGTTTAGAATATATGATGCCATCACGTGGTTTAATTGGTTTCCAAACTGAATTTATGACAGCGACTTCTGGATCAGGTTTGTTGTATCACGTATTCGACCATTACGGCCCCATGAAAGCAGGCGATGTAGGCAGCAGATTACGTGGTGTTATGATTTCTATGGTAGCAGGTAAAGCCGTTACTTATTCGTTACACCCCTTACAAGAACGTGGTGAATTATTATTAGTGAATGGTGATGAAGTATACGAAGGAATGCTAGTCGGTTTACATTCTCGTAGTAATGACTTATGTGTCAACCCCTGTAAAGCAAAGCAGTTAACTAATATTCGTGCTTCAGGTACTGACGACACATTAACCTTAGCACGTATTCAAAAATTGACTTTAGAGCAAGCTTTAGAGTTTATTGCTGAAGACGAATTGGTTGAAGTAACACCAAAATCTATCCGTTTACGTAAAAAACTATTAACTGAAAACGAGCGTAAAAGAGCGTCTAAAGGTTAATAATTAACGAAGGTGAGTAAAGTCATTTACTCACCTTTTTATCAACAAGAATGGACAAATCGTTGCCCACCTGCCTTATTTGATAACTATGACTGAACGAACTGCAAACGTCGAACGCAACACGCTTGAAACTCAAATTACATGCAAAATCAACCTTGACGGCACTGGTGTAGCCTCATTTGTAACTGGCGTGCCTTTTCTTGACCACATGCTAGATCAAATTGCTAGACATGGTTTAATTAATATTGATATCCATGCTGTTGGGGACTTAGAAATTGATGCGCATCATACCGTTGAAGATATTGGGATTACCTTAGGCCAAGCATTTGCACAAGCTATTGGTGATAAACGCGGCATTTATCGTTATGGTCATGCCTACGTGCCCTTAGATGAAGCATTATCCCGTGTAGTCATAGACTTTTCAGGGCGCCCAGGTTTATTTTACGACGTAAAATATCCAAAGGCCATGATAGGTCGTTTTGACGTAGATTTATTTAGAGAGTTTTTTCAAGGTTTTGTAAATCATGCAGGTGTTACCTTGCATATCGACAACTTAAAGGGCATTAATGCCCATCATGTTGCAGAGACTATCTTTAAAGCTTTCGGTAGAGCGATTCGCATGGCGATTACCGCAGATGCACGAATGGCGGGTATAATGCCGTCCACAAAAGGCAGTCTGTAGCCTTAAACCATAACCCTTACTTTTGATTTATGTCTTCTGTCGCTGTTATTGATTACGGAATGGGGAATTTGCATTCAATTGCAAAAGCCTTGCAACATGCAAGCCCCGATGTCGATGTACAAATTCTTTCTAATCCAGAACTCATTCTGCAAGCGGATCGAGTCGTTTTTCCTGGTGTTGGTGCCATACGTGATTGTATGGAGGCTCTTAACCAAACAGGCTTAACTGAAGTGATCAAAGAGTCTGCCAAAACTAAACCTTTTTTAGGTATTTGTTTAGGTATGCAAGCCCTACTAACCGATAGTGAAGAAAATAGCGCTACACAGGCACTTGATATTTTACCTGGTCATGTTGTGCGTTTTCCTGAAGCCTTAAAAGACGCGGCAGGAAGTAATTTAAAAATCCCCCACATGGGTTGGAACCAAGTGCATTATTCTGCACACCCTCTATGGGACAATATTCCACAAGATAGTCGTTTCTATTTTGTACACAGCTATTATGCAGTCCCTGATGATAAAGCCATCATTGCTGCTACCACTGATTACCCAAATACCTTTACCTGCGCCTTGTCACAAGCGAATGTATTTGCCGTACAATTTCACCCGGAAAAAAGTCAGACAGTCGGATTACAACTACTGCATAACTTTTTACATTGGGATGGACAAGTTTAAACTTATACCCGTTTTTAGGATTAATTCTCTATGTTGTTAATACCCGCTATCGATTTGAAAGAAGGAAAATGTGTGCGTTTACGTCAAGGACGTATGGACGATGACACAGTCTTCTCTGATGATCCCGTGGCTGTTGCTGGTCGCTGGGTTGCGGCTGGTGCTAAAAGAATTCACTTAGTTGATTTAGATGGTGCTTTTGCGGGCAAACCCGTTAATGCGGATGTTATTCACGCCATTGTTGAAGCTTACCCAAATGTCCCCGTACAAATTGGTGGTGGCATTCGTGATGAAGAGACTATTCAAGCCTATTTAAATGCCGGCGTAGAATATGTCATTATCGGCACTAAAGCCGTTAACGAACCGCACTTTATCAGAGATATTGCCGCAGAATATCCGCGTCGTATTATTGTTGGCTTAGATGCAAAAGACGGCAAAGTGGCTATTGATGGCTGGTCAAAATTATCAAAACATGATGTGATTGATCTAGCTCAACACTTTGAAGCAGATGGCGTAGAAGCCATTATTTACACTGACATCTCTAGAGACGGCATGATGCAAGGTGTTAATGTTGAAGCAACCGCTCGTTTAGCCCGCGCTATTAAGATTCCAGTGATTGCTTCGGGTGGTATCACTAATATTGATGATATTAGAGCCCTAGGCGCAGTAGCTCATGAAGGCATTATGGGGGCTATTACCGGACGTGCAATTTATGAAGGCACTTTAGATTTTGCCGAAGCAGAAAATCTTGCCGAATCATTTAATATTTTATGAGCTTAGCCAAACGCATTATTCCTTGTTTAGATGTCGCCAATGGCCGCGTTGTTAAAGGCGTGCAGTTTGTAGATATTCGTGATGCAGGTGACCCTGTTGAAGTCGCAAGACGCTATGACCGTGAAGGTGCTGACGAAATTACTTTTTTGGACATTACCGCTACCCATGACAACCGTGACACCATGGTACATGTGGTTGAACAAGTCGCGAGTGAAGTTTTTATTCCATTGACCGTCGGTGGTGGCATTAAAACGCTAGAAGATATTCGTCGCATGCTAAACGCAGGCGCAGATAAAGTAGGCATTAATAGTGCGGCAGTCTTTAATCCTGAATTTGTCAGAGAAGCGGCGCAACGCTTTGGCTCACAATGTATTGTTGTGGCTATTGATGCCAAAAAAGTCAGTAACCCTGGTGAAGGTGATCGTTGGGAAATATTTACCCATGGTGGCCGTAAAGCCACAGGTATTGATGCCATTGAGTGGGCTAAAAAAATGGTTGATTACGGTGCAGGAGAAATCCTATTAACCAGTATGGACAGAGATGGCACCCGCGAAGGCTTTGATTTACCCTTAACCCGCGCTATTAGCGAATGTGTTAGCGTACCCGTGATTGCCTCAGGTGGCGTGGGTAATTTAGACCACTTAGCAGAAGGCGTTATTCAAGGCAAAGCCGATGCAGTTTTAGCGGCGAGTATTTTTCACTTTGCCGAATATTCTATACAAGAAGCCAAAGAACATATGGCATCACGCGGCATAGAAATGCGTTTATGAGCGATACTTGGTTAGATGAAATTAAGTGGACAGAGGAAGGTCTTTGTCCTGTTATTGCCCAACAAGCAGAAAGTGGAAAAATACTGATGTTTGCTTGGATGAATCGCGAGTCATTGGCTTTATCGGTTGCCGAAGGTTACGCTATTTACTGGTCTAGATCCAGAAAACGCTTATGGCGTAAAGGTGAAGAATCAGGACATAGACAAAAAATCATCGATATAAGCATCGATTGCGATGAAGATGTTATCTTATTAAAAATAGAACAAGAAGGTGGCATAGCCTGTCATACAGGCCGTGAAAGTTGCTTTTATCGGCGCTTAATTGATAAGCAATGGCAAACAGCCGAACCCGTTTTAAAAGACCCTCAGCAAATTTATAAAAAACATGAGTAATGTACTTCAACAATTAGCCGAAATACTTGAGCAACGTAAACTAGAATCAGCTGATAAATCATACGTCGCCAGTCTTTATGCAAAAGGCACCAACACTATTTTAAAAAAAATAGGTGAAGAAGCTGCTGAAACCATCATTGCTGCAAAAGAGGGCGACAAACAACAAATTATTTATGAAACTGCTGACCTTTGGTTTCACTGTATGGTATTACTTGCAGAACAAAACTTAAGCCCTGATGATGTTTTAAATGAACTACAGCGCCGCTTTGGTTTATCAGGTCTGGATGAAAAAGCACAACGTACAAAATAAAAATTTAATACACACATTACCGGAGTAAACAATGGGCATTGGAATCAAAGAATTATTAGTTATTTTAGTGATTGTTATTGTGGTATTCGGCACTAAAAAACTACGCAATATTGGTGGTGACCTAGGTGGAGCTATTAAGAACTTTCGCTCAGCGGTAAAAGAAGGCGAGGCAGATGGCAAACCAACAGAAAAAGAAGAAGAAACGTTAGAAGGTGAAGTAACCTCTAAAACCAACGAAAAAGACTAAGATGTTTGAAATAGGTTTTTCTGAGTTAGTAATGATAGGACTGGTCAGTTTAATTGTAATTGGGCCAGAGCGCTTACCCAAGGTTGCCCGAGTTGCCGGCTTCTGGTTAGGAAAATCTCGAGCCATGATCGCCAACGTCAAATCAGAAATACAATACGAACTCCACCAAGAAGAGCTTCGCCAACTTTTAAACGAACAAGTTAACTTAACAGAACTCAATTCAACCTTAGAAGAAACCATAGATTCTCTGGAAGAAACTCAAAAAGATCTCAAACACTTAGATGAACACAAATAAAATGGAAGAGGCGGCACTTCCTTTCATGAGTCATTTAATAGAACTACGTACACGACTGTTAAAAGTCGTAGTATTTGTAATAGCCGTCTTTCTTGCACTCTCAGTTTATGCTAATGAAATCTACAGTTTTTTAGCGGGCCCCTTAATGAAGCATATGCCTCAAAATAGCACCATGATTGCTATTGATGTGGCCTCGCCTTTTTTCACACCGTTCAAATTAGCCCTCGTTGTCGCCGTTTTTATTTCCGTACCCGTCATACTGTATCAATTTTGGGCTTTCGTGGCTCCTGGGCTTTATAAACGGGAAAGACGCATGGTATTTCCTTTACTCATTGCCAGCACCTTTCTATTTTATTTAGGCGTCGTCTTTGCCTACTTTGTTGTGTTTCCCTTAATCTTTGGCTTTTTAACGGCAGCGGCTCCCACTGGGGTGGCCATAATGACCGACATTACCAAGTATTTGGATTTCGTCTTAACGCTGTTCTTTGCTTTTGGAATTTGCTTCGAAGTACCGATATTTACGATCGTAATGGTGTGGACAGGCTTGATAACGCCAGAAAGCCTCGCTGAAAAACGGCCTTATGTGATTGTAGGTGCTTTTGTGATTGGGGCTTTTTTAACGCCACCCGATGCTATTTCTCAAACTTTATTAGCCGTACCCATGTGGATGCTATTCGAGATAGGCTTATTATTTTCTAAACTATTTGTTAGAAAACCTGATGAAGATGACAAGGATCAAGACAATCTACCCGTCGTTATCGATGAATAATGCAGACAGACTCAAACTATAAATGGTTAGTACTTATAACCATTTATAGCCTAAATCAATAAACGAGATTACTCGCTTTCTTAAACTACCGCAAAGAAGCCCACGGCTTCAATACCAGCAATAGCACAACGCTCATCTTGATCAGACACATCGCCACTGATACCCACCGCACCTAAAAGATTATTTTCTGAATCTCTAATCAATACGCCACCCGGCACAGGCATTATTTTGCCACCCGCCACATCAATTAAAGCATTCATAAAATCAGGACGCTGAGCAGCTACGCCAGCCAAACTTCTTGATGACACACCCATATTAACGGCGCCCCATGCTTTCGCCGTCGCGATTTGTTGCCTGATCATACTGGCACCATCTTCTCTTTGCATCGCCTTAATATGTCCAGCCGTGTCTAAAACCACGACCGTAAGCGGTGATAAATTTAACTCTCTAGCAATGTGAACAGCGGTATTTATAATAAGATTAGCTTGTTTTAATGTTAATACTGTCATCAGTAACTCTCGTTTATTTAAGTAGAGGGAAAAGATAAGGCTCAATTTTGTCGGCAAGAATAGATTGTGCTTTTGCGTTAGGATGTAACCCGTCAAGTTGCATTAAATCTTTATTCAGTGCTACATCTTCAAGGATAAAAGGGACTAGCGGGATGCTTAATTCTTTAGACAATTGCGGGTAAACAGCATAAAACTGCTCAATATAACGTTTGCCGTAATTAGGTGGAATTTTCATGCCCAACAGCATCACTTTAGCTCCAGATTTTTGACTAATACGTATCATTTCAGCCAGATTGTTTTTCATCTGTATCAGAGAAAGACCTCTTAAACCATCATTAGCACCTAACTGCACCAATACGATACTCGGTTTATGGGTTGATAATAAGGCATTAACACGGGATAACCCGCCTGCACTTGTTTCTCCACTAATACTGGCATTTATAATACTATAATGCCACTTGGATTCAATAAGCTTTTTCTGCAATAAAGACACCCAACCTTGCTCAAGCTCAAGGCCATAGCCAGCGCTAATACTATCACCCAACACCAAAATGGTTGAAGACTGAGCTAAAGCTAAGCTTGGCAAGCATAACGTAGTGATAATCAATAGACACTTAAACATGACACAAACTCAAATTAAATTGCACTCATACCCAATAATAGTAGCAGAAAATCTAACAAAAACCGTCTTAACTTCTGAAGGAATGTTACATATCTTGTCATCGATAGACTTGATAATCAACTCAGGGGAAAGTATTGCTATTATCGGCGAGTCTGGCTCAGGCAAATCAACACTCATAGGTTTATTAGCTGGATTAGATACACCTTCTAGCGGAACTATCTCACTTAATGGCCATGAACTCACTAAAATGAATGAAGATGGGCGAGCCGCCTTAAGAAATGAGTTGATTGGGTTTGTATTTCAATCCTTTCAATTATTACAAGGGTTAACAGCCTTAGAAAATGTCATGCTCCCTTTGGAATTAAAAGGTGATAAAAAAGCTAAAAACCTCGCGAGCAAATTATTAGACCGAGTGGGATTAGGGCATCGCTTATTACATACCCCCAAACAGCTTTCGGGCGGTGAACAACAGCGTGTAGCATTAGCAAGAGCC
Source organism: uncultured Methylococcaceae bacterium (assembly GCA_903938485.1). GTDB lineage: Bacteria > Pseudomonadota > Gammaproteobacteria > Methylococcales > Methylomonadaceae > Methylobacter_C. The sequence goes on from CAJADF010000108.1 coordinate 58,573, forward strand.
TTTGCAACAAACCCTAAAATCTTATTTGCAGACGAGCCCACCGGTAATTTAGACAGCAAAACTGGCGCATCCATTATCGATTTATTGTTTGAATTAAACTCAGAAAATCATACCACCTTAATTTTAGTCACTCACGATGCCCATCTAGCGGCCCGCTGTGAGCGCACTATTAAAATTGAAGCAGGCCAGCAAGTATGAATCTTAGTCGATTTAATTTGGCTTTACGCTTATTGTGGCGTGATAGTCGCTCAGGCGAATTAACCATACTCATCATAGCCTTGTTAATTGCCGTGACGAGCTCGACCGCGATCTCTTTGTTTTCTGATCGCTTACAGCGCACCATGACCTTGCAAGCTGCTGAGTTTTTAGCCGCCGACTTAGTCATCGCTTGCCCCAACCCCATTCCAACTGAGTGGCAATCTCACGCGAAACACCTTAATTTGGTACTTGCTCAAACCGTTGAGTTCCCGAGTGTATTAATTGAACATGATGAACTGCTATTAGCGGGTGTAAAAGCCGTCAGTAGTTCTTATCCTTTACGTGGCCTATTAAAAACAACAGGCGCAGATTACAACTCAGAAACCATTACGCATGCAGGACCCGAAGCGGGCAGTGTATGGGTAGAAAAACGGATTTTATCTGCGCTTAAACTCAACCTAGGTAATACCTTAACCGTTGGGGAAAAGCAGCTTATTATCAGCAACATTATTACTTATGAGCCCGATAAAAAAGGTGATTTGTATAGTTTCTCACCTCGCATCATGATGAATGACGCGGACTTAACAGCCACCGGTATTATTCAACCAGGCAGTCATGTGCATTATTTCTTTCAGTTTAGCGGTGATCAAGAAGCGATTGTTAACTTTAAAAAATGGCTACAACCGCAATTAACACCCTCTCAAAAAATCATGGATATTCATGAAGATCGTCCTGAATTAGGTACCGCCTTAATTCGAGCAGAACGGTATTTAGGGCTATCGAGTATTCTGGTTATTTTAATTTCAGGTGTCGCCATCGCTATGGCCACAGGACGCTATACCCAACGGCATTTTAATGCCACCGCCTTATTACGCTGTTTAGGCTGTCAACAGAGAGACATACTTTGGTTATATTGCAGTCAGTTTCTTATCTTAGGCTTATTAACTAGCGCGATAGGCTGCTTACTGGGTTGGTTTGCACAACGGGGTTTATTTAAGTTACTAAAAGACCTATTGCCACAACAAATCGCAAACCCCAATTTATCGGCCCTAGGGTTTGGCTTTAGTATCGGCATTATTGTCTTACTCGCCTTTGCGCTCCCGCCCATTTTACGATTAAAAAACGTCGCACCTTTACGCGTTTTAAGACAAGATCTAGAGCCACTTCCGATCAGCGCATGGTTCGTTTACAGCCTATCTATCACTATTATCGGCTTATTAATTTGGCGCTATACCACTGATGTAAAAATGACGGCCACTGTCTTAGGCACAGGCTTAATCACTTTACTAGTACTCAGTGTACTGATTTATGGTTTATTAAACCTAATAGCCTCTCTAGTCCCTAAAATGTCTTTAACTTGGCGGTTTGGCCTACAAGGCTTAATCAGAAACCGACAGGCGACAATCAGCCAAATCTTAGCCTTTAGTTTAACCTTAGCCGCCATGCTACTGAGCTTTACCGTGCGAACTGATTTAATCAATAATTGGCAACAACAGTTACCTGAAAATGCACCCAACCACTTTGCACTCAATATCTTTCCCGAACAACAGTTAGCCTTTAAAGCAGACTTACAACAAGACGCGATACAAGGCAGTCAATTTTATCCGGTGGTGAGAGGCCGATTAACGGAAATTAACCACACACCCGTGCAAAAATTTGTCAGTAAAGATTCTCAAGGTGACAATGCAACCCATAGAGAACTTAGCTTAACGTGGACCAAAGAGTTACCCGAAGACAATAAATTAGTCGCCGGACAGTGGTGGACTGCCACACAGACAGTCAGTGTCTCTGTAGAACAGAAATTAGCGGATAATTTAAAGATAAACTTAGGTGATCTACTCACCTTCTCGATTGATAATCAATTAGTCTATGCGACTGTCACCAGTCTTCGGGCATTAAGATGGGACACCATGAAGCCTAATTTTTACATGGTATTTTCACCCGGTAGTTTAGATGCGTTTCCGAGCACCTATATCACCAGTTTTTATTTGCCAGAAGCTAAAAAAGACCTATTAAACACATTAGTTAAAAAGTACCCCAGCACGACGGTTTTAGAGGTTGATTTGATTCTAAAACAATTTAAAACCCTGCTAAAACAACTCACGCAAGCCATCAATTATTTACTCTATTTTGCCTTAATGGCCGGATTTACCGTCTTATTTGCCGCTGTTTATGCGACCTTAGATAATCGTATTTACGAAGGGACACTCATGCGCACCTTTGGGGCAAACCGAAAGTTCTTAAGAAAAACTCAATGGATAGAATTTGGTGTGTTGGGATTAATATCAGGGCTTTTAGCGGTGATAATAGCAGAGGCTATCCAATACGCCTTGTACACCCGAGTGATGGCTATAGAATATCAGCCCAACCTAACACTAAGCTTGATAGTACCTGTCATCAGTGCACTATTTGTTAGTTTAGTCGGACTCTTAGGCGTTAAACAAGTGCTTAATAGGCCACCTATACACGTGTTAAGAGAGTTATAATACCTATTCTCGTTCATCTTCAACTTTCAAAGGTAAACAATATGAATAAATTAACAACCAGTAGTGTTTTAATCGGTAGCATTTTATTAACCGCCTGCGCTAGTCAAGGTGGATGGACACCCACAGTAGATGCCTACAACGATCCAAATGCATTTCGAATTAATCAAGATATGGCGGAGTGTAAGCAATTAGCCTCTCAAGCATCCGGTGGTACAGCCACTGAAACAGCCATTGGTGCGGGTACTGGCGCTTTAGCAGGTGCCGCAGGTGGAGCGCTTTTAGGTGCAATAACAGGTAGTGCCGGCACAGGTGCAGCGCTAGGTGCCGCAGTTGGTGGACTTGGAGGCGGTGCCTATACAGGCTTAAACGCAGAAGGGAAATATAAAAGCGCTTATAATAATTGCATGAGTGGTCGTGGACATAAAGTCATCAGATAACCCACCATCAACAATTTAATAACACAAGGATGTGTTATTAAATTCATTTTTACAAATCAAAAAAATCGAATTTTCTAACTATTCCTAGCAGAAAATCTTAACAAAAAAGGCGATAAATACTGTTCGCTTTCTTTGGAATAAACTCTTTCTGCTTTATAGATGGTCATTAACTTTTTATAAGACACTTTCGCTTGCCGGCTAAATGTTAAAGCGCTCACTTTAGCTTGATTATGTGCATAACCGCGTAAATCTATTTGCTGATTTAAAGACAACCCCAATGTTAAAGCAAAACTAGTAAATTTCTCTATCGCATGGATAGGCAGCAATACATAGAACAAACCTTGCTGAGATAACAAACGATTAACACAACAAATCAAATCTTCAAACGGTAACTGATCGGTATGTCTGGCGGTATTTCTTAACTGATTATAAGCCTTGCTGTGATCTGTAAAAAAAGGTGGGTTACAGATAATAAGATCATATTGGGCAATGCTATGAGCTGCAAAACTTTGTATATCCGCATGTAAAGCCTCAAGTTGCTCTGCCCAAGGGCTGTTTTTAAAGTTTAATACGGCTTCTTCATAAGCGGGCAACGTTAACTCAACCGCAGTTATTTGTCCTGCACCCAACTGGGCACCCATTAATGACAACAGCCCCGTTCCGGTACCAATATCCAGCAGACTATCGCCTTGTTTTACAGGCGCCATAGCACCGAACAGCACCGCATCGGTACACACCTTCATGGCAGAGTTTTCTTGTATCACCGAAAACTGCTGAAACCTGAATACAGACATTTAAAACCGTAGTTAAATTAACAATAATAATTACTTATATTAAATAGCACTACCCAAGCAATCTCTAAAGTTTAAAAAGTGGCTCTAAACCATTATCTACTGTCTCTTTTATAGCCCCTCTAGCTTTATTTTCTGTAAAGGCTTGGAACAATTTCTTGCCTTCCCATTGGGTGCTTTCCTTGCCATATAAGGTTTGATTAAGCAGTACTATTTCATCTCTTAAGCGTGCATCACAAAACCCAGCCAAAGCGCCTAAATTATTAGTATCAAACTTATGATTTCCCCAGATTAATAAGGCATCTTTAGCAGCAAGTGCGTCGTTATTAGCACAAGCCTGTTTTAAATTTTTTATCGCTGCTTTTAAACTTAAAAAAGCTTCGTCTTCCAGAACAATGACTTTATCTGCCTTACGTTTCCTTAAAAATAACACGATAGTTGTTAACCAACCTATTGCCAAAAAAACCGAAACCCATAACCAAACTTTAGTTTGTTCATAACTTTCTATTAGATTCGTACTATCAATTTTTGGCGTTTCAACCGAAGTTAAAGGTGTTACTGGTATTGACGCTGGCTTAACTTCAGATTCAGTTTGAGTCGCCACCTCAGCACTGCTTAAAATAACTTCGGGTATTTTTGCTATCTCTAAGGTCTGGCTTTTGGTATTAAACCACGGGATTTCAATGGCTGGTAAATTAAAGTTGCCCGCTTTTGAAGGAATCAATGCAATTTTTTCTTCTCTAAATGCAATCAAACCATCTACTTTTTTCTGTTCTTGTAAGACCGGCTGATCAGGATACGCTTTCAATTGCTCTGATGTTTCTGTGGTATTTAATTCAGGTAATTGTCCAACGGTCGTGCCTTTAGCCACTAAACTTAAGGTTCTAGTAATAGGCTCTCCCACTTTTAACTTAGAGATATCACCTGACCATTCTTGTTTTAAAACTAATTGCTCCGCGGATAACCAATGAGTTCCTTTAAATTCTGCGGGAGCCGGTTTAACATCTAAAGTTATTGATTTTGATTCAACTCGCTTAGTTTTACCCATTTGAGAATTAAAAAAAGGATTAAAACCTTGAGCATTATTAACTAATATTTCTGCAGTTAAAACCAAGGGTTTAATAGTTAATTTACCGCTTTTTTGAGGGAAAAAAGCATATTTACGTTCTGTAACAGAATAATTAACACCGTTAACTTGCGTATTATAATTACTATCTTCTCCCAATCGTTCTATCACAGCATCGGATAATTCAGGTTCATTTAAACGAGCTTGAGAAATAGTAACCTTAGTATATAAGCGCATAGTATAAAAAACTTGCGATTGTATATAAGGATTTTCTGGCGTTACTTCAACTTCTATAAATAAATCTTCATCTGTATCCATTTGTTTTTTAGTCGACTTATCCGTCACCAAAATAGTCGAAGATGGACTAATATCCTTGCCAAATTTAATAGGGGGTATCACTAAACTACCCACCTGCTTAGCCATTACGGTTAACATCCACTGCACAACCTTAGTTGACTTACCATTTACCCAAGAAGAACTAGAGCTATTACTCTGATTAATGATGACAAAATCTTGTTCTAGAGGACTAAAATCAGGATCATCATCAGGTGATTGCAATGCTGTATAAGTTATCTGAAAATAATCATCAACCACCACGGGATTACGATCAACCGAAACCCTAATTTCAGCAGCATAAATATTCTGAGTTCCCCAAATTACTATGAACAGAAAAATCAAAGCATTAAATAAGCTAATTTTAATATCAGTTTTAAAAAATTGTTTAATAGTTATCATGTTTTCTAATCGTTAAATTATTTTACTTCGTGTAAAGCAGATTGGACAAAGCATACGGTTTAAAGTGCCGTAAATCAATGCAAGTCTAAGAGCAGTTAATTAAATTTATTGGGGAAACCCTGTAATAGCAAGAAATGGAATTAGCAATAAAATAACTAGTACAATAGCTATAAAGTATACGTAAAGTTTCATCTTCATTTACTCCATTGATTATGTTAATGTTAGTTTTTCCGAATGCTCACACACAAATACTTTGCAACACCATGAATTTTATATTCATTAAATGAATAAAACAAAAATAAACAGCAATGCTTATAAAAATAAGTCAAGTTATCAATAAAAATATCATCTCAATATTAGCTAGCTTATTTGTGTTACGAGCAAGTTATCTTTTTATCAACGGTCTTGATTTGATAGGTGATGAAACCTATTACTGGGATTGGTCACGAAAACTGGATTGGTGTTACTACAGTAAACCTCCTATGGTTGCCTGGCTAATTCGTCTATTTACAGAATTAGGCGGCAATAGTGCCGCTGTTGTCAGGTTACCCACGGTTTTTTTAGGCACAGTATTTTTAGCCTATTTCTATGCTACAACTAAAGCCATTTATAACGCACAAGCGGCGGCTCTAGCTTTATTAATTCTGTTAGCGACCCCTATTAATTTAATTGCTAACTTTATAATGACGATTGATGCGCCTCTATATTGCTTTTGGATGATCAGTCTTTATTACCTACATAACGGCCTATTTAAAAACAACTTTCAAAGCTGGTTTTGGGCTGGACTTGCTTCGGGAGCCGCATTACTAAGTAAACAAGTTGCAGTAGTTATTCCGTTGATGTTAGTAGGATATTTATTAACGGATAAACAGCGCTATTCTTTATTTAAAAGAGAATTTCTTATTTATTTAGCACCCATTATGGTGTGTATGATTCCAATAATATTATGGAACCAGAATCATGATTGGGTCATGTATGGCCACAGCAAAGGCCACTTTGTTACGGCAGAAAAACTAAGCCTAATTAAAAAATTAAGTCAAACATTCAGTGTATTACTTTATCAACTTTTACTCCTTACACCGATTTTCGCAATTTTATTAACCATTAACAGCTTTAAACTCACTCTAAAACTTAAAAAATTATCTGAGCAAGAACAATTCTTAGTATGGATGGGGCCTGTTTTATTAATCGGATTTATCGCACTCAATTGCTTACAAAAAACCCAAGGCAACTGGCCTATGCCATTTTATTTTACGGGTATTATATTGTTAAGTGGTCAGTCGCAATTAGGACTGTGGCAAAAGTCTATTAAGTACGGATTGATATTGGGTTATTTAATGGTCATCTTGACTTATGCTCTACCGGTATTAATTAAGAATTTTAATCTACAAAATACCGCGATTGATCCCACTTATCGCTTTAGACATACCCAAGGATTTGTGAATAGCATTGTGGCAGAAAGCCAAAAACAATCAATTGACGCTAAGCCGGACTTTTTCTTAACAGTTGGGCATCGCTACTTAACCAGTCAACTGGCCTTTTATCTACCTGATCATCCTCAAGTCTATCGTTATGAAGATAAGGGAGGTGTCTATTCTCAATACGAAGTATGGCCTGGCCCCACCCAATTTATAGGTAAGACGGCTTTTGTTATCTCTGAACTCAATGGAAAAAACATACCCCATGAGCTAAAAGATATTTTTACTCACTTTAGAAAAGTAGGTGAAGCGGTTAACCCCAATGACAATACGAAAGTTTATACTTTGTTTATCGGTGAAGGTCTTAAATCATGGCCTGCTAAAGCCGTCGAACAAAAACAAAACGAAGCTGAATGAACAATCATAAATTAGCGTTACGTTGGCGTGAATTAAGCATCCTTGGGGTGCTAATCTTAATCACTACCCCCGTTTTTTGGCTTACTGATCTTGATCAACAAGTTTCAGCCTTATTCTATCGCCCTAATGAATCAGATAGTACTTGGCCTTGGAAAGACTGGTGGTTATGGCGGTATTTATTTGATTATGCAGATGCTTTTATCAGAATTATTAGCATCGGAATGCTAAGTGCTTTTGGCTTGAGTTATATACTACCTAAGTTAAAAACAGCACGCAGAGCTTTAGCTTATTTGTTATTAGTCATTTTAATAGGCCCAGGGTTAATAGTTAATCTGGTGTTTAAAGATCACTGGGGACGCGCAAGACCCGTGCACATTACAGAGTTTGGTGGGCAATTTAACTACACGCCACCTCTTAAGATGGGTCATACGCCCGACAAATCTTTCCCCTGCGGTCATTGCTCTGTGGGCTTTATGTTTTTTGCTTTGTATTTCTTATCTCGCAAGCATAAACGCTATTATTTAGCGATTACCCTTGCTGTTAGCTTTGCGCTGGCGCTAGCTAGGCTGTCTGCGGGCGGGCATTTTTTATCAGATATATTATGGTCAGGTTATTTGGTATTTTTTGTGAGTTGGCTGCTTTATTACCAATGGTATTTAAAACCCGAAAACTTAAAAACGTTTAAAACCAAGCTTCAATAAACGCCTGGTAAAACCCTATCTCTTTAAAAGTTGCGCCGCGTTGTGTGACTGATGCGGATGCAAAACTTTGCGCGCTGGTCATAGTGAGTAACAAAGGCCAATCATTTAATAAACCCAGCAATAAAACTGCCGCAAAAGCGTCACCTGCACCCACGGTATCAACTACATTAAAATCACCTGCCGGCTTTACCTCGACAAACTCCCCTGAGTTGCTTAAGGCGCTAGCCCCCTGCTCACCAGAGGTAACAATCAAAGTCTCTAAGTTATATAAACTTAAAACCTCTTGCATAGTGTCTTTTAGATTGTTACTAAGCGTCACTAATTGTCTTAACTCGTCTATATTCAGCTTAACCCAATCTGCTTGCTGTAAGTTTTGCTCAATCGCTGTTTTTTTCCACCATGGGGCGCGTAAATTAACATCTAAAAAGACTTTACCCTGATGCCTATTTAGTAAAGTATCCAATGCTTGCGCAGAAACAGTATGTCTTAAGGCTAAACTGCCATGATAAATCACATCATAAGCTTTTGATAAATCAAATTGGTTTGCATCGATAAAGTCATATGCCTGCTGATCTAAAATATCGTAACTCGGCTCACCGCTATTTATTTGTATAGCCACTTTACCCGAGGGATAAAGTGTATCCACTTGTAGACCTGAAAGAGACATGCCCCAGGCTTTCATAGCAGTTTGAATATCAGCACCTATCTGATCAGAACCCACTTTACTAATAAATCGGGGTGATTGCCCAAAAGCCTGTAAATGCCAAGCGACATTAAAAGGTGCGCCGCCCAGTATCTTCTGACCATCAGGAAATTGATCAATTAATACCTCACCAAACAGAGCGATTGATGGTTTAGAAACAGTAGTTTTAAGTTGGCTCATGATTATAAAGGCGGCTGTTGCTCACCTAGTTTATTAATGTGTACCACTTCCCCTACCGACAAAACTCCAGTTTGATTATGAATAGCATTCTGCCCAAAATACACTTTGTTTTGCCATTTACGGGTGTTATTAAGCGCAGTTAAAGGCGATTTTTCTATTAAGGCGGTTTCTGGGTCTATCGCAGGAATTGAACACCTTGAACAAGGCTTAGGTAATCTAAAGTCAATCTCCGCGATACGCACTTCACGCCAAGTATCTTCTGCATAAGCATCACAAGCTGATACCACTAAATTGGGTCTAAATCTTGCCATGGTCAATTGCAGATTTGCTGATTCATTTAATGCACACAAGGAGTTTTCGGAGACTAATAAAAACGGAAAACCATCTGAAAACGCAACACTATCAGTGCGTAAGGCATAATCAGGGTCCACAATTCTTAAGCTGTCTTCTGGATGATAAACCAAGCGACTAGGGGTTTCTAGAAATACACTAAACCATTGATCGACTTCTTTAGAAACACTTCTAGCTTGCCCAGTGTATTCCCAAACCGTCGCCTCTAGCCATTCACCTATTGCTGGCTTTAAAGAAATAGATAAATCCGGCATAGCGGGTGCTGAAACAATTAACTGTTCAGCCAGAATAGCTGTTTTAATCAAAGCCATTTTGGGTAACTTACGCTGAGTTAAAAACTGGCCTTGCTCATCAATCAACATCCACTGCCTATCATACATTAACCCAGTTTTAACAACTGGCCATTGCTTAACACTGATACCGGCTAATGATTTAATGGGATATAAGATTATTTCACTTAAAAAACTTTGTATCATGTGTAAATAGTATTTAGTTTAAAGTTATTAAAATATTTTATGGTTAATGCAAACAATACAAAAAAATGTTATTCCGTTAAAATTACTGGCAATTAAACTTTACTGTGTTCAAGCGATGCGATTAGTTAAACACCCTACTCTAGCCCAAGGTTCTTATATTCTCATTACTTTTGTCTTTTACGCCGTTACTACCCTAGCATTTAATCTTAATGATGTTCAGGCGGCAACTAAACCAACTATTAAGGCGGCGGCTAAACAATCTATCAATACTGCGGCTAAACAAAGTATCAATATCGCTTATTTAACACAAGAACAAAATCCGCCTGCTTCTCTATCTAATTTAGACCCTTTTATTAAAGAAAAAGGGGTTATTGGCGCAGAACTAGGTATTAATGATAACAATACGACCGGTGAATTTACTGGACAGCAATTTACCTTAAAAAAGTTTATTGTGCCAATAGACGGCAATGTAAACGAGACCTTTACCAAAGAAATCAGTGGCCAATTTAAATATCTGATTGTTAATTTACCCGCGGCTCAACTCAAACCTTTAGCGGACTTACCTGTTGCAAAAGACCTGTTATTATTCGACGTAGGCACCAGCGACGATAGTCTGCGAAATGAAGAATGTCAGCGACATGTATTGCATTTATTACCCAGCCGAGCCATGCGTGCAGATGCCTTAGCCCAATACATGATGAAAAAGCGTTGGACGCAATGGTTTTTAGTGATCGGACCTAACCCAGAAGATAAACTTTATGCGGAGGCTATTAAACGGGCTGCTAAACGCTTTAACATGAAAATAATCGCCGAAAAAACCTGGGAACACACCTACGATGCCAGACGTACTGCCCAATCTGATGTCGCGGTATTTAGCCAAACCGAAGACCCTTATGATGTGTTAGTGGTGGCTGATGAACAAGGCCAGTTTGGTGAATATTTAGATTATCGTACTTGGATTCCCAGACCCGTTATCGGTACTCAAGGCCTTATTGCTACGCCTTGGCATAAAACCCATGAACAATGGGGGGCCGTGCAAATACAGCATCGCTTCTTAGAAAAAGCAGGCCGTTGGATGGAAGAACAAGACTACAGCGCCTATTTAGCGATAAGAGCCATCGGTGAAGCCGCTACACGCACCCAAAGCAACGAACTCTCTAAACTCAAAGACTATATTTTTAGCGATAGTTTTACCTTAAACGGTTACACCGGTACGCCTTTATCCTTTAGGGCATGGGATGGCCAATTACGCCAACCCATATTATTAGCGGCACCGCGCTCTTTAGTGGCCGTTGCGCCTATTGATGGTTTTTTACACCCCAAAACCGAACTCGATACCTTAGGCTATGATCAGCCTGAGTCACATTGCCAATGGAATAAATAAAATGCAGTATCACTCTTTAAAATGGCTGTTAGCCTTAAGTCTTATTAGCACCGCTCACGCTGAAAATGTCTTTGTCACCCTAGAAAAAGATAATGCTTTAGCCATCGTAGACCCCATCGAAGGCAAATTACTTAAAACAGTTCCAGTCGGACAAAGACCTCGCGGGATTGCACTGAGCCCAGATAACAAACACCTGTATATTGCGACCAGTGACGACAATACGATTAAAGTATTTGACGCTAACACCTTTAAAGAACTAGGTAAGCTACCCTCAGGTAAAGACCCCGAAACTTTTGCCTTAAATCCTGCTGGCGACAAGATGTATGTGTCTAATGAAGACGATAGCTTAGTCACCGTGATTGATATCAAAAACAAAAAGGTGCTTAAGCAGATTAAAGTCGGCGTTGAGCCTGAAGGCATTACCGTCAGTCCCGATAATCAATGGCTAATTAGTGTGTCAGAAACCACCAACATGGTGCATTGGATTGATACTAAAACCAATACTATAGTCGCTAATACTTTAGTAGATTCACGCCCACGAGCGGCTAGTTTTACGGCCGATAGTCAACAACTCTGGGTGACCTCAGAAATGGCAGGCACGCTACTAATTATTGATAGCCAATCTAAACAAATCATCAAAACCGTTAACTTTGATGTGCCCGGCATTACCAACGATAAGATTCAACCGGTCGGTGTAATTATTGATAAGGATCGCAATAAAGGCTATGTCGCCTTAGGCCCTGCTAATCGCGTTGCCGTGATTAATGCCAAAACCTATGAAGTTGAAAAAGTATTATTAGTCGGGCAACGCGTGTGGAATTTAGCTTTCTCACCTGATCAAAAACGCCTCTATACCACTAACGGCACCAGTAACGATATTTCATTAATTGATATTGAAAGCCAAACAGTCACTAAATCGGTCGGTGTAGGCACTTATCCTTGGGGTGTAGTAGCAAAACCATGAACACACAAACAGCTCTATCCATTGAAGATTTAAGTTTTTCTTATAGCGGTAAAAAAGCCCTAGACCAGATTAGTTTTACTATTAATGCGGGGGAGTGTACGATTTTACTGGGGCCTAATGGCGCAGGTAAATCTACCCTCTTTTCATTAATAACCCGTTTATACGATACGCATGCCGGTCGTATCGAATTATGTGGCTTTGATATCCAAAAAGATACGCGTCATGCGCTAGCCAAACTTGGGGTGGTTTTTCAACAAACGACCTTAGACATGGACTTAAGCGTTGAGCAAAATCTGCATTATCACACCGCGTTGCATGGTTTAAGTAAGAAAGTTGCTCAACAACGCATTCAGCAAGAACTCGAACGCTTAAATATGGTTGACAGACGCTTTGAGAAAATACGCCAATTAAATGGCGGCCATCGCCGTCGAGTAGAAATCGCCAGAGCCTTATTACATAAACCGGCTCTATTATTACTGGATGAACCGACTGTTGGCTTAGACGTACCCAGTCGCTTAGCCATTGTTGAATATGTACATCAACTGGCTAAAGAAGAAAATCTAGCTGTGTTATGGGCCAGTCACTTAATTGATGAAATCTATCCTGATGACCATTTGATTGTGTTACATAAAGGTCAAATTAAAGCCAAAGGTACCGTCGATGCAGTGTTAGAAAGCACTCAAACGACTGCAATTAAAGATGCCTTTTATAATTTAACGCAAGGAGAGCACGCATGAATTTAATGCATTATTGGCGCGCCATGTGGGGCATTATTGGCCGAGAATTATGGCGCTTTATTACGCAACGCGAACGCTTTATCTCTGCTCTCGTTAGACCCTTAGTTTGGTTATTTGTGTTTGCAGCGGGCTTTAGGGCTGCTTTAGGCTTAGCCATAACCCCACCTTATGAAACTTATATCTTATATGAGGTTTACATAACCCCCGGTCTGATAGGCATGATCCAGCTGTTTAATGGTATGCAAAGTTCGTTATCGATGGTTTATGACAGAGAAATGGGTAGCATGCGCATCTTAATGGTTTGCCCCTTACCGCGCTGGTTTTTATTACTCAGCAAACTATTAGCTGGCACAGGTGTCTCTATCTTACAAGTGTATGTCTTTTTAATCATCGCTTGGTTTTATGATATTAGAGCACCTTTGGAAGGTTATGTATGGATACTACCGGCGTTAGTGTTATCAGGACTTATGTTAGGTGCACTGGGCTTACTCTTATCGACCTTTATCAAACAACTAGAAAACTTTGCGGGCGTGATGAACTTTGTTATCTTTCCGTTGTTTTTTATGTCTACCGCGTTATACCCCCTCTGGAAAATGAAAGAATCCAGTGTATTACTCAGCAAATTAGCAGAATATAATCCTTTTTCACAGGCTGTAGAAATGATCCGTTTTGCCTTATATGGTCAATTTGATCAACATGCGTTTTTATATACTTTAGGGGCTTTTACTGTGTTTATGGCAGCTGCTATATTAGGCTATAACCCATCAAAAGGCATGATGGTTAAAAAAGGCGGACCTAACTAAAACCAGGCCCATATCATGATTTATATAAAAATCTACTAAAAAACCCTAATTTTTGACTTGAAAAGTTTTGTGTTTATGGTAAGTTTAGTGTTCTAGTAGGTTTATTTCCCGATTGACCACCTACTTTAGAATAAAAATAAACCAGTCAAAGACTGATAGTTGATTGATTAATAATGATTAATTTGGCAACTGTTTATAATTATAAAAATAAATTTTAAACTACTGTGAGGATGAGAAATGAGTACTGAAGAAAACACAAACCAAGAAGAAATCGTACAACAAGAAACGGTTGCAGCAACTGAATCTGTAGCTGCAACCGCTGCTGAAACAGCCTCAGCAGAGAGTGGTTTTCTAGCTTCCTTTTTAAGCTTAAAAGAATCAAACCCTAAAGTATTTTTTGGTGCTATTGGTGGTGTAATTCTTCTACTTATAATCATTTTAAGTTCTGGTGGTGACGGTAACAAACCCGCCCTTTCTGGTCCAGTTCTTAAAAACCTTGCAATTGGTCAACAATACACCTTAAAAAGCGCAAACGCTTATGATGCTAATGCTACTGTGCGTTTAGTATCAACTCCAGGTGCAATTGCAGCCTATGATGATACTGAAGAAGCTGACAGAAACGGTGCTTGCCAACACTTGCCACAAGGCACTCTAGTTTCTGTACTTGAATTTGCTGATGCATACGGTAAACCAAAATCTTATTCTAAAGTAAGAGTAGAAGACGGTAGCTGTAAAGGTAATGAAGGTTGGGCTTTATCAATCGACATTCAATAAAATAGTGTTTGACAGGTTTTATTTATTGTATATAATACTCGAATAAATTCTGTGCGGGAATAGCTCAGTGGTAGAGCACAACCTTGCCAAGGTTGGGGTCGCGAGTTCGAGCCTCGTTTCCCGCTCCAAATTCTAAATAAAAAAGCCGCGATTATTTGCGGCTTTTTTATTTCTCTTATATGGCTGCGTAGCAAAACGGTTATGCAGTGGCCTGCAAAGCCATCTACGGCGGTTCGACTCCGCCCGCAGCCTCCATCAGATGCTATCTCACTAGCAATTGCGGTCCAAACGCCTCAACAATAACATGTCTGTAGTGCTCTGACTTTGCAGTCTGTAAATGCTCTAAAGGATTTAAATTATCTGTCAGAATAACGCCCTTAGAATTATCTAATGGTAATTTTCTTTTAATTAACCAGTCTTTTTGTTCTACTGTTAATTCAGAAGCATTAATATCTAAAGACTGCATACTAGCCAAGAAAATAAAATCGTTAAAGTCTTCACCTAACTCAGAAATAAAGAACTGCTGATGCTTAAAAGATTGCTCTAAGGTCTTAGAAACCGCCGCTAAAGATGCGTTATGCCCACCTTCATAAAAAGCCACGAAATTTAACGCTAAGATACCTTTTTCTGATAACAGTCCACGTAATTGATTTAATGTCTCCACGGTTAATAAATGCGCTGGCTCTGAACCACCTGTAAAACAATCATGAATAATTAGATCGTACGGACCTTTTAAATGCCGTATTTCATAACGTGCGTCACCTATAATATTTTGGCCGGAAGCTTTAAACCCAAAATAATCCGTTGCTGCTTGCGCGACTGCAGGATCAATTTCTAAGGTATCCACTTCCATACCATATTTATTACGCAAAACATCAACCATCTTACCCGCACCCAAACCCACAATTAATGCTCGATGCATATTTGGCGCTAAAGCCGGCAATAACCCGACAATATTTTGATATGTCAACTTGTTTTCACCCGTTGAGATACCCTCCGCTCCAATTGCAGAGGCATCAGAAGTTAATACTCTTAGATCATTAGTTTTATGGTCAATAACACGAACCCATCCATATAAACTTTCATGTTCAGATTTAATTTCAAATTTACTAGTAGGATCATAAACATGGCCTGCGTCAGATATTTTGGGTACTAAACTAAGACCTACAACAGCAATTAAAATAGCAGGCAATATTGCCGCTTTACTGTCTAAATATTGTTGTTCAAAAAAGGCCACTACCACAGCCAATATCAACAAGATAACACCCACGCCAATAAAAATCTCTCTAGAACCTAACAGAGGAAACAAGAAAAAACCTAACACCAAAGTACCCACGACACTACCCAAAGTACTTACCGCATAAAGCGTACCAGCACTTGAAGCTACGCCTTCTAAACGAGAGGTACCCAATTTAATCGCAAAAGGCCCCACCATTCCTAACATGGTTAAGCTAGGTAAAAATAATACTAAGGCACTAACAAACGCACCTGCTCTTAAACCTAATGGATCTGTCGCTAATAAGACTGGACGTGTGATCCAAGGAATAATAAGCGTTAAAAAAGCCGCCAAGGCAATAATCAAAGACAAGCCAGTGCGTTTTGCACTGTCTGCCCACTTACCACCGACAAAATAGCCGATAGCTAAGGCGATCATCGTTACCGAAATTAAAGATGACCAAACATACAAACTCGCCCCATAAAATGGCGCAATCATCCGTGTACCTAACAGCTCGATGACCA
This sequence comes from uncultured Methylococcaceae bacterium, assembly GCA_903938485.1. Lineage (GTDB taxonomy): Bacteria > Pseudomonadota > Gammaproteobacteria > Methylococcales > Methylomonadaceae > Methylobacter_C. The sequence continues at coordinate 74,934 of CAJADF010000108.1, forward strand.
TTACTGCTGATCCGGTCATAAAAACGGTCAAAAAAAGACCGACCCGCCCACTAGCTTGGAGAGGTGTATTGCTCATTGTGATTACTCGCTTGTGTTATAAAATAAAGAATAGATGCTAGAACTATATGTGACTAAAACATATAGCTCCAAGTTGCTGATAAAGCGCCATCGCGATTTAATTGATAACCGTTTACATCGGTACTGACCGGTTCCAACCACTCAACGCTTAAATTGTTACCCACCAAATTACCACTCGGTACAAACGCATTAAGACCAAACCCCACATCCCAATAGCGCCCACCGTAATTCCTGGGATAATCCATAGGACCTAATGCCTGAACCAAGCCATTGTAGTGATTTTTAATTTTTCCCTGCTCGGTATAAACACCTCTAACAGAAGATGATAACCAGCTAAACAAGTTGTAACTGCCCCAAGCCGTTGACTGAAATACATCACCCAATGCATAACCAGAAGAGTTTCTTTCTTGTAACCGTTGCGTACCACCTACTTGCGCACCCCAAGACCAATCCTCCCAATGTCCGGTATAGGTTAAATTGGATTTAAAATCCCAAGTGCCACTGCCTAACTGCATACCATAATCATTAAAACCACCATCAACCTGGTGGTTACGACGTAACATATTATCAATAGAACCAGTAGGCGCAGTGGTGCCAACTGTTAAATGCACATGATTATTTGAGGTATTCCATAATTTAAATAAAGCATACATACCCGTATCACCCACACCACCCGTACTATGACCTGCATCAATATGATGAGTGATATGACTTAATTTATTACCATTTGGATCCAAATGATAATCTAAGGGTTTAGCAATTTGCCGCATAGACATATTCATATCTACAAACTGTGGCATTAACATTAGATTTAACCAATCCGTGGGTGCATACATTAAATCTAACATATGCATATTCATGTTCATTTCTTTAGGCACAATAAAGCATTTATCGATAGGTGCAGAACTACAGCCCTGATTAACTATACTAGAGTCTGCAACGGCATGAGTGCCTTGTAAGATGGAACCCGCTTGCGTATCGCGCATATAACGATAGCCCACCATAAACTTTCCGGGTTTATCCAACATATGTCCAAACATCACACCTGCAGGAATTGGAGCGCCATGATCATGATCATGTTCACCCTGACCTTCAGTCGCAATACTGTGACTTAAGGACGCTAAATTAACTTTAATAGCGGCGTTTACAACATAATAATTAAAATTAGCGTAACTGCCTTCACCACCACCGCCCATCTTTAAACCACCATCATGGGTGTAATACTCAAAACCTGTTTCTAGCATCACGCTTTTAGAGAACTTTTTAGTTAAAGAAACCCCACCACTTAAAGCACCAAAACCTGATAAGCGTTGATCACTGGAATAATAACTAGGTAGCTTTAAGTAATCTGGACTGGGCTTACCCGTTGTACCAGAAATACTTTTTTGGTTAATCAACAGATAAGGCGTATAAAAATCTGCGGCATCTTGTGAGTAATAACGCACTCTTGGCGTTAATGTCCACCCAGAACCCAAAGGCTGCATCCAATCACTCTCAAATGTGTGAGAAGTAATCCCCCAGTCATCAGATGAAAAATGATAATCAAAGTGCAGGGCCGCATCCAGTGGCTTTATATACTGAACAAACCGACTACTCACATTAAATTGATTCCTAATAGTAGGGCGCTTTTCTAAAAAAGCTTTTACATCTGCAGTAACAATATTAGCCGGTCGACCATCGCCAAAGTAGTTTTTACCATCGCCTAAAGGATCAATGAGATCAGGTACCTGATTAGGATCAATGAAGCCAACTTCGACCACTTTATAAGGGTTTGCCATATAGCCAATGGCATGACTATATCCTAAACCCGCTTGAATTATTGAACTCTCACCCAGTACCTGCGTTAATCCAATATTAGGCGCCCAATCCTCTCTAGCTGCCTGTATTCGCCCACCAGTTAGATAATTATGAAAATTACCTGAACTCACATAAGCCGTTTTATCAATATAAGGGCTAGCATCATGATCTAAAAGTGCATTGGTATAACTACTGGTATAGCTTAAACCTAGATTTAAACTGGTTAGTTTTTGATTAAAATCAAATCTAGACCCTACATTACCAAAATTAGATTCATAATCTCTTTCAACAGAAGTTCCTCCACCAACATTTAATGCCGCATCATCCCACTCATAACCCAAATTAAAATCGCCTTGCTTTCTTGTTTCTGGTGAGGCGACAGAAATGGTATGGACCAACTGATTATTTGCAGAAAATAATGGAAAACCATCAGGTGTATAACCTATGGGCTTTTGAGCCTGCCAGTTATTTTTATTAACATAATAACTACCCGTAATAATCGGCGAAGCACCGCTAACAACACCTTTAGTTTCTAGTGCTTTATTGCCACCCAATATAAGAGGCGCAGTTGCAATTGGCGTTGCACCCGACCAAGTATCTTGGGTATATTTAAATGCGAACTTAACTCGATCTGACAAAGTTAACTTTGCCCCACCGTTTATACTGTTAACTTCAATAGGTTTTTTTGTATTTGGTACACCACCCAAATTTCTTTTACCCTCTTGATATCGACTAAACTGAAAATCAAACTCATCATCTTCAGCCGCACTTACGACAGGACACACTAAACCGGGTAATAACAAAGCGGCAGCGGTTAATACTTGAAGACTGGTTTTTTTAACTTTAATAACAGCCACAACCACCACCACTACTTGAACTGGTGCCTGATCCGGCTTCTCGACTACCAAAATTATGTGCACGCATCTCATTTAACAAAGGAAAAGCGTCTATTGCCATTTGTGGTTTAGCTAAATTTCTTCGTTCCCAGGGCTCTAAATGCACACACGCAATACAATTTAGACTCAGGAAAATCACCAGCAATAATCTGAAACATCTAAAATGTATTTTTAAAGCCAAGAACCTAATCATATTGAATCTTGCCGTTTTATTAACTAATTATGGATTCGAGGTCTGTTCAGCCAATAATTTTTCAGCTAAAGCCCTAAACTCAAGCGCTTCACCCGGTCTAAAACCTATGTGCACGTGCCTAATAAAACCATTTCTATCTATTAAATATGACGACGGCATGGCTTTAAGCTCAAATTGTTTAGCACAATGCTGTTCCGAATCAGACGCAATAATAAAATCAGCGGGTTGTTGCTCTAAAAATTGTCTAGATTCCTCTAAATTCTCATCTAAATTTACGCCAATCACTTCTAAGCCCTGGGCCTTAAGATCTCGACTTAAATTATTCATAAACGGAAAAGAAGTGGCGCATGGCCCACACCATGACGCCCAAAAATCCACATAAACCACCTTTCCTTTAAATTGTTGTAAATTTATGGTTTGTGAATTACTTAATGATGTTAATTCGCATTGTGGGGCTGGCCTTGGTAAATCTGAAGCCAGTGACACCCTCAAAAAGAATAAAACCGTAATAATGCCGAAAAATCTAACTGCAATCATTTAATATTTTATATCTATGTTAATCGGCAAAATACCTAATCTTAAACTTATTGATTTTGCAATACTGTCAAAGGAAGGCTAGTACCTGTATGTTGACCTGAAGCATCTTGACAATGGTAACCCAATGTATAATTTTTGACACCCGCAGCACTATGATTAATAGTTATAAAAAACTGTACATCTTGTGCATCAGCACCGATTACAGTCAATATTTTAGAAGGACTGGCCACACCATCTCCACCCGTTGGATCAGTTACGGTGGTCGCCTTACCATAACCCGGCGTATAGATCGCAGCACTTGCACTCAATTTACCGCCAGCGGCCGTACCGTCGTTAATTTGAATAAACATTTGATGCGTCGGACTTTGTGAAGCAGCCGTTGAATCACTAAAGCAATCAACTCTTAATAAATCGGTGGCACCCGCACCCGCGGGCGCTCCTAAACTACTAACAAAGTCATGAGCTAAAACAGTCGAGGTATAACTGCTAGCAATAAGAATAGCACTTGAAATTAATGTAGCTTGTATATGTTTTAGTTTCATTATCGACTTCCTATGAATAATTTTGTTATTGTTTAATTTTATTTTCTATTGCCAATTTAGCTTTTGCTAGATCCCGAACATTACTATCTTCATCATTAAGCGCTTGTTGCAATATCCATGGATTATCTCCACTGTTATCAACAGCCATTAAACGAACATCAGCACTACTATCTGTCATAGCTTGCTCAAGAAAAGGCAGTTTATTTTCTTGGTCCTGTCTAATTAAACCATAGAGGGCTTGTGCTCTTACGCCAGGATTAGCATCTGACAACGTTTTTTTTAAGAGGTTATAAACCTTTATATCACCTAGCTGACCTTCAATAGCTAAACGCTCTATTGCGTTCATTCTTAACTCTGGATCATTTGCTTCCTGCAGAAGTCTGCTGGTATTAGCATAGAGACTATCATCATTAAGCACACTGATATTAGTGTTTTTTTCTTCCGTATTTTTAAAAGGCGTAGATAAATTTGTTAGGGGTAAAAACCAAACCTCTGCAACTTGACCAGAATTACTTAATTTATTGTTATACCTATATATTAGGTTACTTCCTTTCCCTGTAACACATAATAAAACCGTCTTTAAATCACCATTGCAACTAGAACTAATTTGCTCTATTGATAAATTTGAATAATGAATAGCTATCCCTGTTTTAAGCGTTAGTTTTTTTAAAACTTGTTCAATTGTTGCATCTTTAAAACTAAGTTGTAATCTATTAGTCTTATTACCTAACGCCTGAACATCAACATATGACCCCAACTGATTAAATGAAGTCCTTTGCGTATCAGTTTGTGCAATAACACAATTTGTAACCAATACTAAATATAAATTAATTAAAAATTTATATCGCTTATCGATCTTAAATAACCCATAAGAAACCTTCATAGCAGAATTGTTAGCTAAAAACGATAAAACTACATCTTTAAATGAGATTTTGTTTTTTACGACCCAATGCAGTAAAACCCAATAAAGCCGATCCAAATAACCATACAGCACCCGGCAAAGGCACCGCCGCAACCGGTGCAGCTGTAAATGAAGCATTACCGTTAAGATATAATGTGTAGTTGTTTGAAAACGAGTAAGCTGAACCATCACCTGCTAGATCATGTAAACCCTTAAAAGCTGATTTATAATCGCCCGGTGCTGATGATGCAACGGCAATAGTTTGACCTAAAGTGCCTGCTAATCCTGTTTCAAAGTTAGTTACTCCAGAAGCAATCTGTCCATCTGCTAACGAGGTAGGTCCGTTTAAGTTTTCAGACTGCACAATCATATAAGTGCTACCACTGGTTAAACTCAAGGTTAAACCTGGGTCAGCGAAACCACCACCCGGTGAACCATCAGGTTGTAAAACACTCGTACCATAAATGGTTGTCGTATCGTATGGTGCTATTCTGCCGGCATTATCGTTTGCACCTATTAAAGTCCAAAGATTACCCGCGGATAATTGCCAAACACTGAGTAAACCATCCATAGCCATAGCGCCGGCGTCTGGCCAAGCAGCATAAGTTGCTTCTTGTGATTGTAAAAATATATCTACATTACCCGTTGCATTGGCTTGGATAAAATAACTTTCTATTTGGTTTATATTTGAAGAAATGTGTGATCCTGTAACACTACTGGTAGAGACAATAGTCGCATTAACCACACCGACTGACGCACCCAATACCACTAAACCAGCTATCAATTTGTTAATCATATTTACCTTCTTTTATAAAAAAACACACCCGCACCCTATTTAGCGTCCATCCATGACGATAAATAAAATGCGAGTGTCTTATTTTAACTAGATTGCTTTATTTTGTGCTTTTCTTTTTGAAAAACCTAAGAAACCAATCAAGCCACTTGCAAACATCCATACTGCAGCTGGTAATGGCACAGAAGCAACCTGTGCAACATTAGCAACCAAAGCCCCCGTACCTGCGACATTAACCGTATCAACATTAAATTGATAAGCAAATAATTGGCTATTGCCTGCGACTCTTGCAAAATAGTTACCTACATCTAAGGTCACTTTTAACTGGGCATCTTTTGCATTAGCACCCGATTCAAAAAAACTTAATGAAGCCGTATCGTCATTAAAGTTTAATTGCGTCCAACCAGCTGTTGGATCCGCGACTGTCCAATCTACAGTAGATGAAGGCGCAGACCAAAAAGTTAAATTTGGGTCATAAGGTGCATTTGAGCTAGTGTATAGATTAACATCACCCGCTGTCGTTACATTAAACCCATAATAATCTAATTGACCCGCAGTCAAAAACTCAGCATCAACTGTAGCAAGACCCGCTTGCGCATCAAGCGCAAAAAAGTCTGTTACCGAAGCATGCGCGGCTCCTGATAAAAACACGCTAAATAATAGCGCTTTAAATAGTTTATTTTTCATAAATTATCTCTTAAAAATTCCATTAATGGGATAGTTGAAGTTTATGTCATTGGCAGCGCTTAATCTTTAATAAAAAAACCAAGCACCATTCAAGACCAACCCTAACTAACTATTATTGGAAAGTGTTGCCAGTAACTGGAGTTCCCCAACCTGGGAATTGTAGCTGCTCTAAGTCAGCAGCAGACGGTTGGATTTTAACGTCAAACAATGGAGTTGACCCAGCAGTTGGAGTTCCCGCCGTAGCGATTTGTTGTGCATCAGCTGTACCAGCTACTTTTGTAACAACTGGAGCAGCCGCACAAGTTGCAGGATATGGATTTGCTACTGGATCACGATTAATAGTAAAGTTAGTAGTACCCGCGCCAGCTTCAATACTTGATGCTGGAAAGTGAGTAGAACCACCATTAGTACTATCAATCCATAAATTAACACCTTGTACTGTTGATAATTTAGTCGGATCTAAAGGCAATGAATTAGTTTTACAAATATCTGCAACCGCTAATTGCACAATTACACTTCTTAGACAAGAATCAGGTTTGAAAAATACGTTTGAGAAGCGGAACGGTACTTCACCGTGCTCATTAATTTGCAAAGAACCTTTAGTTGATACCCAACCAATTACGTCTGTACCTGTTGAATTACGTTGTTCGATAGAAGAAGTAAATACGTTTTTGCTTTGCACTAATTGAAATCTGTTTGCCAAAGTAGTAACCGGTGTAGTACCTGCTAAAGTTGTAACTAAATAATCAGACACTGCAGCAGTATTTGGCAAAATAGTGTAGTAACTACCAGCTGCTTTAGCAGCAACAAAACCTGGCTGACCTGAAGTACCAACTGCAGCTACTGCTGGCGAACTTACAGGATCATTCGAACTAATAATTGGGTTAATCGTTGGAATAACAGCACTTTGTGCTACAACTGGCGTTACTGGACTTGTACCATTACAGGCATGGTTAACACCGATACGAGAAAATGAAGTAGAACCAATCGCAGTACCACTGTTAACAGTGTTTAAAATAGACGCGTGAGCTGACGCTTCTTGAGTTGCAACCATCATAGTCGCTGCGCTAACACCTAATGCAGCAATTTTTAAAGCTTTAGTAGAAATTTTCATGTAAGTCCTCCTGAGGACATTGATTAAAATTAATTGTTTTATGTTTTTACCCCTGGATCGGCATCGTTAAAATTGCAAACGAGTTTGATCCGAGGATAATAAACTTTAAAGCAGACACCGTGCCAACTTGTGTTTTTGCAATGTTCTCACCCTAAATAAAACTCCAAATATAATAATCAAGTAATTGATATTTATATAAAAAAAATAATAAAAAATTTTTTACTATTTTTTAATCAGAGACACCTACCTAGTTTCCCAAGAAATTGTCTAATTTAAAAAGTGTGTCATATGACACACTTTTATAAAAAAACTGTGTCATATGACACACTTTTATACGATCTAAAATTGGTAAAAGAGTTATTCAACATAAATTTTTGGACAAAAAAAAGGGTAAACAAGCGAGGGGGCTTGTTTACCCACAAAGGTATAGAACTTAGTACTTTTGGTACATCTATCTATAGGAGGGGATAAAACATTTAAAACGGTTAAGCAGCTAAAGAAAATCGATAACCATGGCCACGAACGGTCTGAACCAAGTCTGCACGACCCAACTCATCCAAGGATTTTCTTAGGCGACGGATATGCACATCTACAGTACGCTCTTCTACATAAACTTTACGCCCCCAGATGTGATCTAATAATTGATCACGGGTAAAAACTTTATCGGGGTGCGTCATAAAAAAATGCATAATTTTAAAGCGAGTCGGGCCAACATCTAACCATTTGTCACCTATACAAAAGCGATGTTGATCCGTATCGAGAGTGATATCACCTAATTTAACTTGTGCTAATTGCTGATTTTTTCCACGTCTCAGTAACACTACGCGTAATCGAGCAATTAATTCTCGAGGTGAAAAAGGCTTAGTAATATAGTCATCCGCACCCACGTCTAAACTATTGATTATAAATTCTTCTTCGCCTCTAGCGATTAAAAAGACAATCGGAATATCTTTATAGATAGGATCGTTTTTTAAACGCATAGCCCATTCAATACCAGCCCCGCCATTAAATCGCCAGTCCAGTAGAATCAAGTCATAGAATCTAGTATCAAGCAAAGCTTGGGCTTGTGTGACATTATCAACTGCCTTTGGTATAAAGTTAGCTTGTTCCAACACCAACCCCAGCATTTCTCTAACAGCCTCATCACTTTCAACAACGAGAATATTACAATTAGACATAATGAATAAATTTACATAAAAGTTATAGTCATTACACTTACCTATATAGAGTCTAGATTTATCAAATATTATATTTAAGTGCAGTTTATTATCTTTGCAGATTTACAAATAGATAAAGCACGCACTATGCCAACCTGTGTTTTTAATAAGTAATAAACACAGACTCTACGCAAAATAAAACTTAGGCTATTGAAATAAAACAACTATTTATTTTTCTAAAATAATCTATTTTTTTATAACTCTACAGACACGTGAAATACCAAATGTATTACAAATCATAAAAGTGTGTGAAATGACACACTTTTATGAAAAAAGTGTGTGAAATGACGCACTTTTAATTGTTAAAATTAATCCCAGTCTTTATTTTACGATTACCAAGATCAATATAAAGCTCGCTATACTTAATAAGAGCCTTTTCGGCTTAAAATTTGCTAGCATTTAACTATTTTAATTTAACTTGATTTAAGGACGCTATGCTTATCACCAGTGCTAAAACCACCAAACTATCCGCACCAACAAACGATCTAACGCTGATTGGCTCACAAAACATCAACGGTACTGGCAACACATTAAATAATATTATTATTGGTAATACCGGCAATAATATTTTAAAAGGCCTTAATGGCGATGACACGCTGGACGGTGGATCTGGCAAAAATACATTAACCGGCGGCAAAGGCAATGATAGCTTTATAATTAGCGCAGGCATTAACGCTATTACTGACTTTGGCAATGGCGTAGATACTATATCTATTAGCGGCGGCATTGCCAACATAACCATTGTCAGCGCCATAAGCAGTCAAAATACTATTGAGAACAAGGGCAGCGCATATTTACTAACAAAGGGCTACGATGTTGACTTAAGCTCAGCTTCTGGCATTAACGGATACACCTTAACCAATACCGGCAAAAGCGCCACTTTAGTGGGCTCTATACGTGCTGATACGATTACCTCCGGCAAGGGTAATGACACCATCAATCCAGGTGATGGCAACGATACTCTATATATCCCCAATGGCAAAACGACCATTACAGATTTTGAAAATGGGGATACTGTCATCGTTTCTAAAGGCGCTTCAGCAATAATCACCTTAGCACAAGATATGTTTTCCAGCCCGTGGGTGGGTAGCTCGGACATCTCCAACAACGGCAAAGTGTCCATTTACGTCAATGATCGAAATGCTGATTTGCATGCTGCATTAGGACATAACGGCTTTACCATTTCTAACGCTGATGACACCCAACAAGCGGTGAACTTAATTGGCTCAAACAATGCAGATATCATAATAGGTGGCACTTTAGACGATACACTGCAAGGTGGAGCAGGCAATGATACGTTAACCGGCGGAGGCGGTAATGATACTTTTTACTTTAATACTGCGCCCAATGCCAACACCAATGTGGATACTATTACTCACTTTAATACGGGTGGAACTGATTCTTTTTTTGGCGGTAGTTTCTTGCAATTTAACCATCATATTTTCTCTGCTCTGGGTAACGCTGGAGCCTTCACTACCGATGATACGCGCTTTTTTAAAAGCGCTAATGGTAAAGGCTACGATGCTGATGCTAGATTAATTTACAACACAAGTAACGGCACCCTCAGTTACGATGCAGATGGAAGTGGTTCTACGCCAGCCATAAAAATTGCTATTTTAGGTGCGCATACAGCACTTAATGCGACCGATATCATTATCGTATAAATACAACTTTTAATTAACATCTACTTTTGTAATTACCCTCATGATTCACTACAAACATTATTTATTGATTATTCTTTTAGGTATTCCATTTATTAGCTTACTATCAACCGCGCATGCAGAACAAAAAATACCCCCCCACAAAACGGCTAAAGCGATAAAACCCAAAGCGGGTGCTATGCAATTTTGGAATGGAAAAAATTGGATAAATATACCCCGCTTTGAATCACACTCTAAAATTGAGCCCAGCCTGCACTTATGCGATGGAATTCCGACTTGGGTACTCTATTCTTGCCCAGGCGCTAGCCCATATGAGATTGGTGAAACTGGCCCCGCCGGTGGCAGAGTGTTTTATATTACGGACGGGGGCTTACATGGGTTGGAAGCCGCTCCTGTAGACTTACCCATACGCATATGGGGTTGTGAAGGTAAAGCCATTAAAAAGGCTGATGGCTTAGCTATGGGTACTGGTGCCACTAACACAAAAGCCGTTGTTGCTGGCTGTGATGAAAAAGATGCAGCGGTTAAACAAGCGGATAACTATTTTTTTAATGGCTACGAGGATTGGTATTTACCCTCTAAAGATGAACTGACCACTCTTTATAATACTATTGGCCCCAATGCGCCCGCACCTTTAACCAATATAGGAAAATTTTCTGATACTAATTATTATTGGTCTTCAAGTGAAATAGGTCCCAACCATGCTTGGACACTATTTTTTGGTAACGGTGCTGATAACTTTGGCCCAAAAATGACCCCATCCAACGCTCGAGCAATTCGCGCATTTTAAGTTTTTATTTATAAAACACGCATAACTGATGCCACTGATGCTTTGCTAAAGTGGCATTATTTACAAAGCCGGCAAAATAAGCCGCATTTTCTAAATACTTAAACGTTTCAGGAAAATCACTAGCACGCACATGCTCACTGACCCGTTTAATTTCAACGTCACTCAAGGCCTGCCAATTATTTTTTGCAAAACCAAGATAATTATCATAATAAGTGTGTAAATCTTCAGACGCGTCTTTAAGCGTATCTATTAATATCAAAATACCAGATGGCTTTAACGCTGTATAAGCATGGATAAAAAACTTAGCCTTATCACTAGCACTTAAGTGATGTAATGCATAGCTAGAAAACACCACATCAAACTGTTTATCTACTTGCGTCAAACCATCCAACATATCCACACAAACTAAATCATACTGCTTAGTGACTTCAGAAATAGTTTGATGCGCAGAGACAAGTGCTAATGCAGACAAATCAAACCCACAATAATAATCCAGCTGACATAAACTAAAAGCACAGGGGATTTTACTGGCATCGCCACAACCTAAATCCAAGACACTAATGGGCGCAGTACTCAATTGTTTGCCTAAAAACGCTTGTAAAGCCTGATACATTTCACGATGAAACATGTAATTTTCATCAATAATTTTTTTATAAGTCAGCCAATTTTCTGTAAATAACTCAAAACCAGCTACATTTACATTCTGTTGCAAAAAAATACCTCATCATAAAAAAAGCCCTGCACTTACGAGCAGAGCTTTTATTTAACTGCTAATAATATATTAATTATTTAGGCGTTTTTTCGCAATGTTTTGCGCAAATTCCATCTTTTGAATCTTTATGTTCTGCACAATGTTTAGTGCAATCATGTTCAGTTACGGCTTTATCATCGCAATGCGTTTTACAAATTTTATCCATTTCACCTTTGTTATCTGCGCAATGTGTTGTGCAATTATGCTCAGCTACGGCTTTATCATCGCAATGCGTTTTACAAATTTTACCTTTTACACCGTGATTATCTGCACAATGTTTAGTGCAATTGTGATCTGCAACCGCTTTTTCATCACAATGTACTTTACAGATTTTGTCTTTTTTACCTTTTTTACTTTCTTTGCAATGTTTAGTGCAATCATGCGCACTCTTAGAATGATGCTCATCACAATGCTCAAGCACTGGAGATTGTTGAGTATTTGCTATCACTGACTCAGGCGTTACTGCCGGAGCAACCACAGGTGCAACTTCTGTAGCAACAACAGGTGCTTCTGCCGCGTCAGTTAAAGGTTTTTGTGCTTCACAACCCGTTAATGCAACCACTGCAATTAAACCAGCAGCGATTAATAAATTTTTAATATTCATATCATCTCTCTCTTATTTTTAAATCCATCGAAATTGCGATTGTATGCCTGATAAGCCCATAAAACAAGAAAACTACGGTTATAAATGTGCCATCAATTTACTAAATAAATTTTAGCCAATAAGTGTTTTGATCATGCGTATTGTTAAAGCACTTAACCATACTATAAATGCCTACTGCATTAATGTTAAAACTATTACTCTGCTTCAGAGGGACGCATTTGAGTTCTAGCCCGTAACAAAGCCCAAATGACGACAAGCAATAATGCGGCTAACGAAAACTCTAGGGTGATAAATGCGGCTATTTTAAAATAAGCAAATAAGGGATGAACAAACCGCACCAACCAACCACCCACCTCATCTGCTAATGCAGAAAGATAGGTCAACGCACTTAGCCAAATCTTTAAACGCACCGAAAAATCGGTCATTAACATTAAATGCGTTAATGTGACTATCAACATCCCCATCGAAAATAAATGAAAATGTGAGACTTCTAACATGCCTTGATAACTTCTTGGCTGCGTAAATTGCTCTTCTGAACCTAAATAATAGGCGATAACAGAACTAGGTGTTAAAGCCATATGATGAAAATACATCAATGCGTTACTCAACCAAAGTAAAGCAATATAACCCAAAAACATTAGGACTAAAGCATTAAGCAACGCTTTACGCTGTTGCTCACCTGTTACAAAATAACGCATTATTCAGAATCCTTATTTTTTATCATAAGTTGATAAATCATCATCACTTTACGAATACTATTAAGTGCAGTGCGCGTACTTAAGGTCGCACCACTAATACCATCAACGCCTTTATTAAAATCCATATTAGCCAACGGTTTTTTATACAATTTTTCATACCATGCCTGTGGTGGCTCATACTCACTCGGCTCATGAAAAGCCAACGTATAAACATGGTTTAATTCACCCTCTGGCGATAATACAATCATTAATGTTTCTGGCTTAGTTCTTACCGTACTGGTTTCTATCGCTGCATAGCCTACTATTTTATCTTGATTTTTACCGACATAAAAAGTGAACAAACCAGACTCTAATTTTATCTTAGCGACTTGCTCTATTTTTACGACCTGGTCTTCATCAGGAAACAAAGATAAAGGCTCAACAGTTGCACCTGCACCAAAAGCCAATTCCATTGCTTCATTTTTGCTGTAATAAACCGTTGCAAAACTGGCTGTAACCATCAATATTAAGTAGCTTAATACAATTAACTTAGCTATTTTCATCCTCTGACCCTACTAATAAATCGTAACCTTTTAAAAAATAAAACCAAAACCTAAATTAAAATCGTCAGGCATACTGCCTTGTTTGGCCGTAAAATTTCTATAATCTGCCTTAAGAACCACTTGTGGTATAGGTTTGTATTGCAAACCCACCTGAAATACTTGCTGATCTTTAGTCGGATCCGCACTATAACCTAACGGTGCTTTGCCTATAGTATTTAATTTTTCATAGCGCACAAAAGGGGCTAAATATTGCGGCGTATCTTTAAACATTAAAGGTAAAACATCATAGCCAACTTCTGTATACCAACCATAATTTTGAGAACCAACAACACCTTGACCGTTGTCAGCAAAAATATTTTGCGCACTTAATAAATCCGCATTATTAATGATGCCCCATGAGCCTAAGACTCTAAACTCTAAACCATAATATTTCCACTGCAGATGCGACTCGTATATTTGCGTTAAAACATCCGCTTTTTGATGATTATAAGTTAAATCTTGACCCGAATGACTCACATACCCAGATCCACCAATGGTTAATCCTGGCAATGCATCCGGCACATAATCAAGCCTTGCCACATAACCTAAGTCTTGCGCTAAAGCCTGACTTCCTCCCCCTCTTCCTTCTTTAATACCCTCTGAACTAAAACCACTCGCATTTAAACCGTTAACCGCATAAGTGGTATACGTTAAATTAGGTGTAATAGCGCCAAATAAACCGACGCCCATTTCTCGCCAAGTACTTGGGATAATGGTTTGCTCTACCATAGGTCGATGATTACCAAAATAAAAGAGTGGCTCGTGCATACGGTTAATCAACCCCATAGGCATTAATAACAAACCAGTTCGCACATTAATTTTAGGATTAAGTAAAAAATCTAAAGACACGAACTCCGCAGAAACCTCACCTTTTTCTTCTGCGCCCTCACCTGTTGAGCCGTGTTCAAATTCCAACTCACTATTCATTATGATGCTATCAGTAAACTTATAACCAACATACATCACCATGCGTTCCATATCCGCTTTTGATTTTTCTGCGCCTTTATCACCCACAATATTTTGATAAAAACCCTCACCATAACCACCAATAGATAACCCTTTACCTACCTGATAAACCTTAGAGGCAGCGGGGCCTAAACCATAGGCACTTTTAAGTTGTTTTTCTTCTGGAATGGCTAGATTAGTCCGTAATTTTTCAACTTCCTGACTCAGAATATCGGTTTTACGCTCTAGCTTTTTAACCTGATGACTAACCACTTGTGGCTGAGTACTTTGAGTATTATTGTTTGAGTTTTTACTTTCTACCGGAGATTTACTGTCAGTCAGTTGATTAACAGATGGATCAATTGCAACAGTCGACTTATTCTCCGCTTTTTCTAAACGGGCTTGCATCTCATTAAGTTGCTTTTGCTGCGCTTGTATAATTTTCCACATGTCTTCCATGGTTTGTGGCTTATCTAATGCATAAGCCGACAAACTAACTGCAGTTATTGCCATAATGCCAAGACTTTTACTTAAAAAATTTGGATATTTCATTAACATATCTCCATTATTAGACTTTAACAAATTCTAACCTTAGAAATATGCAAATGCAAATCATTCTTATTTAATTAAAAACGATTTAACTCTGCGCTATTAAAATAAAACCCATTTTAATTTTAGTGAGATAGATGAGAGCGGATTTATGACTAAAGTCAATTAATACCCTGAGGTATTAATTGATTAAAAAGCGATGATTAAATAACTATTTTTGTTACAGGCTCAGAAAAATCTGAGGTACCTGCTGATGAGATACTGGCGTATCTAAATTGGTAAGTGCTACCAGGAATTAAATTAGCTATTTTACAAGTGGATAAAGTCATGATATCAACTTCGATCCATTCGTTTATTTCACCGACAGGATTTACTTTTTTATATTGAACTTTATAAGCAACCGCACCCAAAACCGCTTTTAAGACAACAATAACATCCCCACTGTGTTGACCATTATTAACCGCTATTTCAGCTTTTTGAAAAGGCGTGGGTTGTTTTGATACATGAAAACCGCTTTTGATAATGATAGTTTCATCACCATTTGCCACTTTATTTACATAGATTACTAGGACTCTAAACAAATCATCTGCAATTTTTTCTTTATCATTCCGCTCAGAAATTGCGCTGTGTGCCCCATCTTTTGAAGCAAGAATAGCGACTTCAAAGTCATTAACTATCTGATTGATAGTTGCTAAAGGAACATCAAGTTCTTGAAAAATAGAGATATCCGCCAATTGCAGAGCAACGTTTTTATAAAACTCTATCTTATCGTTCACTTTGAACTCAATAAAGTCGAGCACCGCTTTACTTATCTTCATAAGATCTACCTATAAATAGTTAACTTTCAGAGTAATTCACTATAGGCCACTAATTTTAAATAGCTAGCTTTATTATCAATTAAGTGTAAATAAAAATTTCTGGATAACCGAATAAACCTATAACTTATTGTAAAGACGAACTATTGACTACTATTTCTGAATTAACAAAAAAGCCAATCACCTAGTCTTTAACACTAAACAGGTACTCTTTAACAGTAAATACCTGCGGCTTTTTACTAATAAGCCCTCTTTTAAAGAAAACTTTAAATACAATTCTGCTAATAGGATTTAAGAAAAACTATTTTTAACTTTAAAAACTGACAATAGAACTTACGAAACCCCGGAAGGGACCATCAGAAAAACAAAATAGGATTTACATCAAGCGGAATAGACCATCAAAAAAGCGTAATAGGCGCTACAAAACTGACAATAGAAAATCCATTCAACAAAATTGCAAATTAGAAAAAACTTTTAGGCTTTACGAGAAGACGCTTTCGGATTTTCGCAAATGACAAACTTAATTGCGTTAAACCCAATAGAACATCTGATGGATAAAATAGGCTAAATGCAGAGCAGAATAGGATATCTATTCAAAAATATTAATAACTCACCCTAAAACCAATCTCTACACCTCGACCTGGCTCAGGGGCATAATTGCGTAAATAAGACGTCGAATTTCGGATTAGTTCATTCGTAAGGTTATTAGCTTTAGCAAACACCATTACATCAACGCCCTTAACCCCCAATACTTTATATTGTGTATCCATACTCAATAACAAATACCCAGTTGTTGGCGTATCGTATTCACCTGCATAGACTTGTGCCTCTCCTCGAGTTAACCTAATACTACTAGCCCACAAGCCAACACTATGATCTAACTGTAAGCCAAAACGCAAAGGCGGCATTCTTGGGACATCGGTGTCATTTACAAATTGCCCTCGCGTAAAATCGCTAAATAAGGTTAAATCGACAAAGCCCCATTTATTCTGCAAAACAGGAAAAACCAATTTACTTTCATAACCCATAAAAGTAGCATCGGCTTGCCGGCTTTCTAATACAGCAGCACCTTGTATAAACTGCCCGTTGCGCTGCTGATAAATATAATCAACCGCCCAATTATGAAATAAATCTAACTGAGCCTTAACCCAATCCGCCTTAAATTTATAACCCAGATCTAAATTATAAGAAGTCTCTTCGTGTAAATTAATATTACCTTTCTCATAACTCCGCGTCGCATCATGATAACCATCTACTAATAACTCTTGCACTTGCGGCGCGCGCTGAGAACGGGTTATTGCCAAATTTAAACTATTTTTTTCATTTAAATCCCATACACTAGCTACAGAGGCACTAACAGGCGTGTAATTTAAACTCTGCATGCTCTCCGGTAACAAAGCGGTATCTTCGACACGCAAACCCACCTGATTTGCCAACACTCCCGTCTTAAACGACTCTAAAGCAAACACACCATAACTAGTAGTCTGTGTTTCGGGGACAATAACAGCATTAGATGCTTTATTAATGGCCGCAAAGTCGCTTGCTAAAGCCTGAAAGCCTAACAAACCTTTAAAGATACCCACAGGGTTATGGGTCATCTCAAGTCGACTTTCATACGTTTTATTCGTAAAAAAAGCCGACGCAACCCCATCGGCTATTTCTGTATGCTGGTAATCGGTATACGATAACTTGGTTTGCAATAACTCAGCAAAATTAACAGGTTTTTTTAACTCACTTTTAAAATCGTATTTACTTTGTTTAAGATCTATTCGGGTTAAGTCACCCCCTGATCCATCGGGTGCAATACCATAATTATTTTCTAGACGATTAATAGACACGCCCGCAAACCCTGGATCCCCCACTAAAGACAGCCCTGCAGATCCACTAATCGCATGTGCTGATGTGTTATTGATAAAACCCTGAGGATTCTGAATAACATTTAAACTTGGGTCAGTTACTTGAGCGGATTTAACATCAATAGCGGATCCACCAATATCCATGTTATTACGATCACGATAAAACCCATCTAAATGATAGGCCAAGGCACTTTTACCGCCTTCTACTTTCATTACGGTAGCCGTTTCATCAGAAACCGAGTCAAAACGTTGCTCAAGCGTGCTGGTTACTAATTTATCAGGGAGTTTGCCTAAGATTCTATTGTCTAACACATTAACCACACCGCCCATAAGGCCACTACCATAGAGTAAAGTAGCAGGGCCACGTAATACCTCAATACGCTCGGCTAATAATGCTTCAACACTGGACGCGTGATCAGGACTAATGGCAGAGACATCATTGCTACCCACACCGTTATTGAGCACTTTAACTCGAGAGCCACTTTGGCCTCTTATAATGGGTGTTCCCACACCCGGCCCAAATGATTGACTGGTGATACCTAATTCATTTTTAAGTGTTTCACCGATGCTATGACCCACTTTTAAACGTAATTCTTCATCGCTCAACACGGTCACAGGCGTAACAAATTCTGATATTTTTTGAGTAATAGGCGCTGTTACAATCACATCATCCAATTCAACAACACTTTCGTCAGCAACCGTTGCTGTTGAGATTATTAAAGCACTGAATAGACCATAATAAAATTTATTTCTAAAAAACATCTTTCCCTTTAATTCTGCCCGGTCTTATACCTAAGACATTTATTTTAACCCGCTAATATTACAAGCAAAATAAAGATGACTTAATCGCGACAAATTGTCGCGCGACAATATGCCACATTTTCAGACGGCTATTTAAACAGTATCCTATGTTCAACTCTTGATTGGCGCTCCGCTCCTAAAGGTATCAGAGTCTTAATATATCCTCTTAAAACGGTCACATGACCGTTTTTTTTTGCCCTTAAGTTTAGCGATGGGTTCTAAACAACAACGTCCCTACACCTTGGTTGGTAAATAACTCTAATAACACCGCATGATCAACGCGACCATCAATAATATGCACGCTATTAACGCCGCCGTTTAAAGCATCGGTAGCGCACTTAGTTTTAGGAATCATGCCCCCAGAGATAGTGCCGTTTTCAATCAAGCCATCAATATCATTAATCGATAAGCCTGTTAATAATTCGCCTTGTTTATCTAGAATCCCCGCGGTATTTGTGAGCAACATTAACTTTTCGGCTTTTAAAACTTCCGCAATTTTTCCAGCCACTAAATCTGCATTAATATTATAAGAATAACCATCTTCACCCACACCAATAGGTGCAATAACAGGGATAAAATCACTATGACTCAACATATCAACCACGGCGGGATCAATACTACTCACCTCGCCTACTTGTCCTAAGTCTATTATCTCTGCTGAATCATCCTCATCATCTGCGCGTTTAAGGTGTATCTTTTTAGCTCTTATAAAATCGCCATCTTTTCCAGTTAAGCCTACCGCTTTACCGCCATTTTGATTGATTAAATTAACGATATCTTTATTAACCAAGCCGCCTAAAACCATCTCAACCACATCCATGGTTTCACTATCAGTGACTCTCATACCATCAATAAAATTAGATGTTTTACCTAATTTTGTTAATAATTGCCCAATTTGGGGACCACCGCCATGCACAACAATGGGGTTAATGCCCACCAACTTCATCAAGACAATATCTCTAGCAAAACTATGCTTAAGCGCATCGTCCACCATGGCATTACCACCAAACTTAACCACGACAGTTTTACCTTTAAACCGCTGAATATAGGGTAAAGCCTCAATCAATACATCAGCGATTTGGTGAGCGGTTCTTTCTTCAAGCATTGTTTATTTCCATTTTTAAACTAAAGTTTACTGAGATAATGCCTAGATTTTAAGATCATCGGCTTAACTATTTAATGTGTATTAATGACGACCCGTATGACCAAAACCACCCGCGCCTCTATCCGTTACCGTTGTAAAGCTATCCACTATTTTAAAATCAACTTGTACGACAGGCATAAATAAAAGTTGGGCAATTCTTTCACCCGGCTGTACAACATAATCTTCTAAACCATCATTGTGTAAAATGACGCCAATTTCACCATGATAATCAGAATCAACAATCCCCAAACCTTGACCCACTCTAACCTGACTATTCAAACAAAGACCGCTGCGACTAGCAACTACGGCAACCAAGCCAGGATCTTGGATATTTACCGCTAAGCCCGTGCCAATTAACCTATTTTTACCACCTGATATAACAATAGACTCTTCGATACAAGCAATTAAGTCTAAGCCAGCTGAACCGGGTGTTTTATAGGCAGGGACGCCATATTTCTCAAGCAAAGGATTAACAATTCTAGTTTCAATTAATCTTTTCATCTGTCTCACCTTTTAAATTAAATATTATAACCCAGCGTATGAGTAGTTAGGCTTTGCTATTTTAGTTAAGCGTGTGACTAAAAACTATAATAAGATAGCATCAACATTACCTTAAACGAGTCACCCTATGCGTTATCTTATTTTACTCAGCATTGCACTGGCTTTTCCAGTATTTGCTGTTGATGATACTCCTCCACAATTGGAGGCGCTTCCTGAAGCGCCAGAACCCATTCCATCTGCCCAAAGTGGTGAGGTGTTAGAACCAGACATTACGATTATTCGTAAAGAAAAAAAAACTGTTCAAGAATATCGTCGCGGTGGCAAACTTTATATGATTAAAGTGATACCCGATGCGGGTCCTCCCTATTATTTCTTAGATAGAGACGGTGACGGAAAAATGGATGTACGTAGAGATGATCTAGATCGCGGAGAAAGTAATATCAATCTATGGAAAATATTTGAGTGGTAAACATATCATTAATTTGCGTTAAGCGAGAGTACCGTAACAATTTCTTGATCATTTTCAGAAAAATCAACCACGGCATCCAGTAAATAAATATTTTCTGCTGGAATACCACCCTGATGTACCAAGAAGTTTGCTACCGCTTGAGCCCTGTTAGTTGCTAAAGTTTTAAGTCTTTCGGGCTCTGGCTTAATAAGTGTTAACAAGCTTTCCTTAGCAACCTGATAAAAATCACCTGTGTTTGACTCAAGTAAGCCCTCTTCCCCTAAGAAAGATCGTTTTGCTAATTTAGGAAACTTTTCAATAAATAAATCAGCTAATAAACGCTTGTAATCATCATCACTCAGCTTTACATATTCATCACGAATTCTTTTTTTAGCGTTTTTATTAAGCTCAACCGCCCGCCGTCTTTTAAGTTGTTCATAAAGTGCGTCTTGGCGTATAAAAGGCCAATCTTTTATTTGATAAGCTGCTCCTTTAATTTCTAAATTTAAGTTGGGGCGTGTTCTTAACGCTTTAGCTAACCCAGAAAGTTTATCTTTTTGTACCTGACTCAGGCTTGCACTTCCCGCCTCAAAATTGATTAAATTAAGATCTTTTTCACTGCCGATTAATAAACCTAAAGTAGTAAAGGGTGACGTCACTAAGTTACTTAAACCATTATATAGAGCATCGGCAACCACACCACCTAAACTAAACTGCGGATCGTCTAAACTTCCTGAAATAGGCACATCTATTTTGATTCTGCCCTGCGCATCTTTTAATAAAGCCACAGCTAATTTAATGGGTAATGAAACTGCATTAGGATTTTCTACTTGCTCACCCAACTCAAATTGATCAATGAGTAAATTATTGGTCGCGGATAAATCGCTATTAGCAACCTTGTAATTTAAACCTAAGGTCATCTTACCTTTCTCAACCTTATATCCAGAGAACTGCACCATATAGGGTGTCACAAGAGGCATAGGCAAACCTTTAAAATTCACTTTTGCATGATAACTACCCAAATAAGGACTCATTTCACCTTTAATATCTACAGGTGCTAAATCATAAGCACTCCCTTTTAATGCCATTTTTATGATCGAATTTTGTTCTGATGAGATACCCGTAGCGCCGCCATCTAAGCTTTGAATTTGCGCTTCAAAAGGGAGGATTAAGGACATATCAGAAAAATCAGAGGTACCCTGTTTTATCTGCACACGCCCTAAATTGAAAATAGGTTTTTTGATATTACCTAATGCTACCTTGGATTCTGATACTTTTTCTTTATCGAGGCTAGGCGTCTTATTAAGCACCAAAATATCACTAAAATTAGCCGTTTTATCCTTTCTTATGGCAATTCTAAGATAAGGCTTCTCAAACATTAAGGCTTTTGCAGAGTATTGATTAGCATTGTAATCAATCACCATCTCTTTAAGCGCCATACTCTCCCACTTTACAAAATCTTTATTGACAACTTGATCACGCGTTAATAACCTCGCGATTTCAACATCACCCATAAATTGAATATCAGGCCTGTCTTGATCCAGTTTTGCAAATATCAGCTTACCCTGCATATTTAAAGCGCCATCTATCACATCAAGATGCACCAGTTTTTCGTAATAAGCTTGAAAATTCTCTAAATCAATGTTTTCAACGTTAACATCCCCATCGAGTGCAAAGGGCTCTGTTACGCTATTACCTTGTAACTTTATCGATCCCTGATTATTTATACCGACTAGTATTTGAATGGGCGTTTTAATAAACGGCATATTGCTATAATCCGTCACGTTAAATTTAATCGGCTGCAATTTAAGCTTTACTGGCGTTTTTAACGTTTTATCATCAAAATCCAAACCAAAGTTAATCAAATCAACACTGGCAACTTTAATATCCCATAATTTTTCTGATTCTTTATTTGAAGAGACATTAGCCGCAGGTGTTGTTTTATCAAGTAGCCTTAATTTATTTAATAACACTTCATAATTAAGCCGTCCATCAGGCTCCAAACTAGTCTGAATATTACCTCCTTCGGCAAAAATAGACTTAATACACAGTGTTTTTTGTTTAAAATTAATATCTAATCCGGTAACTGAAAATTTAGGGAGGCTAATAAGGTCTAGTGGCTGATCTTTTTCCTGTAAGTTAAAGTCTTTTAATTGCACTGCCCCATTCTTGACATGCAATTTTGCATCATGGCTAAAGCCCTTTAAACTAAAATCGGTCTCAAGCAATACATAGCCATTAAAAATTACAGGGATTAGTGCGGTGCTGTTTAAAGAAGCCAGACTCTTTAAATGCACTTGATTTAAACTGACATGACCTTCTGCTGATTGATTAAATAGATTAAAAGCACTGCTAATATGTAAATTACCTCCCGATTTTACAGCTAATGAGCCATCAATATTTGCAAGCGTATCGCCAACGTTTGCTAGATTTTTCAGATTAATATTGATGCCCGTAAACTCTTCTTTATTAGTTTGATCAGCTTGCAGATCCGCCCAAAACACCTCGCCTTCTTGGATAGATAATTGCGTAATAGCATAAGGAAAAATATTTGAACCCGAGACTGGATTTTTTTCCGACGTCGACTTTAGAATGCTTTTAAGATTTAAAACCCCGGCTTTATTTTTAAAGACATTCATAATGGGCTTTTTTAAAATCACCTCATCTAATACCAAGCCCATTTGCTTAATTGAGGCAAATAACCCCAAATCAACACTCAATTCATCAAAAGCTATTAATACCTGAGCACTAGGCTCTAACACTTGCACACCTTGAATATTCAATAACAATTGAAAAGGTTGAAATTTAACCTCAGAAATTAGAACTTTTAGGCCTGTTTCTTGTTGAAGAATATCGGGGAGTTTATACTTAAATAGCTGAGGAAAAACATAAGCACCTAAAGCGGCGTATAACGATAAAAGGATTCCTGCGCCTAACAATCCCTTTTTAAAATAATCTGATACGCGTCGAATGGCCATAATGAAATCCCAAGTAAAAAAGCGAGCATCCTTGCTAACTTTTTTCTAAAAAACGCAAATAACCTTATAAATCTAAATACCCTGTTTCTTCATGTAACACCGTATCTAAACCCTGAACCTCTTCATCAACTGTAACTCTAAGACCCAACCAACTATCTAATAACTTTAATATCAAATAACTAAATAGTGCACTCCACAACGCTGTCACAACAATAGCCAAAGCCTGAACACCCACTTGATGCCCCATAGTAACACCCTCAGCAAGGCCTAAACCACCAAACTGAGTACTGACGAACACGCCTGTTAACAATGAACCCATGACACCCCCCACACCGTGGACTGGAAAAACGTCTAAAGAATCGTCAATTTTTAAAGTCCGTTTAACATATTGTGTCGCATAAAAACAGACTCCCCCCGCAGAAACGCCAATAAATAAAGCGCCCATAGGGCCAACAAACCCAGAAGCTGGCGTAATAGTACCTAAGCCGGCCACCATTCCCGTAACTATCCCTAAAACACTGGGTTTACCAAAACGTTGCCACTCGATAGTCATCCATGTAAGAGATCCAGCTGCAGCCGCAATATGTGTTACTAACATGGCCATACCCGCTCTACCATCAGCCGTTAAAGCACTACCTGCATTAAAACCAAACCAACCCACCCATAACATTCCAGCACCAGTGACTACCATCGTCATATTATGCGGAGGCATCGCCGTAGTAGGAAAACCTTTACGCCTACCTAACACTAAAGCCGACACTAAAGCCGCTACACCGGCATTGACATGAATAACAATACCACCGGCAAAATCCATAACGCCTAAATCTGCCAGCCAACCACCACCCCATATCCAATGACACACGGGCATATAAACGATAATTAACCACAAACCACTAAACCACAACATGGCAGAAAACTTCATTCGTTCTGCAAACGCCCCCACAATAAGTGCAGGTGTAATAATGGCAAAAGTCATCTGAAACATAAAATAAACAGTTTCAGGAATGTCACCTATCAAGGCCGTGGTGTTAATTCCAGGTAAAAAAACCTTGGACGCACCACCGATAAACTTTTGTAACTCGCCACCATTTGCAAAGATAAAACTATAAACACCTGCCAACCATAAAATGGATACCAAACAGGTAATAGCAAAACATTGCATCAGCACCGATAACACATTCTTACTTCTAACCAATCCACCATAAAATAATGATAGACCCGGAATAGTCATAAACAAAACTAAACCGGTTGAAGTTAAGATCCAAGCTGTATTCGCTTGATTTAATCCCTCGGCTAAAGCTAACTGAGGCAGTAAAAAAAGGCCTAAAGTAAGGGCCTTAAGTCTAGATTTAGCCAACATTTAAATCGCATCCTCTCCAGTTTCCCCAGTTCTGATGCGGACTACTTGTTCTAAATTTGATACAAATATCTTACCATCACCTATTTTGCCAGTATTAGCCGCTTTAACTATTGTGCTTACTGCTTTGTCTACCATATCATCTGCTACGGCAATTTCTAACTTTACTTTAGGTAAAAAGTCGACCACATACTCCGCGCCTCTATAAAGCTCAGTATGCCCTTTTTGACGACCAAATCCTTTAACTTCTGTTGCTGTTACACCAGCCACCCCTATATCAGATAATGCTTCTCTCACATCATCCATTTTAAATGGCTTAATTATTGCGGTTATTAATTTCATCATAACTCCTGTTATTATTATGTAAACAAACTGTGCTGCGGTATTGCATGATAGTGAATTATCCATCAACATACAATTATTAAGCAAAATTATAACCTTAAATGAATTTAATTTAAGGTATCAACGCCAAACCTGCTGTGCTTTTTTAAACTTAAAGAGATACCGATGTTAAAAATATGTTTACGCTTGCTATTACGCTTACTTTATAAAGTAGAAGTCACTGGCTTAGATAATTACAAAAATGCCGGAAAACGAGTTTTAATTGTTGCCAATCACACCTCATTTTTAGACCCTTTATTACTGGGTGTATTTTTACCCGATGATATTACCTTTGCCATTAATACGCATATTTCTCAACGTTGGTGGCTTAAGCCATTTTTAGGCTTATCAAAAGTATTTCCGATGGATCCTACCCATCCTTTATCTTTGAAGGACTTAATCCATCATCTTGAAAACGATACACGCACCGTCATTTTTCCTGAAGGGCGAATTTCTGTTACCGGTGCATTAATGAAGGTTTATGACGGCACCGGAATGGTTGCCGATAAAACTCAAGCAACCATCTTACCCATTAGGATTGCAGGCGCCCAATACACACATTTTTCTAAACTACACAATATTGTACGTTTACGCTTATTTCCTAAAATTACTATCCATATTTCAAAACCCACCCATATACAGGCCCCCCAAGAAATCAAGGGCAAAGAACGACGTGCTTATTGTGGTCAATTATTAGCCGATATTATGTCTAATATGATGTTTGATACTAGCCATTACAAACAAGCCATCTTTACTAGCTTACTAGACGCCCAGAAAATTCATGGGGGTCATCACATTATTGCTGAAGATACTGACCGATCTACGCTTAATTATAATGCTCTAATTACGCGCACGATTATTCTCGGTGCGGCTTTAAAAAAGATCACCGCTATCCATGAAAACGTAGGTGTTTTTTTACCCAACTCATCTAAAACCTTAATAACCATTCTAGGCTTACAATTACACCATCGCGTGCCTGCGATGCTTAATTACTCAACAGGTTCGGCTAATATTGTTTCAGCTTGCCATACTGCCCAAATTAAAACCGTCTTAACCTCACATCGCTTTATAGAACTAGGTAATTTACAAGCCGAGGCAGAACAATTAAGTCAGCATTGTCAATTAATCTATCTTGAAGATTTAGCGCCAAAAATCTCCCGATTAGATAAATTATTCGGTTTATTAAAAGCTAAAACCACTGGTTTTTGGTACAACGCTAAAAACTTTAATGCCGATACACCCGCCGTGGTTTTATTTACTTCTGGGTCAGAAGGCACACCTAAAGGCGTTGTATTATCCCACGCTAATATCTTGGGTAATCTTAAACAACTAGAAGCGTGTATTAGTTTTAATGCCAGAGATATCGTGCTCAATTTTTTACCCATGTTTCATTCCTTCGGTTTTACAGTAGGCACCATATTGCCGACAATTAGCGGTATGAGAACCTTCTATTACCCCTCGCCGTTGCACTTTAGTGTTATTCCTGAAATTGCTTATGAAATTCATGCCACCATCATGTTTGGTACGAATACTTTCTTTGCCGCTTATGCCAAAAAAGCCCATTCCTATGATTTCTTTAATTTACGCTATGTGGTGGCAGGTGCTGAAAAACTCCAAGAAAGCACTCGGCAAATTTGGGCAGATAAGTTTGGTATTAGAATATTAGAGGGTTATGGCGCAACCGAAACCTCTCCAATTACATCAGTTAATACTCCGCTTCATCATAAATTAGGTACTGTGGGTCGATTCTTACCTAGAATGGAATACGAATTAGAAGCCATTGATGGCATTACTGATGGCGGACAATTACATGTCAGTGGTCCAAACATTATGCTAGGGTATATTTTACCCAGCAACCCTGGGCAATTAGTTCCCCCTGAATCTAGCTACGGTAAAGGCTGGCATGACACCGGTGATATTGTGCATGTAGATCATGAGGGATTTATTAATATTCGTGGTCGTAGTAAACGCTTTGCGAAAATTGGTGGTGAAATGGTTTCTTTAGTGGCTGTTGAACAATTAGCAATTAACGCTTGGCCAGAGGCTCATCATGCTGCTGTAAGCATTGCTGATGCGAAAAAAGGTGAGCAAATTATCTTAGTGACTACGCACAAAGGTGCAACCATTAATGATTTAATGACAGCATCACCAGGCGTAAATAATATCTGTTTACCTAAGAAGATTATCATCGTAGAAAGTGTTCCCGTATTAATGACCGGAAAAGTGAATTATCCTGCGGTAATAGAAATAGCTAAAACCCAATAAACAATCACATTAAAAACATCTGACCCAAATTGATTATTAACTTTCATTGCTGAGTATGATTAATTCGCATAGAATTGGAGGGCTTTTTAAGGAATGATAGTTAGATTGGATGACACACAACAATAGGAAATAAAAATGCCTGAATCTACGAAAATTGGACTCGCTATATTAGCTGTTTTTGCCGCTGGATTTATTATGGTGGGTTTAAGTAAAGAAGAACCAACTAACGCCCAAAAAGAGGCCGCGGCTAATATCAGAAACTATGTGGCTATTCAAACCATGGCAAATGAAAAATGCCCTGTATTGATTAAAAGAGAAACAGGAGAGCAAGTCTTTTTCCCTACTGAAACAAAAACAGATAGAGATTCTTACATTACCCTAATTTGGTTAGGTGAAAATGCCCAGAAAGGTGGCTTTAAAAAAGCGAGTTGTACTTTACAAGCTTCTTTAGGTGGCATTTCAGAATTAGTTATTGATGATAAAGTTGTTATTCAAAAGAAGTTTTAATTCATCAGTCAAATGATCAACTAATATCCTTACTAAGCTTAATATCTATTGCGCTTTAATTACGCATCAACAATAGCGCATAGATGACGCTCGACAACATTAGACAGAGACAATAATAGTAAACTTATGACAAGAAAAACGGTGCAGGGAGTTTTAAAAACGTGGAAAGAGGATCGAGGTTTTGGTTTTATAAAACCTGATGACGGCAGCAAAGATATTTTTATGCACATATCGGCCTTAGACAGTGGCAGTAGAAGACCCGTAACAGGCGACATAATCCATTATCAAGTCACTAGAGATCATCGCGGTAAATTCAAAGCCATCAATGCTCAAATCGAAGGGGTTGTTTTAAGCAACAACACATCTGATAATAAAAAAACTGGCATTAACAAAGTTGTATTAATGAGTATAGTTATAACTGGGGTAGCGGTTGTATCTGCCGCTATTCTTTGGTATTTAAGTCATCACGCTATAATGTAATTCTGTAGCTATTAAACGCTTGTATTAAAGCAGGCGCTTAATAGTTTCACACATCACTCCTCAGATAGTTTCTTACGCGCATTCACCAAAAAATCAGCTTGATCTTTAGTTAACGTGGGGAAATTAAGCTCTAAACTTTTCAAAGTCGAAGTAATTGTTTCCGCTACTAAAGCCCGCGTTACCCATTTATTATCTGCGGGTACTATATGCCATGGTGCCCATTCTGTATTTGTAGCGCTAATAGCCTCTTCATAAGCCAGCATATAATCTTGCCAATATTCTCGCTCTGTTAAATCTGCTGCACTAAACTTCCAATTCTTTTCCGGCTTATCAATACGGTCTAAAAACCTTTTCTTTTGCTCATGCTTAGAGACATTTAAAAAAAATTTTAAGATGACGGTGCCATTGCGTTGCAAATGCTGTTCAAAAGCATTAATGTCATCATACCGACTTTGCCAAAATGCCTTATTTCTTTTACCTTCGGGCAAGTTTTTTAATAACTCAGGATGCACTTTAACGACTAAGACATCTTCGTAATAAGACCGATTAAATATGCCAATTCTTCCTCGCTCAGGCAAACATTTTGAGTAACGCCATAAAAAATTATGATCCACATCTTCGATGGAAGGTTTCTTAAAACTCGTTACTTGGCATCCCTGAGGATTAACCCCAGACATCACATGCTTAATGGTACTGTCTTTACCTGCCGCATCCATCGCCTGAAATACAATCAAGACAGAGTAACGATCATCCGCATAAAGCAAATGTTGAACTTTGGTTAAATCCATTAAATTCTGGGCTAGCAGTAAATTAACTTTTTCTTTTAAAGATGCTTCACCAGCCTCTTCATACCTCTTGAGCTTGTCCCATTGCGCATTAAAATCTTTAAGCTGAATTTTTTTACCGAATTTAACTCTTAAAGCATCAATATCTTTTTGTTTAATCATCAGCCCTCCTTTAAATTTGTGTGGACATAATATCCTAATGAAGATTATCCAAGCCGATTTTTAAATTAGAATCATTGCCATAATTTGGGATAATCATAACTAACCAACTGTAACAAGATAAAACCTATTTAAAATGAATAACAAAAACCGCTTAGAGATTTTTGAACGCTTGGCTTTAGCCATGCCGAACCCCACGACAGAGCTTAATTACACAACAAATTTTGAACTATTAATTGCCGTGGTGTTATCAGCTCAAGCGACAGATAAAGGTGTTAACAAAGCGACAGGCCCCTTATTTGCCGTTGCTAACACACCTCAAGCCATTTTAGATTTAGGTTTGCCCACGCTAAAAGACTATGTAAAAACTATCGGTTTATTTAACACAAAAAGTGCCAATATTATCAAACTCTGTCAGCAACTTATCGCCGATCATAACGGAGAAGTTCCGCAAAAAAGAGTCGCATTAGAAGCCCTACCGGGTGTCGGTAGAAAAACAGCAAATGTGATTCTCAATACCGCGTTTGGACAACCCACCATTGCTGTGGATACACATATATTTAGGGTTTCCAATCGCACAGGGATAGCGATGGGTAAAAATGTCTTAGAAGTTGAGCAAAAACTCATTAAATATGTACCTAAAATACATAAAAAAGACGCCCACCATTTACTAATTTTACATGGCAGATATACTTGTACTGCTAGAAAACCTAAATGTACAAATTGCATTATTAGTGACCTTTGTGATTCGGGTATTCAAATCAATACCTTGCTTTAATAGAGTTTATTTATTCTTTATTTATCAGTCTTTAGGTATGATAGTCACATTCGATTAAATTTATTTATCGAATATTTATAATAATACTTAGGAGCTAACATGAAAAAAATCAACAAAACACCTTTAGCTACAGCAATGGGTGCTGCTTTACTTTCAACTGTTTCTGCTACTGCTGCTTATGCAGATACCAATCCATTCGGCATGACTGAACTTTCAACTGGCTACATGCAAGTTGCTGAAGCAGAAATGAAATGTGGCGCTTCAATGAACATGGGCACAAACAACAAAACACCAGAAGGTGCTTGTGCAGGTGCTCAACACCCAACGACAGGCAAAGCTGCTGAAGCTTCATGTGGCAACATGATGAAAGATGGCAAAATGAAACCAGGTATGGAAATGGCTTGTGGCGCAATGATGAAAGGTAAAGAAGGGGCTTGTGGCCAAATGAAACCCGGTGAAACAATGAAAGGTAAAGAAGGCGCATGTGGTGCGGCTAAATAATTATTGAAATTAACATAAATTCAATAAACTCGGAGGGTATATCCATACCCTCCAATTTTAATATCAATATTCAATAGGTGTTCTTATGGACACAACACTCGGTTTAGTTAAGGGTACTGGATTAGGTCTAAGAAGATCTCTAGTAAATCAGGTGCTCGAATCTCCCCAACCAGACATCAGTTTTTACGAAGTTGCGCCCGAAAATTGGATAACCATAGGTGGGAAGTTTGGCAAAGGTTTCCGTGCAATGACAGAACAGCATGACTTTGTGTGTCATGGTTTATCTTTATCCCTGGGTAGTACTGATCCTCTGGATGAAAAATTTATCAATGAAGTAAAACACTTCATGAAAGAACATCAAATTAAACTTTATAGTGAGCACCTCAGCTATTGTAGTAAAAATGGCCATATGTATGACTTGATGCCCATCCCTTTTACATCAGAAGCCGTTATACATGTTGCTAAACGCATTAAACGTGTTCAGGATATCATTGAACAAAAAATAGCTATTGAGAATGTCTCTTACTATGCAGCCCCCGGCCAAGAAATGTCAGAAATTGATTTTTTTAACGCCGTTGTGCAGGAAGCAGATTGTGATGTTTTACTCGATATCAATAATATTTATGTAAACAGCGTTAACCACCAATATGACGCCGAAGAATTTTTAAAAGCAATGCCATTCCACCGCATTGCCTATGTGCATATTGCTGGACACCATAAAGAAGCAAATGATTTTTTAGTAGATACACATGGCGCTGACATCATAGACCCAGTATGGAAGTTACTCGGTAAGGCCTATGAACTCTATGGTGTTTTTCCAACTTTATTAGAACGCGATTTTAATCTCCCAGCATTATCTGACCTAATAAAAGAAGTGCAGACCATTAAATCTATCCAAACCGCTTGGCAGACTGAACATGACAAACGTACAGCATAATTCTGCCGACGAAAGCCCTATTGATTTTAAAGCCAAACAAGTAGAATTTTCTGCTTATATTAGGGATCCAGAACACAACCCCATCCCCAGCGATGTTAAACAAGATCGGATGCAGATGTACCGACAGTTATTTTTTAATAATATTGATGGTTTTTTAGCGGGCAACTTTCCGGTCTTAAGAAAACTCCTCGACGATACCGAATGGGTAGCACTCGTACAGGATTTTTTTGCAAAACATAAATGTGAATCACCACACTTCTCAGAAATCCCTGAAGAATTTCTGTTTTATTTAGAGAATGAAAGGGATACCACAACAGACTACCCATTCCTACTGGAACTGGCACATTACGAATGGGTAGAAATGGCATTATCCATTGCAATGGACAATAGCATAGAAATATCCAAAGTCATTGGCGTAGATTATTTATTAAATAAACACCTTAAAATTTCACCTTTGGCATGGCCATTGGTGTATCAATATCCTGTCCACAAAATTGGTCCAGACTATATACCCTTAAGTGCACCCACACCGACTACTTTTTTGGTTGTTTATCGTAATCACGAAGACGATATTAATTTTCTTGAAATTACGCCTATTACCTACCGCTTATTAGAGATTATTCAAGCGGAAGAATGGAGCTTAACAAAAAAATGTTTAGAACAAATTGCCCAAGAATCTCAACATCAAAACCCAGAAATAATTATTAATGGTGGCGTACAGATCTTAACGGATTTGTATCAGAAAGGGATTATCTGGGTACAGTAACAAGGATTTAAAGCAAGTAAATCGAGACAAAATGGACATTTAAGACAATGTCCATTTAATCATTTGCAAATTTCGTCTTAAAAGAATTTGCTAAAAAAGCCTTCTTCTTTCTTAACCGCTGGTGGTGCATAAGATTTAAAGCCTTTATCAATCGGTTGCTGTTGTGCGCAATGATAAGCAGCACTATTAAACTTAATTTGCAACGAACGAGGATTTTCATGTTCAGAAAGATATTTTTCAACCTCTTCATCCGTTAAATCCTTAAGCATATAAGTTGTTACACACTCACAAGATTTAGTAAACCTAAGGGCATCTTCTTCTTTATTAACTGAGTTTTTTAACTCTCTAGCCACACATTGCGCCGCAAATGCATCATGAAATTTATGTTTCTCATCTACGGTTACAGGTTCATCTTTTGAATGATCAAATGGGTTAAACACCTCATGTACCGGTGCCTTTGCAGTTTCTTTAGCTTTGTCTGAGTCTGAACAGCCACCTATAAGGATTGCAACGACTATACTGGTTAAAGTAGCACATAATAAATTCTTATTAATTTTGTATGATTTCATAAGCTCTGTTGCCCTGGTTAAAAGTCCAAGGCTGACTAATGCCCCCTTAAGACTGATTAAATAATGCGCGTAACTTTATCATTTAATTAGCCGTTCATCCAGTACCACTCACCATGAACGGACTGGAATCCATGAACAGACTAAAAATCATTACATAACCAAGCAACCTGACCGTATTAATGAAACATCATGGGATTAATAAACAATGAGTTGTGCATTTATGCGATACTACGCAACTTTTAAATTATCTAGATTGTACTTAGCCTCTTTGTACTCAAAGCCTCATTAAGGAGTAATAAATGACAGCACTGGTTGGCATCATTATGGGATCGACCTCTGATTGGGAAACAATGTGTTTTGCCGCTGAAACCTTAGAGCGTCTTGGCATCCCTCATCAAGTTGAAGTTGTTTCGGCACATAGAACGCCTGACAAACTTTTCCAATATGCAGAAACTGCTGAAGCTAAAGGCCTTGAAGTCATTATTGCGGGCGCGGGTGGTGCGGCACATTTACCCGGCATGACCGCTGCTAAAACAGCCTTGCCCGTGTTAGGTGTACCCGTGCAATCCAAAGCCCTTAATGGCATGGACTCTTTATTATCTATAGTACAAATGCCGGCGGGTATTCCAGTAGGAACCTTGGCTATTGGTAAAGCAGGGGCTATTAACGCAGCACTTTTAGCGGCGGCTATTATCAGTAATAAACACAGCCAATACCGTGCGGCTCTTGATACTTTCAGAAATGAACAAACAGAAACCGTACTAGCAAACTCTGATCCTAGAGAGACTGCTTTATGAAAATAGGCATTTTAGGTGCTGGTCAATTGGCCAGAATGATTGCTTTAGCGGGCTATCCTTTAGGCTTACAATTTGTTTTTCTTGATCCTTCTGCAGAG
Organism: uncultured Methylococcaceae bacterium; assembly: GCA_903938485.1. Taxonomy (GTDB): domain Bacteria; phylum Pseudomonadota; class Gammaproteobacteria; order Methylococcales; family Methylomonadaceae; genus Methylobacter_C. The sequence goes on from CAJADF010000108.1 coordinate 109,191, forward strand.
GCTTGCGCTAATAGCTTAGGTCAGCATTTACACGGCGCTTATGATGATCCACGCTTATTAGCAGAGCTTGCCGACCTTGCCGATGTAGTCACTTACGAATTTGAAAATGTACCTGCTGATGTTGCGGATTTTTTAGCATCACATACCCAAGTGCATCCAGCACCAAAAGCGTTAGCGGTGGCGCAAGACCGTTTAATTGAAAAAGCTTTTTTCCGTGACATTAACATTCCAACAGCACCTTATGCACCCGTAAATAACTTTGCTGATTTAGAATCGGCAATTAACACTATTGGTTATCCCGCTATTTTAAAAAGCTGTACGATGGGTTATGACGGTAAAGGCCAGTCTTTAATTAAATCGGTTGATGACTTAGCGGTCGCATGGGAAGTGCTAGCCGGTGCACCTGCTGTTTTAGAAGGCTTTGTGCCATTTAATAGAGAAGTTTCTATTATTGCCGCGCGTAATGTGGCAGGCGACATTGAGTTTTATCCTTTATCTAAAAATACACATCGTGGTGGTATTTTAAGAATCGCTAAATGTCTTGACAGCGATGCCCTCCAAACCCAAGCTCAACATTATGTAACGCGTTTATTAGAAGCCTTAGATTATGTGGGCGTGTTAGCCCTCGAATTATTTGATGTGAATGGCCAACTGGTTGCAAATGAATTTGCCCCCCGCGTGCATAATTCTGGACACTGGACTATTGAAGGTGCAGAAACCAGCCAATTTGAAAATCATCTCCGTGCCATCGCTAATTTACCGTTAGGTAAAACCCATGCCGTTGGCAAATCAGCCATGATTAATTTTATTGGCGGCCTCCCTGTTACAGAAGAATTATTGGCTTTGCCTAATACGCATTTACATCTATACGACAAAGCCCCGCGTAAAGGCCGTAAAGTGGCCCATGCAACTATTCGTGCAGAAACCGCAGAACAATTAGACAGCCTTATTGAAAAACTAGCTCAGATTGCTGATCAGGTTGATGACTCTTAATTTTTATTGAATTAAAAAATTTCTGCCATGACTGAACACGATAGAGTATTTCAGCAATCCACTCGAATTGAAGACTTTGCTTTTGATGAGAAAGTAGCCAAAGTCTTCGACAACATGGTGTCCAGAAGTGTACCTTTCTATAATGAAGTGCAACGCATTCAAGCGGATCTTATCATGGATTTTTTGCCTGAAACAGGCGGAATTGTGTGTGATTTAGGCTGTTCAACGGGCACAACGATTGATCATCTCAGTCAACATCCCAAGTGCCCTGAAAGCACGCGTTTTATTGGTTACGACAATTCAGAATCCATGTTGGATAAGGCGCGTGACAAACTTAGTACGCAAATTAATAGTGGTAGAGTTTCTTTAATTACAGCTGATTTAAGCGCCTTACCGGCCCTACCTAACTGCGATATTATAATTTTAAATTGGACGTTACAGTTTGTTAGGCCGATAGGCCGAGAAGCCTTACTTAAGGCGATTTTTAAGGCTTTAAAGCCCGGTGGAATAGTATTATTATCAGAAAAAATATTAGTCAATGATCCCGTGTTAAACCGCTTATATATAGATCATTATCTGCAATTTAAAACCTCTCAAAGCCACTATACCGATATAGAAAATCAGCGCAAACGTGAAGCCCTTGAAAACGTTTTAATTCCGTATCGTTTAGATGAAAACTACGAATTATTAGAAAGAGCAGGCTTTGGCCGCATCGGCACCTATTTTCAATGGTTTAATTTTGCCTGTCTGATTGCCGTTAAGATTTAACAGCCTTATTATCTAATCCGTTATTTCTGTCCACTCACATTTGTCTTTTATGATGGGATCGGTATGGTCATTACCAATACCATCGGCAATTAAGGCCACAACGCGATCATCTTTTGCATAACCTATATGCGCCTCTAAAGGATTAGCAATTTTACCTATACCAAAAGCATCAAAAACTTTAGCGATATTAATATTAATATTAGTCACCTGACTACAGAGTCTTGAGTCTAAATATTTGTCACTAAAATCATGAGGAATGGCGTAACTTAAAAGATCATTAGGATCGCTAAAAGCCACGATAGATGTTTGATTAAACATACGTGAAGTATATTTTGGACCACCCGCCCAACAATAATCTGCGTGCTGCCCTGTTACTTCGGGTAATTCTCTTCCCAACTGCAACATGGGAAGTTGATTTGAAAGCATAAATATTTGCACATGCTTATTTTGCAAAGCTTCTCTTTTAGCTTTATTAATAGTCCGTAACGTAGATTTTTTATCGGGCTGTTCTAAAAGAGAAACCATACGGGTAATACCATCAATCGTGATACGACTACCCAAACTATGTGAAACAAACACTAAAGAGTCTTGTTTAAAATTCTCATTTAAACTCTTGTTAAAATCACAACCGTGCCGGCCCTCCTTAGGTAATTCATCCCAACTGTCTTTACTCATCCAGCATACGGCTTGCGCAAAAGACCTTAAAATTAAATCTCTACTTTCTCCTAGATAAATAATGGGATCAGGCCCCGTATCATTACTGAATTTTTTTAGCATATCGTTAACTTCAGCGCGACGATATGAATATTCACCCGAATTATCAAACGCTAACAAGGATTTTTGATCTTTAGTTATTTCCGACCACGTTAACTCATAAAACCATAGTTCTTTACTAAGATCAGCATTTTGTAGTCGAGAAACCCTTAAATTACCTAATTTTTTATCAGGATCACTAAATGACAATAACTGCATGTCTTTATATCGGGAAGCCTTAGCCGTTAACTTCAGCTCCTTAGACAATTTGTCCAAAAATTCCGTCGCATAACCTGGCAAATGGTTACCTACCCCATGCACCATCAATACTTTTGTTTTGCCTTTAGCGTCTTCTAGGTCCGGAGAAATCCCTTGAACAGGCTTACCTCGCACCTGACATATTCGAGTATCTTGTGTATTGGTTTTTTCTAAAACCGCCTCAGCAACGCCCTTACCAAAACTAGCACACCCCGATAATTGCATGGACAGACAAACGAGAAAAATAAAAGTGGATAATCGGGGTAAACGCATAGTTAATCTCGAGGAGTCAGAAAAGGCTTGTTTTTGATGTGCTATTGTAGCTTATTAAATCAACAATCCAGCGACTAAAACGCTAAACAAAGGCCATCAAAGGTTTTAGGGCGCTTGTCTTATCGCCCCTAAACCATTTGGTTTTTTAACGACCTGTAACTGAGCTTTAAAGCGTTTATGAACGGCTTCAACGTGCGAGATAACCCCGACTGTTTTACCATGTGTATGAAGGTTTTCTAAAGTACTTATCACCGTATAAAGCGCATCAGCATCTAAATTTCCAAACCCCTCATCTAAGAATAATGAATCAACCGATCGACCGTTATTAGCTAATTCCGATAAACCTAAGGCTAGTGCTAAACTGACAACAAAACTCTCACCACCCGATAAAGTTTTGGGTAAGCGTCTTACATTCGCTTGATAAGTATCTTCAACCTCTAGTGCAAAGCCTTGTTCACTATGCGCCTGGCGTAAATAGTAGCGCCCACTAATTTTCTCTAAAAGGGTATTGGTTTGAGTCAATAACTTATCAGCCAATTGAGTTTGCACGCGTCTTCTAAAGGCCATTCCATTTTCAGCATTAATTAAGGCCACGTCAGCAATATAGGTCTTAGCGGCCACTTCTAATTGCTGTAGACGCTCTAAAACATCAGTATGAGTCACTTGATTCTGGGCGTGCTCCCCTAAAACTCGCTCTAAATGATCAATCTCCATGCGGGTGATAGTCACTTTTTCAGTTTGATTTTTTATCGCTTGCTCAAGCTCTAATGAGTTTAATAAGCCATCAGCAGATGCTGCGTAAGCTTCATCTAACTGTACTTGTAAATTTATTATTTCTTGGTTTTTTGTCTGCAACTGTTGAGATAAAGCGGCTTGTTGACGCTCTATTTCTATTTGATTTTCCATAAACTCAAGCACTTTACTAATTTCCTGCAAACTAGCAAAAGACGTCTGTGCTACTTTTTCTTGAATGATTTTTTGTAACTGGTCCAAATCAACAGCTAAACTCGTTAAAAGCTGTTCTTGTTCAGCTATCAATTTTTGTTTTTCTATTAAACCTAAATGCAGTCCTATAGTTTCTTGTGTTTGCAACTGCACACTTAACTGTTCTATCTGCTCATTAAAACGAGAAATTTCTTCCTTACAAAGCACTTGTTTCTCTTGCAAGGCCTGACGTTCTTCAATTAAGGATTTGTGCCGATAACTATAAGTATGGTACTCCTGGCGACGCAGGTTCAACTTATCAAACAAAGCATCTTCTTGGCCTTTAGTCGGCATTTTTTCACCAAAAACAGCTAACTGCAGAACAACCTTCTCTGTTAACTGCTGCTCAAGCGCTTGGTTAGTTGCCAAAGCATTTTGTAAATCAAGCTGTTCTTGTGAAATACCTTCGACATCTGGGCCTAATTGAGCTTTATTAGCCAACAACTGCTCGATAGTCAGTTCACCTTTCGCAATTAAATCAGTGTTTTTTGTAATAGAGAGCTGTTTAGCACTGATTTTAGTAGTAAGATTCGAAATTTCCGTTAACTCTTCGCTCGCTTGTTGTAGCAGATCTTTAATCAAACTGAGATTGTCAATTGTCAATTCTTTACTTGCACAATTAAGACGATTTACTTGATTTAACCACTGTGCTCTTAATTGTGCAGATTCAGTTTGCTTAGCCGTATTATTAGCCATATTTCTGCGAGCCGCATTAATCTTAAAATTAACCTGGCTGATTGTTTCCTTCAACTGGCGAATTTTGGCTTTTTGATCTACCAAGGCCTGCTTAGAGTTACTAATAATTGGTGGGAATTTAGCGTAAGGATGTTGTAAAGCACCACATAAAGCGCAAGGTTTGCCATGCACTAAATGTACCCTGTCTGGCGTTAATTTTTTTAAAAGTCCTTCATAAATAATTGCTGTTTCTAAAGTCGTTTTAATATTTTCTTCGCGTTTAAAGTCTTGCTGCAGTTTTTCCAACTCTAACGTTAATTCATCCGCATCATATTCTGGCGCTTCTTTATTTTTAAACCATGAAAAAAAACCCGTCTGGCCAGACAGTTTTTCATGCTTTAAGGCAAGGTTATAAAGTACTTGAAATTCCTTAACACGTTCGTTTTGATCTTGCTTTAATGATTCAAGATGAGCAAGAGTATTACCTTGTAATAATTCAATTAACTCTTTTTCATCTAACGCTATCTGAGCCTTAGATTCAACTTGTCTAGCCTGCTGTTTAGCGAGAGCAGTGCTATTGTTTTGCACAGCCGCCGAAGTTTTTTTGGATTGTTTACTAAAAACTTTAATTTGGTTGTTTAAACTAGTAATCTCCGCTCTTAATTTCTTTAATTTACCAATTTCTGGCAACTCAGTTAACAAAACCTCATCTAATTGATGATCATCTAACCAAGCCGAAACCTGAGTAAATGCTAGTTCTTTTTGGGCAGATTGCTCAGATAATGAGTTCCAATGATCGAGTTCTGTCTGCCTATTTAAAGTCAATTGATCAAGCTGTAACCTGACATTTTCTACTGTTTTCTGTTGCTCGTAAAACGTATGCTTGGCTAAGCTTTCTGGCGGCACGGGGACATTAGCCACTTGCGTCCGTAAAAATGTCATTTCCTCTTTTAAAGCACTTAAATCCACTTTAGCTTGGGCTATCTGAGTAGTTTTATCATCAATGCCAACAATATCATCTTTAAAAATCAAGACCTCCTGCCCGAGTCTAATTTTATCTAGACCTTCTTGAGTATCATCAATTTGACGCTGAATTTTTTCTAGGTGCTGTTCTTGTTCGGTGATTTGCTTTTTAATAGCCCCAATATTGCCTAGCAACGCTTGTTGTTGCAATAAGGTTTGCTGTTCTTGCTGCAAGTCGCTTAGTTGCTCTTTAAAATCAATTAAATCTTGTTCACTGGCCTCATGCTTTTCAGGAGACATAAACTGAATAGTCAGCAATTGCTGTCTTAAAAAATCCAATTCTTTTTGCGTAGATAAAGCCTTATCTAAAACGTCTTTTTTATAGTCGCTATAGATATCCGCACTAACAATCTTTTCTAAGATGTCCATACGCTCATTATCTAGCGCATTTAAAAAGGCTGAAAAATCGCCTTGTGCCAACATGATAGAACGCGTGAAATTACGAAAATTCATTCCCGTAACTTCCGTTATTTTTTGACAAACCAGTTGGGGCGTATCTGCCAAAACCATTTCATCAGACAAGCGAACCAACTGCATTTGTGGCGCAAATAATTCTCCCGTTGCATCTCCGTCAGTTCTCTCTATAAACCAACCCGATTTATACCTTTCACCATCAACTGCAAACTCAACAACAGCAAACGATTCCGACGTATGATGCGTCATTACAAAATTTGCAGGTCGATTAAAGCGAAATGTTTCACCATATAACCCTAAAGTAATCACATCTAAAATGCTGGATTTACCTGAACCGTTAGGACCCGTAATTGCAAAAACGCCCGTCTCAGAAAAAGGCGCTTGTTGAAAATCAACCTGATTTTCACCCTCTAATGAATTGATGTTTTTGAAATATAAAGTGAGTATCTTCATAACTGTTAGTTTTATACGGTAAAGTACTCAGTGGCCAGTAAAATCATTGACACTTTGAGGCATAATTTATAGACCGACATGATACACGAAGGCGCTGTTTGAGAAAACCGCAGTCAATCCTCTCTTACAATTCATCCAGTAAGCGTTGATAAATGCCTCCAAAACTACCATTACTCATTAAAACAAAATGACCACCAGCACAGGCCTCTACTTTTAACTTTGCAATAATGGCATCAATCGAATGATAAATTTCAATATTATCCGCATATTGAGTCAGCTTGCTTAAATCCCAATCGAGATTTTGCGGCTGATACATAATCGCTAAATCAGCTTGTGCTAATGATTTTGCTAAGGTTTCTGTATGAATGCCTAAACGCATCGTGTTTGATCTAGGCTCTACAATAGCAAGAATACGCGACTCACCCACTTGCTTACGTAACCCATCTAAAGTAGTAGCAATTGCCGTAGGGTGATGTGCAAAATCGTCATATATAGTCACACCATTAATAGTCGCCAATACCTCCATACGACGTTTTACATTAACAAACTGACCCAACGCCGCAATGGCATCTTTAGGCAATATACCGATATGATTTGCTGCAGTTATGGCTGATAAGGCGTTATAAACATTATGCGCACCCGTTAATGTCCAATCTACAATGCCTTGTTCGTTACCTTCAAATAGCACTGCAAATTGACTTCCATCCGGCTTTAATAAATTTGCATTCCAAGTTGCAGCGCCATCAATGGATGTATTTTCTACTGGTGTCCAGCACCCCATGGCCAATACATCATTAATATTGTCGTCCGATTCTGGACTAATAATTAACCCTTCACCAGGAATGGTTCTAACCAAATGGTGAAATTGGCGTTTAATCGCGTCAAGATCTGGAAATATATCTGCGTGATCAAACTCCAAATTATTAAGAATGGCAGTTCGCGGTCGATAGTGTACAAACTTTGAGCGTTTATCAAAAAAAGCAGAATCATATTCATCCGCTTCTATAACAAAAAAACCTGATTTATTTTCTGCGCCGCCATCTAAACGGGCAGAAATACCAAAATTTAAGGGAATTCCGCCAATTAAAAAACCTGGATTAAAGCCTTGATGCTCCAATATCCAACTTAACATACTAGATGTTGTCGTTTTACCATGAGTACCCGCCACACCTAAAACCCATTTGTCGTGAAGAACATGTTCAGCTAGCCATTGTGGGCCAGACACATAATTTAGCCCCCTATTTAAAACTTCTTCAACTTCTGGATTTCCTCGAGATAAAGCATTACCAATAATCACCAAATCTGGATTACTATCTAAATTCTCAATTCGATAGCCGTTCATCAACTCAATACCTTGCTCCTCTAATTGGGTGCTCATAGGTGGATAAACATTTTGATCCGAACCACTCACTTCATAACCCATTTGTCTAGCGATAACAGCCAGACCCCCCATAAAAGTTCCGCAAATACCTAAAATGTGAATACGCAATGTCTTGTCCTAATAAATGTAAATTGTAATAGTTTTTATACGCTTAATGGCTGCATCAAAATACATGCTTGCGTTTACCATTAAGTTACGATGAAATAATCATGAAAAAAATCTATATTATTTATATATCATCCGATAATGACTGAGAAAAACAAAATTATAGTTGAAGCAACGCCCTATTTTATTGCTGAACAATCAGCACCCGAAGAAGATAAATATGTTTTTGCCTATACCATTTCCATCACGAACCACGGCTCTGTTGCTGCAAAATTGCTAAACCGTTATTGGTTAATAACAGATTCTAATGGCAAGTTGCAAGAAGTTAGAGGCGACGGAGTTATAGGCGAACAGCCCTATCTTAAACCGGGCGATACCTTCCGTTATACTAGTGGAGCAATTATAGAAACCGCCGTTGGCACCATGCAAGGACTCTATACCATGCAACCAGATGAAGGCGAAAACTTTAACGCTACTATACCAAAATTTACTTTGTCTATTCCTAGGACGTTACACTAATTAAATGTCTATCTACGCAATTGGCGATATTCAAGGCTGTTATGATGATTTATTACGGCTCTTAGATACTATTTCATTTAATGAAAATTCTGATCAGCTTTGGTTTGCGGGAGACCTCGTTAATAGAGGTCCAAAATCACTGGAAACCTTACGATTTGTTAAATCACTTGGGAATGCTGCAGTCACCGTATTAGGTAATCACGACATGCACTTACTAGCGGCCTCTTGCTTACCGAAAGTGGCCGATAAAAAAAGCACGCTATGTCCCGTTCTTGAAGCACCGGATAGAGATGAATTGATTAATTGGCTTAGACATCAAGTGTTATTTCATCATAACGAAGATTTCTGTTTGTTACATGCAGGTTTACCGCCGCAATGGGATTTTAAAACTACCAAAAAGATGGCAAACCTAGTAGAGAAAACACTTAGAAGTGATGATTACCCATTATTTCTTAAACAAATGTATGGAAATAAACCTTATATTTGGTCTAGCAATTTAAAAGGTTACGCCAAACTAAGGTTTATTATTAACTGCTTTACACGCATGAGATATTGCGATGTAAATGGTCGACTCGATTTTGCTAATAGCGGTCCACTAGGCTCCCAACCCAAAACTTTAGTACCTTGGTTTGAAGCACCAAAACGAAAAAATGCTGACATGCGAATCATCTTTGGACATTGGTCAACATTAGGTTATTACGAGGGTCCTAACTGTTATGCCATTGATACCGGTTGTTTATGGGGAGGGCAATTAACCGCACTTAAATTAGATAATCCAATACAGCGCATCAGTATCGCCTGCCCTGGTGCAAAGAAACCCAATAAAAGTTATATTATATCTAACAGCAATGCATAATTAGCTTTCAATGGTTATGGATAAGCAACCTGGCAGCTGATTTGCCACGCGTTTCTTGCACTTGAGTTAAAGACAATAAACCCAAAATAAAAAACACTAAAGTGGACATTAGAGATAAACGATGATTACCATTGCTTAAATAGTTAATCAACCCATAAGTCAATGGGCCGACAATCGCTGATAATCTATTAACCAAACCCCATAGGCCTAAAAACTCTCCCGCTCTATCATCTGGAGAAAACTTACTCACTAACGCTCGACCAATAGACTGACTTGCACCCATTGCCAAGCCAATTACGTTCCCAACTATCCACATATCCGAAGACTTAGTGGCATTAATCGTGATAATAATCGCAAGTATCCAAATAAGCAATGTAATTGCCAAAGTAGGTACTGAACCTATTTTATCTTGTAAATGTCCACAAATTAATGCGCCAATCGCCGCCGTCACATTAACTACCATAATTAACATAATTAAAGATTGAGTATCAAAACCCATCACTTCCTGAGCATATATTGCAGCCAACACAATAACAGTACTCACACCCGATTGATAAATTCCTAACGTGATTAAAAACCACAATAAATCTTTAAATCGAGCTGCGTCTTTAAAAGTCTGTCTTAAACGGCCTAAACTCACCTTAATACTTGATTGATTTTTATCCCAAACAACGGGTAGAGCACGCTCTTTAAGCCAGATAAAGGTAGGTGTCGCTGTCAACGCAAAAATACTTGCGGTAATGAGTAATGAAACGGGTACAAAGTGTGTTGCTGTTAAGCCTTTCTGCTTAGCCCATGTAATGTAAGCTAAACAAATGCCTAAGGTTAATAAACCTCCAAAATAACCTAACCCCCAACCATAACCCGATAACTTGCCTCTATTTTCTTCTGATGTTAATTCCGGTAAAAAGGCGGCTATTAAGTTCTCACCTGTTGCAAACATAATCGCTGAAACAATCACTAAAAAGATCCCTAAATTGATATCACCAGGCCCAACCAAAGCTAAGAGTGCCGTAGCCAAAATACAACCTATAGAGGAAATTAATAAAAATAATTTCTTGCACGCATAATGATCAGCCAAAGCACCTAGTAATGGCCCACTCATCATCACTACAAAATTAGCCACTCCCATCGCTAATGACCATAACAACGTTGATAACCCCGGCATTAATCCTTGATCTGTATCTGCAACCACACCAACAAAATAGGCACTAAATATAGTTGTTTGCACAACCGTCGTATAACCTGAGTTAGCAAAATCATAAAAAGCCCATGCCCATAATTCTTTAGGAGTTGCTTTTGTATCTATCATATTGTGTACCTTAAAAGCGTCTTAATCGTAAAGCTAATCAAACTAACATCAATGAATCTAAATTTTAACCTCATCGAAACTTAGCGCTTGTTGATGTTCAGTCTTTATATCCTTAACACCTTCTCTAGTTATCCAAAAAGTTTGCATTCCTATTGCTTTAGCTGCATCTAATTCTTCTTTAATATCAGATAAAAACAACAATTGCTCAGCGGGCAAACCAATTTGCTCAACTATTTTTGCATAAGATAGAGACTCTCTTTTTCCACCGATATGCGTATCAAAATAACCAGAAAATAATGGGGTTAAATCTCCATACTCTGTATAACCGAATAACAATTTCTGAGCATACACGGAGCCTGAAGAGTAAACGTATAAACCTTGACCTTCAGACTTCCATAAGCGTAAGTTATCTACCGCATCCTGATAAACATGGCCTTTAAAATCACCTTGTTTATATCCTGATTCCCATATCAAACCTTGTAAAGACTTGAGAGGAGTCACTTTTTTATCTTCATCAATCCATTGAATAAGCTGAGTAATAGCTTGCTCAATATCTAACGATTTACTCACCTCTTTAGCAACATCTACAAGTATTTCATTTATTGCAACTGTCTGAGTTCGTGCTCTGACATAATCAGCTAAATGAAGCCTAGCGTATGGAAATAAAACATCTTTAACGAATGACAGCGAAGAAGTTGTGCCTTCAATATCAGTAATAATAGCTTTTATCATAGCGAAGCCACATAACTATCAAAATTTGGGAAGGTTTTAGCTAAATCACTGCCTGTAAATTTAGCCACCCAACCATCTGGCGTAGTAAATAATCTGATACAAGTAAACTTAGGATTTTCACCCATATCAAACCAATGGGGTGTGTTGGCCGGCACACTAATGAGATCGCCCTGTTCACAAAGCACCGCAAAGACTTTATTGTTTACATGCAAATAAAATAGGCCACGACCTTCCACAAAAAATCGTACTTCAAAGTCTTCGTGCTCATGCTCCGCTAAAAACTTTTGTCTGAATATTGCTCTATCAGGATGATCAGGGGTTAAGTTCATCACATCAACCGATTGAAAGCCACAATCCACTTTTAACTTATTTATTGAAGTTTCATAAGCTGCTAAAACGGCAACCTGATCTGCATCACTTGCTAATTGCTGTTCGCTAGCCCATTGTTCAAACTGCACGCCAATCTGCTTTAGATGACCTTGAATAGCAGTAAAATCGGTAAAAAGCTCACCCTGTTGAGGTTGATTATCTGGATAAATAGTCAGTGCAGTCATTAATTTTTAACTCCATGTAGGCGTAATTCACATTCAAATAAAAAGTCCAAGGCTTCTAGATAGCGTAAAGCCTCATCTGTTGATCGCCCCCAAGTATATAAGCCATGACCGGCGATGATATAAGCATAACAATTATTATTTTTTGCTAAATAATCCTCTACAACACTTGATAATCTGGAGATGTCTTGGTCATTAGCAAAGATTGGCACAATAATCTTCGTTTCATGGGTATTAATGCAATTAAAGGCTTTTAATAATTCATAATCTTCTAAAATAATTTTTGTCTTAAATATTTTAGAAATTAACGTGGCATTCAATGAGTGGGGATGCAATATTGACTGAATGTCTGAATAATGCTTATATAGGGAAGTATGTAGCAACGTTTCAGCAGAAGGTTTTTTACCATCTAATGATTGGGCTGCCGCATCAATCAACATAATGTCGTCTATCTCTAATCGGCCTTTATGCTTGCCTGAAACGGTAATCGCAATAGTGCCGTTAGGTAGTCGGATAGAAAAATTGCCGCTGGTTGCTGGAACCCAAGCCTTACTATCAATAAAGCGGCCGGCTGCAATCAGTTGTTGAGCAGCATTAAAAAATGCATCGTTATTATTCATTTACTTTAATTTCACTTAAATAGTTTTACAGTGCACCACAAAATCACTCATTAATAAGGTACTTTATGCAGCATTTTCGTCTTTCTTTTATCATTACGACCATTTCTTTAGCAATTGCCGTTTATTGGGGTGGCCCAATGGGCGCGTTCATCGCGCTTATTTTAGGTGTACTTGAAGTGAGTTTATCATTTGATAATGCGGTTGTGAACGCATCCATATTAAAACGCATGGATGAGCGTTGGCAACAGTACTTCTTAACTTGGGGTATTTTAATCGCTGTTTTTGGGATGCGCTTATTATTTCCAATTTTAATTGTTAACGTTGCCACCGGCATTGATTTTATTGGTGTTGCCAACATGGCTTTACATGACCCAACTACGTATGCCCACCACCTTGAAGAATCACATGTACAAATAGCTGCATTTGGTGGCATGTTCTTATTAATGGTGTTTTTCTCTTTTATCTTTGATGAAGGTAAAGAATTACATTGGTTAGGTTACATAGAAAAAAAACTATCAGATTTTGGAAAATTAGAATCTATTGAAATTATATTAGCCCTTGGTGTTTTATTATTTGGCCAAAGTTGGTTACCTGAAGAAGTCCGTTTCAAAGCTTTAGTTGCTGGAATTTCAGGGGTCATACTGTATGTTATTGTTGATAGCTTATCCGCTTTATTTGAAGATGAAGAAAAAGGAGAAGAAGTATCAGATGCAATTAAAAGAGGTAGCGTCATGAGCTTTTTGTATTTAGAGGTTTTAGATGCATCATTCTCATTTGATGGTGTAATTGGTGCATTCGCTATTACCCAAGATGTAATCATTATCATGCTAGGTTTAGCAATTGGAGCTATGTTTGTAAGAAGCTTGACTGTCTATTTAGTACGTAAAGGTACTTTAGATGAATATGTTTTTTTAGAACACGGCGCTCATTACGCCATTGGATCTCTAGCCACTATTATGTTGTTAAGCATGAAAATTGAGATTTCTGAAGTTATTACCGGACTCATCGGTGCGGTTATGATTGGTTTATCGGTTTTATCGTCAATATTTTATAAAAAGAAATTAGCTTTATTAGATTAAATGCTAGACATTAATAGAAAATAAAGATCTGTCCTTAAATTGAGAATATTGCTTTATGGCTTTGATACAAAGCAGTGTAATTAAATCTAGAATAGATTATAAAATTTAAATGCTAAATTATAAATCGGCTGTAAAATGCCAATTTGTAAATTATTATCTTTTATTCAACACGGAAACATCATGACACAAGATGAATTAAAACAAAAAGTAGCCGAAGCTGCTTTACATTATGTTAAAGACGTCTCAATTGTAGGCGTTGGTACTGGCTCTACAGTCAAACATTTTATTAATTACCTAGCTGATTTAAAAGGTCAGATTGAAGGCGCTGTATCAAGCTCTGAAACTACAACTGAGCATTTAAAGAAAGTTGGAATTCCAGTATTAGACTTAAACGCTGTTGGACCTTTAGATGTTTATGTTGATGGTGCTGATGAAGTTAGCCCTCACAATCATTTAATTAAAGGCGGCGGTGGCGCTTTAACTCGTGAGAAAATCATTGCAGCTGCAAGTAAACAATTTGTTTGTATCGTAGATGAAAGCAAAATTGTTGATACTTTGGGGGCTTTTGCTTTACCAGTAGAAATTATTCCAATGGCGAGAAGTTATGTTGCTAGAGAATTGGTAAAATTAGGCGGCCAACCCGTATGGCGTGAAGACTTTGTTACTGACAACCATAACATCATTTTGGATGTACATAATCTATCAATATTAGATCCAATTGAACTTGAAAAAATCATCAATAATATAACAGGTGTTGTTGCTAACGGCCTTTTTGCTATGCGCCCAGCTGACATCATATTAATTGGTGGTGGCGCTGAAGTTATCACTCGCTAATTTATAAGCTTAGCATCTAAGTTATGCAGTCAAAAAAAGGGGGAGTATTTATATACGCCCCCCTTTTTTTTAATTTACTCTTATTTTCTAGGTGGTACTGCCACTTTATCAGTATCCTGATATATTCCGGTTAATTTACGTTTAAACTCACCAGAAATAACCCTAGAATCCTGCTTACTTTTAACGACTCTTGGGGTAATCAATACAACTAACTCTTGCTTAAGCTTATTGTTATCGGTTCCACCAAATAATGATCCTATCAATGGCAAATCATATAACCAAGGGATACCATTTTTACTATTATCATTACTTTCATCAATTAAGCCACCTAATACAATAGTCTCTCCATCTTGCACAGCAACAGAGCTATTAATTTCTTTTTTATCTATAGTAGCTGAGGCAGTAACTCCTATAGTAGTTTTTATAGGCTTACTTACAATCTGACTTAATTTCATAATCACCATACCATTAGCGTTAACTCTCGGAGTTACCTCCAGAGTCACACCTGTATCTTTATATTGAATTGAGTTTGATGTTGATAAACCTCCTAATCCAGGTGCAGATGTTGTACCTGTTTGTATAGGAATTTGTTGCCCCACATTAATTTTAGCCTTCTGATTATTTAGCACCATCAGAGAGGGTGAAGAAATCACATTCACATTACTTGCCGTGGCTTGGGCATTTAAAAGTGCTTGAACAGCTCCTGAGGTATATATAGCACTCAATCCACCCGTTGCGGCGGCAGCGGCTGCCTGGGCTGTTGCTGTCGTTAAAGAATCGCCTCCTGGCGGAGTAGAAATACTACCACCGGCAACACCCTTATGAGCTAAATACCAAGATATACCGTACTTCAATTCATTATTTAAGGATACAGACACAACCGTTGCATCAATTAAAACTTGTAATGGCATTACATCTAATTGACTAATTACCGGCAAGATAGTTTCATAA
This sequence comes from uncultured Methylococcaceae bacterium, assembly GCA_903938485.1. Taxonomy (GTDB): domain Bacteria; phylum Pseudomonadota; class Gammaproteobacteria; order Methylococcales; family Methylomonadaceae; genus Methylobacter_C. The sequence continues at coordinate 124,725 of CAJADF010000108.1, forward strand.
TCCTGAGCTGAAGCCACAATAATAATTGAATTATTAGCTTCATCAGCAATAATTTTAACTTTACCAATATTAGAAATTGAACCTCCGCCAATTCCAGACTCCTTAGGTTGGTCTGCATCTTGATCAACAGCATTTGCAGCAAAAATACCTAAGTTACTTGAAAACCAGTGACTAGTATCGGATGTGGAATTATTTGAACCACCATCAACATTAGAAGTACTTCCAGAACCAGATGATCCTCCATTATAACTTGAAGAGCTAGTCCCTCCATTCGATGAACTACCACTTCCTCCACTAGCACCGACACTAGAACTCGATGAATCCTGATTTGAGAGCGTATCGGCAGTTTCCCCTGGCGCGACCTTAGCGGAAGTATCGCTACTTTTTGAACTAGAAAATATTTGATTTAGCGTAGCCGCTAATTTCTTTGCATCAACATGTTGAACCTTATAAACGTTAACACCACCACCTGAAGCCGTATTCGCTTTATCCAATCGAGCAATCCAACTATCTACATCATCCAAATATCTAGCTTGATGAGTAACGGCTAAAATTGCATTTAAGCGTTTTATGGGTATAAATTGGAAAAAATCTCCATCACTGCCCTTACCTTTTTGAGAAAAAACGCCTTGTAACTCTTTAATAATAGTTCCAGGATCTACATGTACTAATGTAAATAAACCAAACGATCGACCTTTTAGTACATCAATATCAAAAGTATTAATCATATCAATCACTCTGGCAATTTCATCCGCATTGCCAGACGCCACTAAAATATTGCGTTTACCATCAACATTTAAAATGGTCTTTTCTTGCACTAAAGGCTTAATAATATCAACAATATCTTGTACGGCCACATTTTTAACTGGTATTACCCGCGTCTGAAATCCCGCTGCTTTAGCTGATAAATCAGAAGTAAATAGTGCATCTGCAGTTGGTTCTATATGGTAAATTTTGCCATCTTTCACTAGAGCTGCATTATTCATGCGTAGCACCATTTCCAGAGCAGGCAATAACTCTTCTTTAGTTAAAGGTTCAGTTGTCTGTAAGGTAACTTTACCCGTCACTTTAGGACTTAAAACATAACTTTGTCCCAAAATATCACTCAACACCACCTTAGCGACTTCACCTAAATCTGCATCATCAAAATTTAAGCTATATGAGCCTGAACCTTTAGTTCCTAAAGACCGACTCTTTTGTGGAGCGCTTGAAACATATCTATCAGTGCCTGGATAAATCTCTTTATTAGCCTCAAGCACAGGTGCTTTATTTTCTAATTGATGAAAAACCTCATCTGAATTCTCTTTTTTTACTGGATTCAACTCTAGCTTAGCAACTTGTTTAGGTGATAATAATTCACACCCAACAAGAGACAGACTCATTATAAGAGGAGTTAATTTGAAAATTGTTTTCGATTTTTTATTCATTTGAATTCTCAGGATCGGCTTCATCGGGTGCCTGACTATCTACTGGAGGCGTATTAGGCGAATTGGTTATATTGTTTTTTCTGGATGGATGTTTATTTTTTATTTTCCTTAATAATAATTCTTTTGATTGAATGCCTTGTGTAAAAATAACTCTATCAGGATATATTTCTGTCAATTTCCAACCATCAAGTTCAGCATCTTTATTAATTTTCCTGTATTTATCTTTGGGTGTCTTTGATGCAGTGCGAGAAAGAAATGCCGATAATCCATTTTGAGTAGAATAAACTCCACTTAAGTCCCATTCAAAAACAACAGGTACGAGAGCAGTATTCTGAATTTCCTCTGGAGTTGGCTCAGCAACAGGTCGTCTCCCTTTAATAAATAAAGGTCTAGCAACCAAATCGGCATAACTCTCTTCATTAGTTAAATGAAGATCAATATGAGGCATTTCATCTTGCACACTTTTAGTTTCAACCGCGCTAAGCGATGCTAAAGTAACCGATTGAGACCATAAAGCAAACAACCATTCACCTAATATAATTAAAATACAGGCTAAACAAATTGATAATAAAAAAGATATTAATTTTGTATTCATTAGGCTGGATTTCTCATAAAACTAACCGCCTGAAAATTTACATTTAAATCATTACTTGCATCCATTTGCTTAGTGACTCTATTTCTTGTCGCTCGCATTGGTCTTATATCTATCTGATTAACAATAATTAATGGTTCTGATGTTTCTATTTTATATAAAACCTTACGTAATACTTGGCTATTTCCTGTCATTCTGACGCTTACGGTTATTCGCTTAAATTTTTCTTTATTACTCACAGGCAAGGCTTGAGTACTGCTTAATTGTCCACCCGCTTCAATAATAGCTTTTTTTATAAACTCTTGCATATCAGCAGATGCTAATGCATCAGTCGTTTGCAAATTGAAATAACCCTGATTATCTTGGGCTTGATTAATATTAGCCATACTCGCCGAAATAAGGTCCGCTTTAGCCAAAATACGCTCATATTTTTGAAGCTTGAAGACTAAGTTTGTTTTAGTATCGTTTAAATCGATTGCTTTACTAATTAATGGCGTAACAATAACTAATATTATAACGAGAATAACAAAAAAAAATATTGTCAACGCCATACTGCGTTGTTGAACTGCCGGCGATGAAAAATCTATTTTTTTAAAATTAATCATGACTTTTAGCTTCCGACTTAGCTAAATCAACTGTTATTTGAAAACGTTCTGTTGAAGTTACTCTATCTTGAGTCACCGGTGATGCAAAACGGGCATTTACAAATATATCAGATCCCTCGAGTGTTGCTAATAAAGCTGAAGCAGTTGGTGACTCTCCTTGTATTTGTAGATGCCCCTCTGAATATTGAACATAACTTAACGTTGTATCATCTTTTAGTAATGTGCTTAAAGTATTCAACATCTCAACCAAATCCGGTGAAGCGCTTTTTTCCTTAATTAACTGATTAGTTTCATCAATGACTGCATCGATTGTTGCTTGCATCGCTTTAACTTTTTTAGCGTCTTTCTCTAAAGAGGCCGCTTTTATACTTAATGCATCAACAGCTTGATATTCAAAAAAAACCGGCATAGCAAGTACTAATAACAACAATAATGCAGTTAAACCTAATAATGAACCATGAACTAAACGCGGTAACTTGGCTTTTTTTTGTCTCAATCTAACAGGCAATAAGTTATATCCCTCTTCAAGATCAAAAAGATTATTTGGGGATCCATGATAATCAACATATGAGGGCGATAAACCTATTGCTTGAATATCTTCATACAAGCCATCAAGTAACTCACGTGTTGTTAATATCACCATAACTCTAATCTGTCCTGATTCATCTATTCCTGATAACTGCTTAACAGCAAAATAAACCTGTTCCGGTTTAAAGGGTGTATATCTATCAAGCTCATAAGATACAACCTGTGATAAGTTTTCTTTAGCCGCCGCAGGTAAACTCAATTCTTTTTGTATAGCGTCCTGCGCAGACAATCGTAAAACAACACTCGCTTTAGATAAGCGCTCATCCTTTTCATTTAGGCTTTGTAAATCAATTGCCTTATCACCACGAGCCACGCTACAAAGAAATTCTTCATGCCCAGCACAATAAAAACTTAATACAAAATGTTCGCCGTTTTTACTAACAATAATAACTCCATTACTATCATTGATGATCTGCTTTATTTTTTGAGGTATTAGGAAATCGAGTTCACGCTTCCACCATCTTAAAAACTGCTTAAAATTTAAATCAATTGTTGAGTTCAGGTTCAGCATATTGTTTTACTAATAATTCACTCATAACATCAGAGAATAAAGACTTATTATTTATTTTAGCTTGTTGCCATTTCATTACTTGGAATGGACTCGCATCTTTACCTTCAGGCTTTTTTATTACTACATTTAAACTTGCTTTTGAGTCTCCCGCTAAAAAAGCCTCAGAGATAACAGTTACTATATTAATTTTACCGGAGGACGCACTTTTTAATCCGGGAGCCAAAGGCATTGCTGGTAAAGGTAAATTGTTTCTAGCACTTTCTGTTCTCGCCAAAACATAGGCATCAATCATTTCCTGATCTAAACCAGAAATAGTTTGCAATACCTCTTTAGTTGCAACTTGTAAATTTACCTGTGGCTGCCCTGAATATACCGTAACTAATGGCTCTATCCATGAAAAAATAGTCTTATCCATACCCAAAACCAACTGTAATTCTTCCACAGATTCAAATGGTTTATTTTTAGGCTCGTAAGAGAGACCCTCATCTTGATACTCTGCTTTTTCAGCACCATTAATGCTTACCAAATCATCCGGATCACGCCAATCAATAATCGCACCCACTAACTTACTTTGGAGCTCTTCATCAATAGGTGCATTTATCATTAATTTTTGTAACAAAACTTGATCAGACTTGTTAAGATCTATTTTACCTGTTTCAGCTTCTAGTCGTATTCGTATTTTTGCATTGTTAGCCAAAATCTCATAAACACTACCATCTGCCCGCCAAGCCTTAGTAAGATCCTGATTTAATAACATCATTTCAGCTATTGCTATACCAGACTCAGCTATGGCCTTTGCTTCGGCATTATTTTTTATAATAGCAGTGATGGTAGTCTCTCTTCGCATACTTAGAGCAAAACTCCCTGCCATTATCATCAATAAACTTAGCACCCAAAGGACTAAGACTAAGGCAACTCCATTTTGGCTTTTCACAAGCCAACTCCAGGAGCATTGTTATTAGCACTATCAACAGGAGGGACTGTAACTTTCAAATCAACGATTATCTCAGGCCAATAAATGCCATTCGTCAATTCTATTTTTATTTTAACTAAACGAGGTAATGTTGATTTACCAACCCAATCTTCAACCCATACACCTTCACTAGCCGAGTCATCTGCACCAAAGTATGCTATGTTAAATGCTTTTACATGCTTTATTAATGTTACCTCTTCAATTGCAGACTCATCATTTTCTAAACCAGTTCCAAAAGGCATAAGACTTACATTAATATCGGCATCCTCACTAGCGTCATCAAAGATCACTGAAAATAATTGTAACCCCATTCGACCTGCACTAGCGGGAAAGGCTGACACAAAATGTAAAGTGTGTGAATTGGCCTGAAAGGAAAATGTCTTTTCTTCAGTCCCACCATCATTCCACAACGGCCTAGCCACAGACAAATGCTGTTGAAAAAAATTATATACAACCGCCATTTCATTTACGTTTGTTATTTTACTTTCACCTTTTTCCCAACTATCCGCACAAATCTTTAAACTGGTAAAGAGTAAAACAACCATTATGCTTAAAAGAGTCATGCCGATAAGCACTTCAATTAACGTAAAGCCATTAGACCTTGACTTCATTATCCGACCCAATTAAGTTCACAGGCACATTATTAAAAGCAAAAAAAACCATAGGTCATTATTGTGAGCCTTTAGTCAATTTTATAGTCGTCAATTGTAATTGCCTCGTATTAAACCTATTAGCTTGCCAACTTACGATAACTTTTACTTTAAAAAGTTCAGCGAGTTTAGAAGATACATCATTATTAGCCGAATCAAAAAAATACGGTGTAACAGTAACTAACCAATCATATTTGTCATTCTCAACACCAGATTCTTCGCCTTCCCGCAAAGATGACTCTGTACCGGTCCTTGACATTAAACCCTCTGCCAATTGAACTGCAACTGTATAATCTTCTGAAACCATTGCAGTATTTACGCCACCAGAAAAAATCTTAAGTAAAATACCTAGTGACAGCGCCAATATAGAAAAGGCAATAACTATTTCCAACAAAGAAAATCCCTGTTGTTTGCTAACGGACATTTTTATCATTTAATTCAATTTGCCCTGTTAACCAATTAACATCTATTTGCCAAGACAACGCACCTTGTTTTAAGATAACTCGACCTCCAGTTGAAGAGCCGTCTGAAAAAAAACGCACTCCAGCCAAAGTTTGTCCCTTCGTTTGACTTTTTGCTGTAACAACAGTAATACCAATTGAATTTGGAATATGGTAAATCTTATCGCGTCGACTAACTTTATAGGTATTAGTTTCAAGATCAATTAGAACGCTCATTTCTTGGTGTGAGATTAAAGCCTCACCTCGCGCAAATCGTAATGCTGAGACCAAATCTCTAGCAGCAATTTTAACTTTTGTTGCATCATTTCCAGATGACAAGTTAAGACTAACAACTGAAAAACCCAAAACAATAACAAACAATACAACTATTAATTCTAATAGGGTAAAACCATTATTTTTTTTTGTAGATACAGACATATTGCCTCTGTGTAATAACAGAAAGCTATTCCCAACTAACTATGTCTTGATCTTCGCCAGCACCGCCTTCTCTTCCATCTGAACCATACGTAAAAATATCAAACTTCCCATGTTCTCCTGGGAAAACATAATGGTATTCATTTTGCCATGGATCTAATGGAATTTTAGTCTTACCTAAATAAGGCCCATTCCAATGTTTTGCATTATCCGGTGCCTCAACTAAAGCCTGCAACCCTTGCTCACTAGTTGGATAACTTCCCATATCTAATTTATACATATCCAATGTGGCAGATAAATCTTCAATTTGAACTTTAGCAGCTTTAGTCTTGGACTCACCCATATGTTTCATTACTTGTGGACCCACTATGCCCGCTAACATAGCAATAATACCTAACACGACTAATAACTCAAGTAAGGTAAAACCACGTTGTCTACTATTTCTTAAATTTTTCATTATTATTTTTCCATTAAAATGCCAAATCATTAACACTCAAAATTGCCAGCAAAATTGATACTATAATTCCCGCAATCATTAGTCCTAAAGTAATTATTAACATGGGCTCGAGAAACGCCAATAATCGTTGGATTGCTACCCGTAATTGTTTATCATATATCGTAGCTATTCTAAGCAACATTTCTTCTAAACGTCCTGTTTCTTCACCCATTTTTATCATTTGCAGAGCCATTTTAGGCAATAAAGATTTTTCTTGTAACGCGTCAGATAAATTCTTACCTTGCTTTAATTGAGCTTCAGCATTAGATATGGTTTCAGCTAAAACCAAATTATCAACAGTTTCTCTAACAATAACTAAAGCAGAGATAATGGACACGCCATTACCTAATAATGTTCCCAGTGTTCGACTGATATTTGCAGTTTCTTTATTGGTAATAATAGTACCGGCTAAAGGTAATTTTAAAAAATATCCATCCCATACTTTTTTTCTTATTGGATCTGCCATTTGATATTTCATATAACTAGAAATAACTAGAAATCCTACCAATAAAGCCCACCAATAATTTTGTAACCACTCCGCCAAACCAACCACTATTTGTGTCGATACTGGTAGTGCTTTACCAGCACTCTCAAACATCTCTGTAAACTGGGGCACTACAAATGTCAGCATTATAAATAATGATGCTAATGACATGATCAATAAAATAACGGGATAAATTAATGCCGTACTAACGGTTTCTTTTAACTCTTGCGAACGCTCTAAGTACTCTGCTAATCTGGTCAAAACCTCATCCAAACTACCACCCGCCTCACCTGCACGTATCATATTTAAGTAAAACTTAGTAAAAACACCTTGCTGTTGCTCTAGCGCATCTGCTAATGACACCCCGCCTTTTACTTTTTCTAGTACTTTAGCAATTAATTTTGTTAATCGTTCATTATCTTCAGTTAAATCCATTAAGACAAATAAAGCCTTATCAATAGGTAAACCAGATTCTAACAATGTCGCTAACTCACCCGTAAAAAAAACTATGTCTTTAGAGGATAATTTTGATTTATTGGAGCCAATTCCTAGAAAAGACCTACTATTAGCTGTTGTTACTTTAATGGGTATATACCCTTCAGACTGCAAAATACTAATTAAAGTTTTATCATCAACTGCATCTCTAACGCCTTCTTCTGTTTCTCCTACACCATTAATTACTTTATAAGAAAATAATGGCATCTTATGATTCCGTCGTCACACGCATAACTTCCTCTAAAGTAGTAATCCCCTCTACCACTTTAACTAAACCATTCTCATAAAGCGTTTGCATACCCTCTGAAATAGCTAACTTTTGAATAGCTCCGGCCTCTTCATGAGCCATAATTAACTTTCTGATTGGGTCGGTCATGGGTAAAAACTCTATAATGGCCAATCGCCCACGATATCCCGTACCTGAGCACGCAGAACATCCAATTGGCTTATAAAGCATTATTTCTGCTTTATTTGTAAATCTTTCTAAGCGCAATTCTGTAACAATTTCCGGAGCAGCCAAACCACCTTCTTTACATGAAGGACATAATTTTCTAACTAATCGCTGGGCTAAAATGCCATTGACTGTAGAAGTTAACAAATATTCTTCCAAACCCATATCCAATAATCGCGTAACACCACCCGCAGCGTCATTAGTGTGTAACGTTGATAAAACTAAATGACCGGTAAGTGCTGATTGCACGGCGATTCTTGCAGTTTCTAAATCTCGCATCTCACCAATCATAATCACATCAGGATCTTGCCTAACTATGGAACGTAAAGCTGAGGCGAAAGTTAATCCTATTTGGGGTTTTGCTTGTATCTGATTAATCCCCTCCATTTGATATTCAACAGGATCTTCTACTGTAATAATTTTGCGCTGAGGAGTATTCAATTGCTTTAATGCAGCATACATAGTGGTAGATTTTCCACTACCGGTTGGGCCAGTAATTAATATGATCCCATGAGGCATTGACAGCACATCAATAAATTGTTCTAAATGACGACCAGAAAATCCTAACTGAACAAAATCTAATACTGTATTTTCTTTATCTAGTAAACGTATTACAACGCTTTCTCCATGCATTGTAGGAATTGTTGATACCCGTAAGTCTAATTCCTTTCCAATCATTTGAACTTTTATGCGACCATCTTGCGGCAAACGTCGCTCAGCTATATTAAGTTTTGCCATAATCTTAATACGTGAGATTACTGCAGCAGTTGACTTAACATTAGGCGCATCTATTTCTTGTAAAACGCCGTCCACGCGCAATCTAACTTTTAATGACTGCTCAAATGGTTCAATATGAATATCTGATGCCCGTGTTTCAATTGCACGTTGCATAATCAAATTTACCATTTTAATTACTGGGGCTTCACTCGCTAGATCTTTTAAATGTTCTAAATCTTCTTCGCCTAAATCATCTATAGCTAAATCATCAATCAATTTATCCATCTTCGAACGATCTTCACCGTATTGAACATCAAGTGCTGCATCAATTTCTGAAAGTAAACCCACCTTTACGTCAATTGATTTCCCAATCATCAAGCTTAGTGCATTAATTGTGAATGCGTCCTCGGGATCCATCATTGCTACAGTTACTTGATCCTCAGAAGAACTTAAACCAATAAGATGATAATTTTTTAAAAAACGTAAAGACACCTCTTCAGGTAATTGTCTTTCAATTGGATATTGATCTGGCATTATTTTTTCGAATTGCCCAGAATCGGCAAAGGCATCTGCAACATCTAACTCAGAACATAAACCTAGCTTTACCAATAATTGTGGCAAACTCTCCGCAACAGAAGTTTTTTGAACGCGCTCAACTTTTTTTAATTCTGAAGCAGAAAGCTTGCCTCTTTCCTGTAATGTTTTAAACAAAGACTGATAAATCATATTAATTCCACAGATAAAGACTATTGCTTTATAGTTGGTGTTAGGTATTGAGCGGTTAAATAGCCACCGAATATAATCTATGTTTGGTTCAAAGTCTATTACGATTCGGTTAACTGCAATTATTAACTAATTTAACTTATGTCATAAAACCGTCATTAATCATTTAAAAACTCAAGATTAACCCGTCATCCTCATAATATTTATTGCTTATATCCTTTCCAACCATAAAAACTGATATACAAGTAACCTAAAGCCGGTACAAAAAAAGCAAATTGAATACCAATGCTATCTGCGCAGAAACCTTGTATAACAGGTAAAACAGCCCCGCCTACGATAGCTGCACACAAAATGCCTGACCCCTGCCCTGTGTGTTTACCTAATCCCGCAACGGCTAAAGAAAAAATAGTAGGAAACATAATCGAATTAAACAAACCGATGGCTAGTATTGCCCACATAGCTATAAAGCCACTACTAAAAATCACTAGCAAAACTAATGTCATTGCCATTAACGCATTAAATAGCAATGTATTTTGCGGTTTAATCTTTTGCATTATTAACGCACCAGCAAATCTTCCTAACATAGCTCCTCCCCAATAAAAAGAAACATATCGACCTGCATCTTGCTCAGTTAAATTTCCTATAGAAGTCTCACCCAAAAAACTGATCAAAAAACTACCAATAGAAACTTCACTTCCCACATAAAAGAAAATACCCAATGCACCCAAAACTAAATGTTTGTATGACCAAGCACTTTCATGTAAATCGCTAACATCAACAATAATAGATTTAGATGATGCTGTTTCTGTTTCCTGTACTTTAGGTAATTTAAGAATAACAAACACAACCGCCAGCACACATAAAAGAGTAGCCAACAACAAATAAGGCGTCTGTACAACTAAGGCTTGAGTTGTTTCATATGCACTGAGTTCCTCAACATTTAGTGCTTGAATCTCTTCCGCACTTTTTACAGCAGTCGATAAAATAAACAATGAACCTAGATAAGGTGCAAGTGTAGTACCCAAAGAATTAAAAGCTTGTGTCATGGTTAAACGACTCGACGCAGTTTCTGACGAACCTAATATAGTGACATAAGGATTTGCAGCTACCTGCAATAAACAAATACCTGCAGCTAAAACAAAAAAAGCGGTTAAAAATAGTAAATAAGAATGTAATCCCGCTGCCGGATAAAACAACAAACACCCCAAGCCAGCGACTAATAAGCCCGAAATAATCCCGCCTTTGTAATCAATCTTATCGACCAAATAACCACTTGGAACAGAAAATACAAAATACGCGATAAAAAAACAAAACTGCACCAGCATAGCTTGTGTATAGTTAAGCGTAAAAACAGCTTTTAAATGCGGAATTAAAATGTCATTCAGAGCGGTTATAAATCCCCAAATAAAAAATAACGAGGTTAAAACCGTTAAAGAACCAATATAACTATTTTTATCCGCTAAATTATGACTAATTTCTACTGATCTTTGTTGCGGCCTCATTGCATAACCCTATCAATCTGTTAATGTAAATTGCACTGTCTCAGAACCCACCATGACTTTAAACTCACCCGGCTCTATTACACGCTTTAAATCAACCCCTATAAATGACAAATCATTCGGAGTTAAGGTAAAAGTTAAACTTTGCGTTTGCTGTGAATTTAACTCAACCTTTTTAAATGCTTTTAACTGTTTATTAGGGCGAGTAACCGTCGCGGCCATATCATTAATATAAACCAATACCGTTTCTTTACCCTTTAATGCACCCGTATTAGCCACATTAACACTTAGATTAATGGCTTCGCCCATTTTATAGTGCGACTTTTCAAGCTTTAAACCTGAAATTTTAAATTGGCTATAACTCAATCCATGCCCAAATGGATACAGCGGGTTATAAGAGTTAGTATCAAAATTTTCTATCGGTTTATGATCATACAAAACGATATCATTTGTATTTCTTGGATAAGTAATGGGTAATTTAGCATTTGGATTGTAATCACCGTACAAAATATCAGCAATTGCAACTCCGCCTTCCATACCAGGTAAAAAACCTAATAACACAGCAGCAGCCTTTTCTGCTTGCTCAGTAATAATGCGCGGACGCCCACCTAAGGTAACTAATACAACGGGCTTACCTGTGGCAAATAAAGCATTTGCCAATTCAACTTGTGATGGATCTATATTTAAAGAGGTTATATTACCCATGGTCTCTGTATAAGGTTTCTCACCTAAACATAAGACAATAACATCTTGATCTTTTGCCGCCTCGACCGCTTTTTTAATATCTATTTTGTCATTAAAGTCAGTGCCACGTACATAAGTCACTTTACTTGTCGATTTTTTCTGCAAAGCACCAAAAACTGTCAATTTATCTTTTGGTTGCAGGCCATCATTATCCCCTTGCCAACTTAAAGTCCAACCACCATTTAAAACACTTAATAAATTAGCGGTAGGACCAGCAATTAAAATCTTGGCATCTTTTTTAAGCGGCAGAATATGCTTATCATTCTTCGCTAGCACTATAGACTCTCTAGCAGCTTGCAAATTAGTGGCGGTAGATTCCCGTGTTGCAAAGTTCTCCTCTGCAGATAATGGCAATGGTTTAGCCTTAAATAACCCCGCTTGATCCTTTACCGTCAGAATTCTAGTGACTGCTTCATCAATGCGGGCCATTGGCACTTCACCTGATTTAACCAGCTCTATCAATAAATCATAAAACGAATAATCAAACGGCACCATGCTCATATCGACACCCGCCATCACCGCAATTTTAACGGCTTCTTTAGGTGATGCAGCTAATTTATCCCTAATATAAAGGCGTTTAATATCTTCCCAATCTGAGACAGCAAAACCTTTAAAACCTAATTCGCCACGTAATATCGTCGTTAAATAATGATAATTTGCATGCCCAGGGATGCCATCTACCTCACCTGAATTAACCATTACCGTCGGTGATCCCGCTTTTATACCCGCCTCAAAGCTCGGTAAAAAATATTCACGCAACATACGCTCACTAATCCAGGCCGGCGTTCTATCTTTACCATTATTAGGTAAGCTATAACCCACATAATGTTTCAAACAAGTTAAACCTTTACTAGATGCAGAAATATCATCGCCTTGATAACCCTTAATATATGAAGAACCTAACACCGATGCCAAATGTACATCTTCACCATAGGTTTCCCATAAACGCGGCCACAAAGGTTGACGACCAATATCCATGACTGGCGAGAAGTTCCATTGCAGACCAGATACTCTTATCTCTTGAGCCGTGATTTCACCTTCTTTAACACTTAATTCAGGATTAAAGGTTGCTGCCATATTAATGGCTTGTGGAAATAAGGTAGAATTTTTAGTATAGGATGCGCCATGAATAGCATCAATTCCATATAAGACAGGAATTTTTAATCGAGATTTCTCACTAACCGTATTGATTGTATGAATTATTTTTCGCCAATCTTCAACTGATTGGGCTTTGTTATTTGGCGTATTTAAAATGGAACCGACATGATGATTTAAAATGGCATTCGTTAATTTTTCTTGATCTATTAACTCATCACCTTGACCTGCAATGACTGAAAAATCAATTTGAGTCATCTGCCCTACTTTTTCTTCCAGCGTCATCGATGCCAAAAGATCTTCTACCTTAGTTTGCCGACTAGACTCTTGATTTCTCACAGAACACCCCACCATAGCAATTGACAAAGTCATTATAAAAATAATTTTTATACGCAATTTCTTTCCCTACCCGATCTTTTTAAATCATCAAATCTTAATCAAGACAGACTATTGTGACGATGGATTAACCAATAAATTGACTAGGATTTGTTCATAAATAGCACTTAAAATCTCTAAATCCTCCACTGCCACATGTTCATTAATTTTATGAATACTTTCATTCAATGGCCCTAACTCCAGCACTTGAGCACCTGTCGGCGCAATAAATCGCCCATCTGAAGTGCCTCCACCTGTATCATCTAAAGTTTCAAAACCAGTCACAGTTTTGATAGCCGCATGCGTTGCATCAATCAATGCGCCTTTTTCTGTTAAAAAAGGATTTCCTGACAAACGCCATTGCAGATCATATTTAAAATCGTATTTATCTAAAATCGCACAAGTACGCTGTTTAATAATATCTTCATTTAACTCCGTACAAAAACGTAAATTAAACTGTACCTCGGCCGACCCTGGAATAATATTTTCAGCGCCTGTACCAGAGTTAATATTAGACACTTGTAAACTGGTAGGCGGGAAAAATACATTGCCATGATCCCATACTTCTTCAGTTAGCTCTTTTAAAGCAGGAGCAAAACTATGTATAGGGTTATCCGCCAATTCTGGATAAGCCACATGGCCCTGAATACCTATCACTGTTAACTTAGCGCATAAGGAGCCTCGGCGTCCAACTCGAATCACATCCCCCATTTTTTTATCGCTAGAAGGCTCACCTACCAAACACCAATCAATTTTTTCTTGGCGTTGCTCAAAAACCTCCATCACTTTAACGACTCCGTTTATTGCAGCGCCTTCTTCATCACTGGTTAACAAAATCCCAATAGAACCCGCATGATCAGGATATTTCGCAACAAATCTCTCAATGGCAGTCATAAAACTAGCAATACCTCCTTTCATATCGGCAGCGCCCCTGCCATATAATTTTCCATCGCGAATAGTCGGCTCAAAAGGAGGAGATACCCAAGCCTCTAAAGGACCCGGAGGGACCACATCGGTATGACCTAAAAAAGTGAATAAAGGTTTTTCATTACCACGTTTTAACCAAAGATTTTGCGTATCATTAAAGTTAAGACGTTCTTCTTTAAAATTTAAACCCTGTAAACGGCCAACAATGTAATCCTGACAACCGGCATCATCAGGGGTAACCGATGGCTTTTTAATTAAATCTATAAGAACTTCTAACGTGTCACTCATAATAATTCTGCACTATAAGACGCCTCTTTAAAACCAACAATAAGCTTATTGCCAGTATCTAAAAGAGGTCTTTTGATTAAAGTTGGGGTTATTTGCATTAAGCTTAAAGCTGTTTCTAAATTAATATGAGCGCGTTGCTCATCACTTAATTGTCGCCAACTAGTACTACTGCGATTTAACAGCATATTCCAATCAACACGATCAGAAAAGTCTTGTAATTGTTCTGAGGTTAACCCATCAATTCTAAAATCGTGAAATTGATAGGCTATTGAGTTTTGATCAAGCCAACGCCGTGCTTTTTTAACCGTATCACAGGCCTTTATTCCGTACAGCGTCACCATTGTTATAGCTGACTATTTAATAACTCATCAATGCTAGGTAATTGCTTGTCAACTTTACAACGACTCTTATATACATCAACAAACTCCATAAAAGCTTGCTCAAGATCGGCTAGAATCTCTTCTTCGTTCTCACGCTCTTCATCTGGCACATCTTCAGATTCTAAATATTCGCGCTGTAAGTCCACCTCACTGTTAAGAGCTAATGTGGCATATATAAGGGCATTATTTGAAATTTTATCGCTCATAATATTTAGTAAGATAAAGTTAAGGAAAGTTATAAACACACATCGTACTACTAAAAAAGTAGCATTGATTTAAGTACATTATTCAATAGGTTTTCTAAAGTGCAAAGTTACGCCTTGTAAAAAATTTCTTATGATTTGATCGCCACATTCTCTATAATTCTTATGACCTTTTTGTCTAAAAAAAGCGCTCAACTCACCTTTAGAAATCTTAAAATCTGCTAAGTTTAAAGTGTTAAGCATATCTTCTTCTTTAAAATTTAAAGCGATTCTTAACTTCTTTAGAATACTGTTATTAGTTAAAGGGACAACTGGCTTATTTTCTTGATTTGGCTTGCTTTCTAACTTGCCTCTTTTATAAGTAATTAATCCTGTTAAAAACTCATCCATGTGCTGATTATTTAATGATACAAAACCGTCCTGATCATCTTTTTTTAAATAACTTAATAACTCTTCGCGACTTAGCATTAAATCGCCTAAATAAAATATTTCTAGCATCATTGCATCATTTAAGTCTAGCGCATACCGAACTCGACGCAATACATCATTGTTAATCATTAATTATCCCGTTTTAAGAAAGTCTTAAATATTTCAACCAAGCGACGAGAGGCTTTACCTGATTTATAAATACTTGATAAAACACTCTCGTCGCAATGGTTAAATATGCACTTAAAACCTAAAGCAAACAGCTTAATCTCTTAATAACTCATTAATACCGGTTTTACTACGAGTTCTTTCATCCACTTGCTTAATAATAACTGCACAATACAAGCTGTAGTTTCCATCTGCAGAAGGTAAGTTACCAGAAACGACCACTGAACCTGCTGGAATACGACCATAGGTAATTTCACCGGTCATACGGTTAAATATTTTAGTACTTTGACCAATATATACGCCCATTGAGATAACACAACCGTCTTCAACGATAACACCTTCAACGATTTCAGATCGAGCACCAATAAAACAATTATCACCAATAATGGTAGGCCCCGCTTGGAGAGGCTCCAAAACACCACCAATACCAACCCCGCCCGATAAATGCACATTTTTACCAATTTGCGCACAAGAACCCACTGTTACCCAAGTATCAACCATAGTGCCGCTATCTACATAAGCACCAATATTTACATAAGACGGCATTAAAATAGCGCCCGGTGCAATATAAGAACCATGGCGAGCAACAGCATTTGGGACAACACGCACACCTGCTTTAGCAAAATCTTCTTCTGTATAGTTAGAATATTTACATTCAACTTTATCGTAATAACGCGTATTACCACCATCCATTAAACGATTTTCATTAATTCTAAAAGATAATAAAACTGCTTTTTTGATCCATTGATGAGTAACCCACTCACCATCAATTTTTTCAGCAACTCTTAACGTACCGTTATCTAATAAATTTAATGTTTCAGTTACTGCCTGACGAATTCCAGCTGAAACATTTGCTGGTGTAATTTCGCTACGTTGTTCAAAAGCATTTTCTATAATAATTTTTGTATTGTTCATCATCACATCTATAAGGTTTTAAAAAAGTTTTTAATTCGATGAGCTGCCATAATGCAATCCTCTAATGGTGCAACTAAAGCAATTCTTACATGATTAAGCCCTGGGTTTACGCCAGCAAAATCACGTGATAAATAACTACCCGGTAATACCGTAATATTTTCTTTAGCAAAAAGGTTTTTAGCAAAATCCGTATCGGCTATTGGTGTTTTTAACCACACATAAAAACCTGCGGGCGGTTTATTAATCTCACAGACATCACTAAGAATCTCAATAAAAACCGCAAATTTTTCCCTATATAAGCGACGATTTTCAAATACATGCGCCTCATCTTGCCATGCTTTAATGCTAGCCTGTTGTGTGGGTAACGGCATTGCACATCCCTGATAGGTTCTGTATTGAAAATAGTGCCCTAAAATATCAGCATCCCCTGCCACAAAACCAGATCTTAAGCCCGGTGCATTAGAACGTTTAGATAAACTATGAAACACCACACAACGCTTAAAAGAGGTGTTTCCCATGCTATAAGCACTTTCCAGTAATCCCAAAGGAGGATTTGTTTCATCGTCATAGAGTTCGCTGTAACACTCATCAGAAGCAATCAAAAAATCATATTTTTCCGCTAAACGCAGTAATTTTTCATGATCAGCTCTCGACATAACAGCACCGCTAGGATTACCAGGCGAGCAAATATACATTAGCTGACAACGCTCCCATATTGCTTCTGGCACTGCATCAAAATTAGGTAAATAATTATCTATTGCTAAGGTATTTAAAAAATAAGTTTCCGCACCTGCCAATAAAGCAGCACCTTCATAAATCTGATAAAAAGGATTAGGCATAATAACAACAGGATTAAGTGTTGCATCCACCACACATTGTGCAAAGGAAAATAAAGCCTCACGAGTACCGCTTACAGGCAAAACCTGTGTTTCTGGATTAATAAATTCTGTGGGAATATTGAAACGCTTAACTAACCAATCTGAAATACTCTGTCTTAATTCAAGAACGCCCTTAGTAGTTGGATAATTAGATAAACCTTTAATATGACTAAGCAACGCTTGTTCAATTATAGGTGGTGTGACATGAGCCGGCTCACCTATAGACAAAACAATTGGAGATTTACTTTCTGGCGGTGTAATACCCTGCGTTAACTGTGCTAACTTTTCAAACGGATAGGGATGTAAATATTTTAATTTAGGAGTCATTGCCAATATCAAAATAACAGTATTATACCCATAGTATAACATTGATCTGTTTAGGCTTAACTAGAGCTACAGATTTATTTTATTCAAGGAAACAGCATTGATTTAAGAAATTTTTCTCATCAAGCGTTTAATTAAAAAATAACTTTCGGACTGAGGATGGATCGTAGTGGGGAACGAATAAATATAAATAATTCAAACCCTATCAGGAAGCTTATTAACTTCCCGACAGGGTAACTAAATCTATTAGATTAAGCTTTTTAATTTTGCGAAATCTTCTTTAGCGCCTTTTAATTCTGTAGCAGCTTCTTGTAAAGCAGATTCTTTAGCATGTGTAATAGCAGATTTTAATTTTCTATTAGCTTTAGCACGTGCATTATCAACTTTATCGTTAGCGTTAATTTCTTTGCTTAAATCACTAGCCGCTTTAATTAAAGCAGCAGCTTCTTCGCCTGCAGCGCCTTTTTCGATTCCATCAATAGCAACTTGGATTTTACCAACTACCATATCAATTGCATCTTCTGGTTTGTATGTAACTCTACCGGGATCATTTTCAGCCAAAGCAGCCGCTGAAAAAGTACCTGCAGAAGCTGCAATCACCAAAGATAACAAGATTTTTTTCAATGATTTCATATTTTACTAGACCTCAAGTTGTTGTTATTTATAATTATGTCGGCAAGCACATGCTTTGATGCACTTACCAACGATAATTCTATCACATTTAATATGCTTTTAACTTAAGAATGTTTAAGCTTAGCGACTAGGTGATATTTATTTAGAGTCTATGATTAATTCCGTCTAAATACGAAACAGAACTAATCAGAATCTTTTTATTAGTGTGCTAAATCGTATTTAGCTTTCATTTCTTTAAATGCAGCTAAAGCTTTTTCTAAGCCTTCAGTTGTTGCCGCTGCATCACCAGCTTCTGCAGATTTACGAGCTGCTTTTAATACATCAGTTGCTTTTTGACGTTGACGTTCAGTCAATTCATAACGAAATTCTTTTGACGCGTTTGCCGCTTCAAGAATGTCTTTAGCTGCAGCAGTTAAATCTCCGCTTTTAACAGCAGCTTGTGATGTAGCAATTCCTGATAATGTATTTTCAATTGCTTCTCTTACAGCTTCTTCGCCTTTAGGCGCAGCGATAGAAGAAGAAGAAACCGCAGCGATAGATGCTGCCATTGCAAAAGAAACTAAAACTTTTTTTAATGCTTGCATTACTTGTTAAACCTCAAAGTTAATATTTTAATAAATTTTAGAAGCAAATCATTAAGCAAAAAAACCTATCAACTTAAGGCTTTAAAGTTAATAACCCAGCTACGGACTGGGATTTTAGCATATAAAAATAAATTTAAGGCAATAGATAAAGCTTAATAGCGACTTTATTAAAGTTTTCTAAGAATATTATCAAGCCAAGAAATTGGCAAAATCCGCTTTAAAAAAGCAAACAAATACGTTGGAAATGTTACGTAGTATCGCATTCTAGGGTGCTTAGACTCTATGGCATGAATGACCTTATCAGCAACAGCTTTAGCGGGTAAGGTAAAAACAACTGAAGGGCCTTCTTTTTGTAAACGTGCCTCCATAGCCTCATAAGCAGCCGTGTGATAACTATGCGTTGGATCGATATGCTTTTTATACAAAGCATAAGAGTTCGTTCTAAAATCACTTAAAATCGGGCCCGGTTCAACTAAAGAAATATAAATGCCCGAACCATATAACTCAAGGCGCAAAGTGTCCGCCAAACCTTCTATGGCAAATTTACTCGCATTATAGGCACCTCTATAGGGCATAGCTACAAAACCTAATATTGAACTATTGTAAATAATTCGACCATAACCTTGATGGCGCATTAAAGGCAATATAAGGTTAGTCAATTCATGCGTACCAAAAAAATTTGTTTCAAATTGCGCGGTTAAGACCTCACGTGATAAGTCTTCAACAGCCCCTGGTTGTCCAAACGCTCCATTATTAAATAGCGCATCAATTTTACCGCCGGTCAACTCCGCCATCTCTTGGACAGCGCTTTTAATGCTGGCGCTCTGCGCTAAATCTAACTGCAGAGTAGTAAACCCCTCTTTTCTTAAGCGCTCTACATCCACAATATTTCTTGCTGAGGCAATAACACGATGACCTTTTGCTCGCAAAATATTAGCAGTGACGTAACCAATTCCTGAAGAACAGCCCGTAATCAAAATTGTTTTAGATGAACTCATATTGTTGCTCTATTGGGTAACAGTGATAAAAAATTATAGCTCAAAGCTAATCAACAAGACATTTCTTGATGTAGCTCAATTTTCTAAATCGACATTTTGATTTAATAGCGTCCTGTTGATGCCATTCAACAGCTTCTTAAAATTATTAAAACACTGGAGAGTAAATATGAGTACTGACGTTCAAGAAAAAGATAATTTCTGGCTTTGGGTAGGTGGTGCTGTTTTAGCTGTAGTTGTTACCGTTGTTGTAATTAAATCAAGTGAGCATGATAAATTTGAAACTTCAGCAAAAGCCATTCTAGAAGATCCAGCAAATTCAGCTTACAAAAAATAATCGATTATTCCTCGTAGTCGAATATTTTGATTTACCGTTTTAAGCACTTAATAAAGCAAAACATCGTTTTATTATGTGTCGCTGTTCAAATAAATCCTCGTTATTTTGGGCTGTTTAATGAATAAGTTGTATAAAAATTAAACAGCTCTTTTTTATCTATAATCCTAAACTGTTTCGACTTAACTTCAATAAGATTTCTAGATTGAAATAAGTGGATAATTCGACTCACGGTTTCATGAGCAATTCCTAGATGATTGCCAATCTCTTCCCTAGACATACTTAAACGAAATTCAAACTCAGAATAGCCACGAACTCTTAAGCGCTCTGATAAATTTAAAATAAAATTTGCCACCCGCTCTTCCGCTGAACGCCTACTCAAAAACATTTTTTGTACCTGTGAATCTAATTCATCACATGATCTTTGTAGCAAAATATGACTTAAGCTTGGCGTATTTACAGCCAGCTGTTCAATTTTATGTGCTGGTAAATGACAATAATTAACAATTTCCAATGCTATCGCAGTACACGTATGCAACTGTGTCGCTACACCATCAAAACCAATAATTTCTCCCGGCAACATAAATGCCACCACTAATTCATTACCATTCTGATCAAGACTAACTAACTTGGCACTCCCTGACCTTAAAGCAATCATGCCTCTAAACGGGCTGCCAGAATGATATATCGCCTCACCTTTTTGGCGAATATTATTTCGACTGACTAATAACGCTAACTCACCTATTTCTTGTCTGTCTAAACCCTTAGGAATACATAAATTATCTAAATTACAGTTTTCACATGTAACCGGCTCATGAGTTGTTGAAACCTTTAAAATATTTATATCTGACATCATTTTTAACTGAAAACATCCTATTATTTAGCTTTTTAAACTTAAACCACTAGACCAAAAGCTAACCGGGACATTTAGAGGCTGAGCTCATGCCTATAAAAAAACAATAGACATGATTTATAAAGAATTTATTAAAAAAGAGTTACATCGCTAGGGTTAATATCAGCATCATAATCGATACCATCAATACCAAAACCAAATAGTTTTAAGAAATCAGAGCTATACGCTTTATAGTCAGCTAACTCTGCAATGTTTTCTTCGGTTACGGCTTCCCAAATTGATTCAACTTGGCTTTGAACATGCGGCTCTAATTCTTTTTCGTCCACACGATAACGATTAACCTCATCTATGCGTGGTGTATCGGTATATAAACATTCTGAGAACAATCGCTCGATTTGCTCAATACAATGCTCATCAGTGCCTTCTGCCTTCATAATCTTAAACAAGATAGACAAATAAAGCGGCATCAATGGAATTGCGGAACTTGCTTGTGTCACTAAGGCTTTTAATACGGCAACATTAGCCGAGCCGTGTATAGATTTTAATTTTTCATTAAGCGCTTTAGAAGCACGATCCAAATCTTCCTTAGCCTTACCAATCGTCGCTTGACCATAAATAGGCCAGGTTAATTTGTCACCTAAATAAGTATAAGCTACCGTTTTTGCACCCTCTGCTAATAAATCAGCTGCTTGTAACGCTTCTATCCATAATTCCCAATCTTCACCACCCATCACTTTAACAGTATTAGCAATTTCTTCTTCAGTTGCTGGCGCCAAGGTTAATTCGTTAATGGTTAATTTGTCGGTATTTAAGTTTTTAGACGTGTGTGCAGAACCAATCGGTTTTAAAACTGAAGAATAAACCTGACCAGTCACAGGGTCAGTTCTTCGCGGTGAAGCCAAACTGTAAACGACTAAATCAATCTTACCCAAATCGGCTTTAATTTTTGCTATTGTTTGGTCTTTAATGGCTGTAGAAAATGCATCACCATTAATAGTGTAGGCATACAAACCCGCCTCAGTAGCCGCATCATGAAAAGCAGACGTATTGTAATAACCAGCAGAGCCTGTTTTTTCTGATGGTGCTTGTTCATAACAAACACCCAATGTTTTTGCACCGCTTCCAAAGGCCGCCGTAATACGAGAAGCCAGACCATAACCCGTTGAACAACCGATCACTAAAACATTTTTTGGCTGAGCTTGATTAGCATCTAAATTTACATGGGCTTTAACATACGCTATTTGTTCTGCAACATTGGCTTTACAGCCTTGTGGATGTGCATTAGTGCAAATAAAACCTCTGACTTTGGGCTTAATAATCATGACTCAACCTTATTAAAAATTAGCAATTTCTGTTAAAACAACAGCGAAAATAGTGTGGCGGAATTATACACTAATGGGGCTAAGCAGTTGTAACTGCATCTTCTTGATAATAATGGCTCACTATTTTAAACAGAACAGCGGTTATTAACATTAAGCCGGTAAAAAACCAAAAATAACTAGCGCCCGCTAACTTACTTGACCCATCTGGATTTTGGATAATAAAATTAACCGCACTGGTAAAAAAATTACCCACCGCAACCGATAAAAGATAAAACGCCATCACAAACGACTTCATCGTTTTAGGCGCTTGGGTATAAGAAAACTCTAAACAGGTAATGGAAACCATCACTTCAGCAGACGTTAATAAAACATAAGCCAATAACTGCCAAATAATAGAAGGTGTAAGCCCAACATCTAACTGCATTTGTAAAACACTAGGGATTGCAAAAGCCAATACCGTTAAAAATAAACCTATGGTCATTTTTGTCAGCGCCGTCAATGATATGAAACGACTTAGAAACGGATACAAGCCATAAGAGAACAAAGGTACTAACAGCATTATTAACAATGGATTAGCGGCTTGAATTTGCGAGGATAACAACTCAACTCCAAACACCATGCGATCCATTTTTTGAGCCTGCACCACCCAAGAAGAACCCGTCTGATCAAACAACGCCCAAAACATGGCAATAAAGGCATAAATAGAAGCCAGTTTAGTTAAGCGTTTTAACCCGACCTGACTATATAAGTCTTTAATAAACTGCCTACCGGCTGGTGGCACATGCACAAAGCGATACCGACCTGACCAAAAAATAAGCGTAGATGCCAACATTAATAAACCCGGCACCGCAAAAGCAACCGCAGCCCCTTGATGTTGCAACAACCAAGGTACAATCAACATCGCGCTAAAAGCACCCAAATTAATAGCAAAATAAAACCAACTGTACACTTTTGACATTAAATACCGATTATTAGCACCAAACTGATCACCCAAATGCGCAGACACACACGGCTTAATGCCCCCCGCACCCAAGGCAATCAAAGCCTGACCTAATAACAAACCCATACGCGTGTTATCTAAGGCCAATGCAAAATGGCCAACACAATAAACTAGAGATAAAAAAATAATCGTCCGATACTTGCCTAGAACGCCATCTGATAAAAAAGCACCCAACAACGGCATAAAATACACACTGGACACAAATAAGTGGAAATAGCCTTGCGCTTCATTTTCTGACATTAGATCTAATTGACCCGACGCATTAAGTAAATATTGGGTCATAAACATGACCAAAATTGCACGCATTCCATAATAACTAAAACGTTCTGCTGCCTCATTAGCCACGATATAAGCAATACCCGAAGGTAAGTGTTTTGATGGAGCAGGTACTGTTTTATACATAAATTTTGTCATTAATAAATGAGGTTAATGATTCGATACCGAAAATCCCACCGTACCATAAAACTCATTACCCGAATTAGTCTCAGGCACACCCACCCCAAAATAAACCTGTGTCCTTGCCAATACTCTAAACCACGTATTTACCATCGCACCCGATAAATTATTAGAGCCTGAGAAATAATCGCCGGTAAAGGTCAAAAAATTAGGCAGCGCTTCGATAGCAAAGCCACCCGTAAAACCCATGTAATCAGTCGTAGTTGTTAAGGCTTTATTGGCCCAAAAAGCCCCCGCATGTAAATTAAACACTTTACTAGGTTGATAAGCCAACAACTCATAATCTACATTATGTAAATTCTTAGAGTTACCATCAAACGCCAACCCGTTCTGAGAGCCTATGGTAACCAAAAAATTCTTAGGCAAAGGTATCGTTTTGGATATATTAATATAGGTATCGGCTTGGTAATTCTGCGCACCGCCACCCACCACCGCAACATTATAAGAAGCTAACTGAACATCCCAACCATTAAACGCTGAATAATCAATAGTCGGGTTAACATAAAGGGTATTAACAGGGTCATCCGTATTAATATTGTAATAGTTAAGCTCTACCGTGCCAGTAAGCACCCCATCAATTGGATTAGGCGTTGTATCAACCTTAATTTTAGCCTTACCCTTAGCATGTAAAGCCCAAGGCAATCCAATGAAAATAAGTAGAATTATACATTTAACACGCATAAATTATATTTGGCTATTTAATAAAACTTAAACCACCCTCTTTAAAACAGGCTCGCAAAAATCTGTGACACCTGTGGGTGTTACCGCAGCTACTCTAAAGTAATATTGAACTCCCACAATCAAACCATGAACCAGATGATTAGAATGCGTATTAATAATTGAGGTGGTCCATACCAACTCATTTGTTATTAAGCTAACCATTGCATATTGCCAAATATAAGCGACAGCCTTATCAATAACTTTTGATACTAATTTAACTTCACCTGAATGATCCGTATAAGTGGCAGTTAAAATTTGTTTATGGGGCAAATTGGGTTGTTTAGTTATATTAAAACCAGCACTTAAGATTGTCGTCTCATCGCCATTTGCCATGTGTTCAACATAACTAGCCATAATCCGGTAAGCTTTATCCACTAATATTTCTTTATCATGCATATCAGAAATTGCCGTTCGAGCACCATCTTGCGCATTTAAAATTGCTATCTCTAGATTATCTGTCCGTAATTTAAGTTCTGAAATAGAAATATAAGGTTGCATAAATAATGGGTTTCCTGTCATTTTGTGCATGACATTTTTATAAAAAACCACTTTTTCTGGCGGAGAAAGCTTTACAAAATCCAATAATACTTTGGTCGCTCTCATTACATTACCCCAATTATTGACTAGACTTTAACTAATCCAGAAGCTTTTCGGCAAAAGCACAAGGATTTAAGATAATCCGTTGCATACTTACGAAAAACCCAACCTTTCAATTTAAAAATAAGTATATATACCTAAAAGCCTTCATATCTTCAAAAGTACGCACAAAAAAAATTACTTCCACTATAAAATAGCGAAAAAACACACATTTTTTAAAACAACACTAAGCATGACAGAAAAAATAGTTACTGTATTGCAAAAACTTAACACTTTGCGACGTATCACGTTATATTGCGAAAACGCTCATGCACTAAAAGACAAAACATGAAGGTTATCTTATACGTTATTACTACTATAGAAAAACTTATTCATTATGGAATAACCATAACACCATAACCCTAAATAGCTGTCTTTTTTATGTCACAAATTTGTTAAACAACTTTTATTAAAATCCTATAGAATATATACTTATGTTTAATTAAGTTTTAAATAAGAGTTTTTATGACAGTTTCTACTTTCAACGTAATTGAAGCTTTAACCAAATTTAAAGCTAATCAAATTAAAGCACCAATTATTATTGCTGGCGTTAGCAACAATATTGCTGCGAACTTTGATAAATTAAACAAATATGCTAGTAAAATTCAATCTATTGATTTATCCGACACAACCCATTCTTTATTGCTCAATGCAAGCCAGATTAACAATGATTCTGTATTAATTAAAAAAATTAACAACACAATAACTGTTACAGATAATTACAAGAACATCCAAAAAACAGCTAATTTATCGGCATTATTAAACTTAGGTGATAAATTAACAAGCTTAACTGAAACTGGCCCAATAACTTCTGTTACCTTAACTTCAAAGCAATACAACAATACTTTTACCAGCAAATTTACTAACTTTAAGGCAACAGTATCAGATGCCACAGAAACTTTTTTTGCTAAATTAGCGTTAGACAAGAATGTCTCAGATTTTAGTATAAAAGATAACGCAAGCAACATTTCAGACATGTTGGACGCTTTACAAAAACTAGGTTCAAAACTAACAAAAATCACTCAAACTGACAAAACAAGGCCCATTGCTGTAACTGTCGATCAGTTAAAAAATGATGCAGGGACTTTGGAAAAACTTTCAAATAAATACACACTAACCATCAGTGATGTAACGCTAAATAATTTAGCATCAGTTTTAAATGATAGACATGTCACAAGTATAAGTATTTCTGTAAATACTACTGAACTAACAAACAACATGAATATCTTTACAAAAAAAAGCAACCACATATCCGAGATTATTTTAAAAGATAGTACCTTCCATATCGCGGCTAATTTTGACTTACTGAAAACTTTAAATAATAAATTGTCTGGCATTATTCAAACAGACCCGAATAGTTATTTAACGATTACAGCTGAACAATTACTCAACAATGCAAATACCATTGCTAAAATTCTGACAAATTATTCACTTTCAGTTCATGATGCCAGCTTAAATAATATTAAAAGTTTCTTAACTAATTCAACGATTAACAATGCTTTACATGCTGATATTTATATCTTGGATAATTCTGCAAGCATTAATACCAACTTAGATGCTATTGAAAACTATACAAACTCGAACATCATCAACTTAAAAGACATCTCATTTACGGACACCTCAGCAGAACTTATTGTTAGTTCAACTCAATTTTTTGATGACTCAGATGCTTTAAATTTAATTTCTGGCGATTATCATTTATCAGTAGGTGGCGTAAATACCGATGATATCGCTACTGTGTTAAAAAATTCTCATGTAGACAGTATTTCTATTTCTGATACGGGGGATAATATTGCTTATAGCATAAATACACTAAACACTAACATAAAACTTATCACTACAATAACCATAACAAATCCACAAACCGCCCTAGAATTGACTTCTAAGCAATTTTTTGAAGATAGAGCCTTAATAAATTTATTTAGGGGTTCTTATAATCTATCGATAAGTGACAGTCTTATCTCAGATATCCCTGATACCATAAAAAACAGTAATGTAACCTTAATGACTGTGACTGATTACACATCCAATATAACTAATAACTTGGATTTACTTTATGCTCTGGGCAACAAATTAACAGAGATAAATCAATTAGATCCAGATAAGCCCATAGAAATAAATGCGAGTCAATTTAGCAAATATACTAATTTCTTGAACAACACTATCCAAACAAATTATTCACTAAATGTGCTTGATGTTAGTACAGTAAATCTCAATTCGATTATTAATAATAGCAATGTAAACACAATTACAGTTTATGACTCTGAGAGCAACATATTAAAAAATATAGATAATCTGGAAAATTATATTGATCAAATCATATCGATATCATTCACTAATACCAACATTACCCCTGTTACGCTAACATCTGATCAATTCGTTAACGATGTTGATGCTTTAGATAAAATTAATGCTCTATCGCTCACCGTTAATACAGTGGCCGCAAGTGATATTAATTATATTGCCCATAAAAATTACGTAAATCATATATCTTTAGTCGATACAGCAGACCAAATTGGTTTATACATTGATAACCTGAATAATAATTTAAATAAAATAACCAGTATCTCAATCAGCGATTACCTAGACAATACTGTCACTATTACCGCCAATCAATTAATAACCGATAAGACAACACTAGATCTTCTAAAAACTAATTACACCCTGGCTATTATTAATGCACCCAGTAATTTCAGCATTCCAATCGCTTACACTACACATTTTAAATCAAACTCTTTTATAACCGTGACCGATAGCTCTTCTGCAATCAGTTCAAACCTAACCTCCCTTAACTTGCTTAATTCAAAATGCACAGATCTAACGGGTATGGGAATCTCTATAACACAAACTGATCCTGAAACGCCCTTAACAATTACGGCCAATGAATTAAAAAATGATAGTAACGTGCTTAACTCACTTATCCAATCGAATAACGCTACGATATTTAATATAGATTTAGGTAGTTCAAAAACATCTTTAACCCTTGATGGTGCTAACGGTCATGATAATTTCATTTTTCATACCAATAGTACTGGCACACCGTCGGCAACTAATATTGCCACTATCAATAATTTTAATGGTCAAGATAAAATTAGTTTTTATGAAACTACTTCGCCGACCCAACTAACGCCTTTTTCCATTGAAGCGGGTTTAGCCTCAATTAACACTTCTAGTGGCACTGGCATCGTTAGTTTTAATCCAACCGATGATACATTACCCAAACAAATAATCGCTGTAGAAAAGGCTATTGCTTTATCTAACAATCTAGGTGCCGGGCATTTTGCTATATGGAATAACGGGAGTGATAGCTTCCTGCTTATCACGGACTTAGACCCCAAAACCACCTCTGGTGATGATTTAATTAAATTTGTCGGAATGGATGTTAGTCACCTACAATTAAGTAATGGTGTCATTTCTTACACATAACTCATTCAATAATTTTTAGAGACTTTAATGGCTATTATTTCTAAATTCGATGTTGGTACTGCATTATCGACATATAACAGCAACCACAATATGGCCTCCGTTAATATTACCGATAGCAGTGATAATATAGCCACAAACCTAGGTGCATTAACCCCTTTAGTAACGGCAGGAAAAATTATCCATATTAATCAAATGGATAGCCCTATACCTTTAACGATTAATGACATACAATTATTAAAAATTAATGCCAGTGTCTTTAGGAAAATATCCAGTAATTACACTTTAGTTATTACTGATAGCGCTAACAACATTACTGGCAATTTAGATACTTTAAAAAGCTACATCAGAAAGATAACGAGCATTAATCAAACGACCACTAGTCCGCTTACATTAACCGCCGCTCAGTTAAATACATATAAAGCGGTTATCACTAAAATAGTGGATGATTACAGCCTGATTGTCACAGAAACTCCCACATTAAGACTCATAACATTATCAACTAATCCCCGTATTTTGTCTTTTGGTATTAAAGATACTGCTTTTAACATTAATAAGTTATCTAGCTTAACAGCCATAATAAATTTAGACAGTAAAGTCACTAGTATTACACAAACAGGTGCACCCAAAAATATCGTCTTAACAGTTAGTCAATATAGTCCAAACTTAACCCAAAAATTTACTAATTTTAAAGCCACAATATCCAACGCGAATACATTAATCATTACAGATTTACTAACCGATTCAAATATCGATAACCTTAATATTAGAGATAGCTCAAGCAACATTGCAACTAGCTTAGACACACTACAAGCATTGGGAATTAAAGTAACAACTATTACACAAACAGGTACCAGTACAGCATTAACAATTACCGGAAACCAGTTTATTAATGATTCTTTAACGCTGAATAAAATTCAAGGACGTTATAGTTTAATAATTAATGATGCCTCTGCCGCACTAACAGCAACACTTATTGCAAACACACATGTCAAAACCTTTACTGTAAGTGATACAGCGTCTAATATTCATAATAACTTATCTGCGTTATTAAGCGCTGGCACTAAACTGACTAGCATTACCGAATCCGGCCCTGTTGCGCCAATCACCATGCTTGCAAATCAATACAATAAATTTTTCACTGGTAAATTGACTAATTTTACAGCGACTGTTTTAGATGCACCTACGCGCTTGGTAGCATCGTTAAATACTGATGCAAAGATATCGAGTATCACTGTCAAAGATAATACAAAAAACATTTCTAGTAACCTCGATATCTTACAAGCCATTAACGCTAAATTAATTAGTATCACC
Organism: uncultured Methylococcaceae bacterium; assembly: GCA_903938485.1. Lineage (GTDB taxonomy): Bacteria > Pseudomonadota > Gammaproteobacteria > Methylococcales > Methylomonadaceae > Methylobacter_C. Next base: position 154,804 of record CAJADF010000108.1, read on the forward strand.
CAAACTGATTTAACAACACCTCTAACAATCAGATTTGCTCAACTAACTAATGACACCAGTGCAATTGAGAAAATTTCTATATCAAATCCAACTTATCAATTAATAGTTATAGGCGTTTCAGTAACTAATATTAGATCGACTTTATCTAATGAGCATGTCAAATCAATTTCAGTATTAGACTCAGGCAATAATATTGCCAATAATCTAAATAGCATTCAAGATTTCATTAATTCTCACTCTTCTAACTCTTATATCAGTAGAATCGTTTTATCGGATAGCCCAACCACATTAACAATAACCGAATCTCAATTAAGCCAAGATAGTTCTGCTCTGGAACTAATTACTAGTAATGGATATATGATCCTTAATGACGTAACTATCATCGACAATGGTTATTCTTTGATTATTACTGAAGTGCGCATTGCTGATTTAGCTTCAATTATCACTAATCCTTTAGTCAACCGTATTGCTATAACAGATACTGCTCTAAATATTACTGAAAATATAGCTACAATTAAGGAAAATTTATCTGTAATAAATAGCATTACCATTTCAGATAACCCAACTGCATTAACTCTCACTAAAGCTCAGCTTTCTGAAAACCCCGATTTATTAGCATTGATTTTAGGTCCCTACACTCTAAAAATTACAGATGTCCTTGTAAGTGACATTAATACAGATCTAGAAAATCCATTAATTACTAATATCAGTATTACTGATGAATCAACCAATGTCCTTTCAAATCTAGACTTATTGAAAACCAATATTAGTTTAATTACTGCAATTAATTTATTAGATACTCCTGAAAGCATTACCATTAGTGCTACACAGATTACTAATTATCTAGATATATTTGCACTTCTAAATACCTACCCATTTTTAGTCACTGAAGTTTCAATTGCTGATATTTCTACCGTATTAGCGATTACATGGGTAACTAGTCTTTCCATTTTAGATAGTGCTGATAATATCCAAACTAATTTAGATACGTTGCAAACAGAAGTTGTTGCTGGGCATATCTCGAGTATTACAACTCCAGATGTAAAATCATTAGCAATTTCTTATACCCAATTTACTAATGTACCAGACGCTTTAAACATACTTAATAGAGACAGTTTCACTTTCACGGTAAGTGATGTTGCCATTGCGGATAGCGCTACTGTTCTAGATACGGCTGGAGTTATAAGTATTGCCATTTTGGATAACGCTAGCAATATCCAATCTAATTTGGATACTCTACAATCTGAGGTTGTGGCTGGGCATATCTCTAGTATTAAAAGTACAGACGCTACATCATTAGCAATTACACATACTCAATTTACTAATGATCTATCTGCCTTAACCTTACTTCAAGCGAATGGTTTCACTTTCACGGTAAGTGATGTTGCCATTGCGGATAGCGCTACTGTTCTAGATACGGCTGGAGTTATAAGTATTGCCATTTTGGATAACGCTAGCAATATCCAAACTAATTTGGATACCCTACAATCTGAGGTTGTGGCTGGGCATATTTCAGGAATAACGATTAGTAACTCTCCACAAAACTTAACTATCAGTTATACACAATTAATTAATGATGTAGACGTTTTATTTTTATTAAGTTCTAGTTCTTATACACTGACTGTCAGCAATGTGCCTGTAGCTAATATTAATGATACTTTAGCTGCAAATGGCGTGGTTAGTATTACCGTCAGTGACAACGCTACCAATATCAAAACGAATTTAGATGCCCTTCAAACTGCTGTAACAGCAGGAACTATTACTGATATTAGCATTAATAACGGCCCCCAAAACTTAACGATCACTTATACACAATATACTGCTGATACAGGGGTTTTAGCTTTATTAGAGACTAGTTCTTATACGCTCACA
>CAJADF010000109.1 GCA_903938485.1 uncultured Methylococcaceae bacterium
AAAGGCGGAACTTCACGATTTTGCTTAGGCGACAAACCTTTTAACCAAGCCTTTCTGGCATGCACAATAAAAGTTTTACACCCAGTATCAGCGATAGTGCCTATAAAATGCACCAACTCCTCATAAGAGTCTTTATCATCAATACCAATTCTAGATTTAACCGTCACCGGAATAGAAACCACTTGCGCCATAGCGTCAATGCAATCGGCGACTAAGGCCGGTTCGGCCATTAAACATGCACCAAAACTACCGTTTTGCACGCGATCACTGGGGCAACCGACATTTAAATTAACCTCATCATAGCCATACGCTTCAACCAGCTTGGCACACAAGGCTAAATCGTTGGGATTACTTCCCCCTAATTGAAAAGCTAGCGGATTTTCTGCGGCATTAAATTGCAAGAATCGATCCTTGTCGCCATGAATTAAAGCCCCCGTGGTCACCATCTCGGTGTACAACAAAGCCTGTTTTGACAATAAACGATGAAAGTACCGACAATGTCGATCCGTCCAATCTAACATGGGTGCAACAGAGAACTTTCGACTACTACTCATTTATCACTCATTAAAACAATACAACTTAAAAATGTCTGCATATTACTTGGCCAAATACGTATACGACGTTAAGCCGGCGACTAATTCTGCTTCGTAATCTTGGCGCTCTTGGGCACTTAAGGGGCTATTTGCCAACTTATCACGGTACAAGGCTTTTAATTCTTCGGTACTAATGTGTACATAATCTAATAAATCGCTGACATCCTCACCTTCTTGCAAATCAAAAAAGTGATAACCTTCTTCATCAATCTTAATATTAATCGAATGCGTATCGCCAAACAGATTATGCATATCCCCCAAAATTTCTTGATAAGCCCCCACCATAAAAAAGCCGATTAAATACGGCTCATCAGGATGAATGACATGCAAGGGCAACGTGTTCTCAAGATTTTGACCATCGATGTATTGATCAATACGGCCATCAGAATCACAGGTTAAATCTTGAATCACTGCTCTGCGCGACGGCTCTTCATGTAAACGATGAATCGGCATGATTGGGAAGATTTGATCAATGCCCCAAATATCTGGCGTAGACTGAAACAAAGAAAAATTACAAAACACCTTATCGGCTAACTTCTCATTTAACTCATCTAAAATTGTTTCTTCACTCTGAATACTAGGGTCTAACTGATTCTTAATTTGCTGACACACTAAGGCATAATTATTCTCGGCTTGCGCTAACGCGGTGATGCTTAATTTATCTTGCGTAAAACGTGCGCGCGCTTCTGCTAAATTAAATTGCGCATCATGATAATGCTCGGTTAAATTACTCACGGCAGGTAACGCCGCTAACTCGGCTTGATTACTGTAAACCGACTCAATATCCGTTACATTGGTAATTAACACCGCATGATGCGCCGTAATCGCCCGACCTGATTCCGTAATAATATCCGGCTGGGGCAACTCTTTTTCTGCACATAACTTAGCAAAACTGCGCACGATGTTTTGCGCATATTCATCTAAACTATAATTGATAGAAGACTCTCGTCGTGATTGACTGCCATCATAATCCACACCCAAACCACCGCCCGCATCAATGATTTTTACGGTCGCGCCTAAACGATGTAACTCTACATAAAACTGACCGGCTTCTCTTAAAGCCACTTTAATATCATGGATATTAGCGATCTGCGAACCCATATGAAAATGCAATAACTGCAAGCAGTCCAGCATAGACACTGATTTTAAGCGGTCTAATAATTGCAACACTTCATAAGCGTGTAAACCAAACTTAGATTTTTCACCGCCACTGTTTTGCCATTTACCCGCACTGATACTCGATAACCTAACCCTAACCCCTAACTGAGGTTTAACGTTTAACAGCGCCGCTTCTTCTATAATTAACTCTAATTCTTGCGGTTTTTCTATGACTAAATATAAATTAAGCCCCATCTTTAAACCGATTAAGGCTAAGCGAATATACGCTCTGTCTTTATAGCCATTACACACCACCACGCCTTTCTTAGATAAAGCCATGACGGCCAATAACTCGGGTTTACTACCGGCTTCTAAACCAATATTATCCGCGGCTAAAATGCCTTCAACCACTTGGCGTTGTTGATTAACCTTAATAGGAAACACCGGCGTATAGTGACCGGTATAGTGGTTATTAGCACACGCTTTAGCAAAGGCGGTTGATAAACGCGTCACGCGATCTTTTAAAATATCGGTAAAACGCACTAACACCGGCAAAGATAATTTTTTATCGTTCAGCGATTGAGCGATCTCGTATAAATCTAATTCAATGGACTTATCAGAACTGGGTTTTACGCACACATGTCCATTTGAATTAATAGAAAAATAGCCATCACCCCAATTTTCAATGGCGTAAGTTTCTGCTGATTGCTCAGTTGACCATGTTTGTTTCTGATTAAAATTCACTGACGACTCCGTTTTATGCCTAAAGATTGCGAAATTCTAATATAATGCACCGTTATTTATTCGTTTATTTTTTTAGGATCTTTGCTACATGAACCCATCTGAATGGTTTACCGAAATTGTCCCAGGCTCTCAGTCGGCTTTCTCATTAAAAATAAAACAAAAACTCCACGAAGAACACTCTGAGTTTCAACACCTAGAAATCTACGAAACAGAAACGTTCGGTAACTTAATGATTATCGATGGTTGCACCATGGTTTCTACCCGTGATAACTTTTTTTATCATGAAATGATGAGTCACCCGGCTTTATATACCCACCCAAATCCCAAAAGAGTATGGATTATCGGCGGTGGCGACTGCGGTACTTTAAGAGAAGTTTTAAAACACGACAGCGTAGAACACGCCGTACAAATTGACATTGATGAACGCGTAACGCGCTTAGCAGAAATCTACTTTCCTGAGTTATGCGAATCAAACAACGACCCTAGAGCCGACTTAAAATTTATTGACGGGATTAAATGGGTCAAAGAGGCCGCCCCCCATTCTGTTGATATTATTATTATTGACAGCACAGACCCCGTAGGCCCTGCCCTAGGCTTATTTAGCGAAGCATTTTACCGTGACTGCTTTAACTGCCTATCTGAAGACGGCATGATTGTGCAACAAAGTGAATCCGCTTTATTTAACCTATCATTAATCGGTGAAATGCGGGACGCCATGAGCGCCAGTGGTTTAACGCATTTACAAACCTTATTTTTTCCACAATGCTTGTATCCATCCGGCTGGTGGAGTGCTACGATTGCCAGCAAGCGCGCATTAAGTGCTTTTAGAGAACACGATTCTGCTCATAAACCCTTTGAAACGGTTTATTATAATGTAGACATTCATAAAGCTTCTTTAGCACAACCAGAATTTTTTAAAAAAGCTTTTCTTAAATAAAACCAAAGAGACTATAATCATGTTTGATCCAAAAGCTATTGATGAAATTGCCAACAAATTGGCCGGTGCTATTCCTCCTGGCCTTAACACTTTTAAAGATGATTTAGAAAAAACCTTTAACGGCCTCTTACAAGCGGCCTTAGGTAAATTAGAATTAGTGACTCGTGAAGAGTTTGAAGTACAAAAAATGGTCTTAGCTAAAACACGTAGCAAATTAGAAGACCTAGAAAAACGTGTTGCAGAAATGGAAGCCTCGTTTAGTAACACTGCAGCATAGAGAACTTATCGCCCCCGCGCTAAGTTTTTTTATAGGCGTTGCTTTAGTCCCACCTACGTTTCTAAAGCAACAACTACCTCCCTCTTTTTTCAGGAAACTCATGAATACGCATCTCACTGCCATAAGGAATGCTTATTTCATTTTTAGCCCGTGGGCTTAGCCGTCCTCTATAGCCGAGGTCGGGCGGGCATTAAGGCGCCCTTGGTAAGAGTGGAAGTGCATATCACGAATGGATTACCTTGTTTAAACATAGTCGGCTTAGCCGAGACAACCGTTAAAGAAAGTAAAGACCGCGTTCGCGGTGCCCTCTTAAACTCTCATTTTGATTTCCCCGCCCAACGCATTACCGTTAACTTAGCCCCTGCCGATTTACCCAAAGTAGGCGGACGTTTTGACCTCGCCATTGCCCTGGGCCTATTAGCCGCCTCAGAACAAATCCCTCTCGCCACACCACTTGCAGACTACGAATGCATAGGCGAACTGTCATTAGGTGGCGAACTACGCCCCATAAAAGGCGTATTACCCATTGCCATTCAAGCCTTTAACGCTGGCAGAACACTCATCTTACCTCAAGAAAATTGCGCAGAAGCCGCCTTAGTAAAAGGTATAAAACTCATCCCCGCTAGCCATTTATTAGACGTTTGTGCCTATTTATCAGGGGCTACATCAAGTGACTTAGCGCATGGCAACACAGAACCCCCCGTCATGGATACACCTGCTCCGGCTATTGAAGCACTCGACTTTGCGGATGTGCATGGACAGTATCATGTTAAGCGGGCGTTTGAGATTGCAGCAGCAGGGGCACATAATTTACTGCTGATGGGCCCACCTGGCACCGGTAAATCGATGTTGGCCGCGCGTTTGCCCAGCATATTACCGTTATTGACCGAGCAACAAGCGCAAGAGAGCGCGGCCATTGCCTCTATAAGTGACACAGGCTTTAACGTGGCCCATTGGTTAAAACCGCCGTTTAGAGCCCCGCATCATACCGCCTCTGCTGTGGCCTTAGTGGGGGGAGGGAGTCACCCCAAACCCGGCGAAATATCTTTAGCGCATAACGGCACTTTATTTTTAGATGAATTACCCGAGTTTGATAGAAAAGTATTAGAAGTCTTACGCGAACCCTTAGAATCGGGACACATCACCCTCTCAAGAGCCGCACACCAGGTTGATTATCCGGCACGGTTTCAGTTGGTCGCCGCGATGAACCCCTGCCCCTGTGGCTATTTAGGTGATTTATCAGGTCGATGCCACTGCACATCAGAACAAGTGAGGCGGTATCGCGCTAAAGTATCCGGCCCTTTATTAGACAGAATTGATATGCACCTAGAAGTCCCCCGCGTTGGCCATGAAATGTTGCGCAATGGCGTCACAGGTGGCGAAGAAAGCAGTGCCAGTATTAGAGTAAGAGTGGTTGCCGCCAGAAATATAGCACTGGCAAGAAGCGGCAAAGCCAACGCGGCCTTAAGCGCAAAAGAAGTCAAACAGATTTGTGTATTAACAGAAGCCAGCCATCAATTATTAGAGAAAGCCATGACCCAATTTGGCTTATCGCACCGGGCCTATCACCGCATCTTAAAACTTGCCAGAACGATTGCCGATTTAGCCCAAGCTAAAGAGATTAGCCTTCAGCATTTAAGCGAAGCGATTAGTTATCGCAAATTAGATAGAACCTTGTAAGATTAAACGTTCGTGGTTAGACACGCTCACCACGAACGTTTAGCGTTAGATAAAGCGGGGGCTTATTGAATTTTAACTAACTCTTTACCATCAGACGTAAAGTGGCAGATGCCGGCTGCAAAGTTAGTGCAACCTTCTGATTGATCAATAGTTGCGCCAGTTGGTGTTAAGTGGATTTTTAATTCACACACGGCTTTTTCGCCAACTAAATGTTTTCTTAAAACAATTTCATTGGCTGATACGGCTTTAGCTTCTCCAGAAACATCGGCAGTGCAGGCTTCTCTGCCTGTTTCTGCGGCTGTTGGTTCAAAATCTACATCCGTAGAAACCGTGACTTCGCCTTTAACTGTCGTTATTTTTAAATGGTGAATATGACTATCATTACGTAACACATAATGGTCAGTTGTTGCAAATACACTACCTGAAACCAGCATTGCAACCGCCAAAAACAAACTTTTTTTCATCGCTTTACTCCGTTATTATTAAAATTATTACTTAATGGGTGGGCAAACCAGATAAGGTTTAATGCTCACCTGCTTTGTCTCATCATCATGGCTGGCATTTTACCTTAAAGTTACGCGTATCGAAAAAGAGATTATGCCTTGCCCTGATTAACCCCCTGTGCAACTTTTGCAACTTTGAAATTGCAAAAATGAAACAAGTCTTTTATTTTCAAATACTTATATCTATTTATAGTTTTATGGGTTAAGGTAGCGTCGTACTTAACTAACCAAGGAAACCCCATGAAAACGCTTAAAGCCCTACTGGATTTCGTTTTATTTTCTGCTAGTGAAAAAGTCATCTTCTTTAAAAATGTCCTGCTGTGTTTAACCGCCAACCCAGCATTCCAAAACCCTGACGTGCCTTTAGCGGAAGCCAATACCGCCGTTGACAATTTTGAGCTGGCCCTATTAGCCGCTGCAGATGGGAGCCACACCGCCATATCGCTGATGCACGACAGTGAAAAGGCGGTTACCTTAAAGTTTAGAAACTTAGCCCTTTATGTAACGCGGTTATCAGAAGGTGATGCGTCTAAAATTTTAAGCAGTGGTTTTAATGTGTCGAGCCAGCCTATAACCAAAGACAAACCCATCTTATCAGTCACCGATGGCACACATAGAGGCACTGCAAAAGGCAGTCTTAAATCGGTTCCCAAGTCTGGCGCTTATGTATGGGAAATTAATCATAATTACAACGGCGTTGTTGAATGGAAACAAATCGCCATCACCACTCAAACCACCTACGTAGTTGAAAACTTAACCGTCGGAGAAACCATAGAAATTAGAGCCGCCGCCATAACACCCGAGGGCCAATCCGATTATTGCGTCCCTGTTAGCAAGTTAATCAATTAATCGGCTAACGACCTCAACAGTACCCTATCGCACCGATAAGGTACTGTTTACCCCCTATTAATTCCCCTATCGCTCCAATAACGTACTGTTTACTCACCCTTCATTTCCCTATCGCTCCGATAGTGTACTGATTACTCACGATACATTCCCCTATCGCTCCGATAGCGTACTGATTACTCACGATACATTCCCCTATCGCTCCG
>CAJADF010000110.1 GCA_903938485.1 uncultured Methylococcaceae bacterium
CCGAGAAACGAGTGGGACGAAACCATGAATAAAGGTCGTGCTATATTCCGTGCCGTTAGTATGGCAGAAGCAGGATTGGAAGGAGAGCAAGCATGAGCGCAGTAAAAGTAGTGATGGTTGATAACTACGATTCGTTCACTTACAACCTAGTGCAATATTTGGGTGAATTAGGCGCTGATGTTACGGTAGTGCGTAATGATCAAGTGACTGTCGCTGATATAGAAGCCTTAAATCCCGATAAAATTGTGATTTCACCAGGCCCCTGTACACCTAAAGAAGCGGGTGTTTCAGTGGAAGCTATTTTAAAGTTTGCCGGTAAATATCCTATTTTAGGTGTGTGCTTAGGGCATCAAAGTATTGGCTACGCCTTTGGTGGCAATATTATTCATGCTAAACACATCATGCACGGTAAAACTTCTGCCGTTTATCATCAGGATATCGGTGTGTTTAAAGGCTTAACTAACCCCTTTACCGCGACCCGTTATCATTCTTTAGTCATTGAGCAATCCACCTTGCCAGACTGTTTAGAGGTAACGGCTTGGACACAGGATGAAGCAGGTCAGTTGGATGAGATTATGGGGGTAAGACATAAAACCCTGGACATTGAGGGCGTGCAGTTTCATCCAGAGTCTATTTTGACCGAACACGGCCATGACTTGCTAAGAAATTTTTTAATCAGATAGTGCTTGCATAGCCATCCTTCACGATTTAAATAATGACCATACAACAAGCAATCCAAACCTTACTGAATAAGCAAAATCTAAGCATAGAAGAAATGCGTGCGGTGATGCGATTAATCATGTCTGGTCAAGTCACTGACGCACAAATGTCTGCGTTTTTAATTGCTTTACGCTGTAAAGGTGAAAGTATTGATGAAATTGCAGCGGCAGTAGAAGTCATGCGAGAACTTGCCCACAAAGTGCCTATTAAAGGTGATCATGTTATTGATACCTGTGGTACGGGTGGCGATGGCGCTAATACTTTTAATATTTCTACCACTTGTGCATTTGTGGTTGCGGCAGCGGGTGGTCAGGTCGCTAAACATGGTAATCGTTCGGTTTCTAGCACTTGTGGTAGTGCCGATCTCTTAGAAGTGGCGGGTGTTAATTTAGATTTAACGACCGAACACGTGGTGAAATGCGTTAATGAGATAGGCGTGGGATTTTTATTTGCCCCTAAGCATCATGGTGCGATGAAACATACCATAACCGTTCGTAAAGAAATGGGCGTTAGAACCCTGTTTAATCTGTTAGGCCCCTTATCAAATCCTGCCAGCGCACCCAATCAACTCATTGGCGTGTTTTCTAGAGACTGGGTAGAACCTTTAGCGCACGTTTTAAAGAAACTAGGTAGTCAGCATGTCTTGGTGGTTAATGCTGAAGACGGTTTAGATGAAATCAGTATTGCTTCTGATACTCACGTGGCTGAGCTTAAGGCAGGTCAAATCTTAACTTACACCATCAGTCCAGAACAATTTGGTTTTAAACGTGCTAGTTTAAAAGACTTAGCGGTGACAGATGCCGCATCCAGTTTGGTGATGGTCGAATCTGTGCTTAATAATATTACCAGTACAGCTAAAGACATTGTACTGTTAAATGCCGGTGCGGCTATTTATGCCGCTAATATGACGGATACGCTGGCTGATGGTATACATAAAGCGCAAGAAGTGATTGCAACGGGTGCGGCAAAAGCCAAATTCGATGCTTTAATCGCCTATTCAAAAACACATTAAATAATAAGAAAGATTATGAGTGATACCCCTGATATTTTAAAAACAATTTTGGCAAAAAAAGACGAAGAAGTAGCCCGACGCAAGTTAGGTATGCCTATCGCTAACCTAGAAGAAATTGCTTCAGGTGTTGAAAGACCTAGAGGTTTTTATAATGCTTTACAAGCTAAAGCACTCGCTAAAAAACCAGCGATTATAGCTGAGATTAAAAAAGCCTCGCCTAGCCAAGGTGTGATCAGAGAAAACTTTCAACCGGTTTATATTGGGCAAGATTATGCGATGAATGGTGCGGCTTGTTTATCCGTATTAACCGATAAAGAATTTTTTCAGGGTTCAGAAGCTTACTTACAAATGGTGAGAGAGCGTTGCCCATTACCGGTGTTAAGAAAAGACTTCATGATTGATGCCTATCAAATTTATGAAGCGCGTGCTTTGGGTGCCGATTGTATTTTATTGATTGCCGCTGCTTTAGATGACGCTTTAATGCATGAGTTGCATGATGTGGCTGTCAAGTTAGGTATGGATGTTTTAGTAGAAGTACATGACGCAGAAGAGTTACAAAGAGCGTTGACCTTAGAGACTAAACTAATCGGTATTAATAACCGTAATTTAAGAACGTTTGCGACAGATTTACAAACCACTTTAACGCTAAAAGAGCAC